>CAZVXE010000141.1:0-1529 GCA_964630765.1 uncultured Thermococci archaeon | reverse complement strand
CCCGCCCCTTGTATCCCATTATGTATGGGTCAAGCGCAGGCAAAAGATTAATTTGTGGATTATTATTCTCTTTAATATTTTTTAATTGATTCAGATCATTTTTGGAAATTATATGCTCCCCAAGACCAGAAATATTCACATACTCTATGCCACCTAAATCATCAATTATTTTCTTTATTTCAGTCTTTGGAAAACCTGTCCACCAGGAAATATCAGTTAGAGTTACCGGCCCAAATGAGGACAGGTACTGTGATACTACTATCTTTCGTGCCTCATCTTGACTGTATTCACTAAGATTGATATCCGGGAGATACTTATCCATTCTGAAATATGTATGGGCATTACTTTTCCATCCTCCCTTGGATATTCCTCTCACTAAAATCCCAAGATCGCACATATAGTTTATTATGGGCGATAAGTTTATTTCAGAATGAAGCTCTTTTTTGATTTCACTCGCATTAAGGCCATTACTTCCTAAAAGTTCAAGAATAGATTTTGAAGCTGCCGCGTACTCACTTTCTGCCACACCCATGAATTTGTAATACTTTTCGGAATTAATCTGGATTGATTCTTTAGTTGCCGAAAAGATGGCGGAAATATTTTCCTTTGGTATGATATGAACGGTCTTCCTAACACACCTGATCTTAACAAGTTTTTTTTCTTGAAGCTCTTTATCTAAAGCTTCTTTCCTGAAATTACTTACCCTATTAAAAAGAGACAGGTAAGGTGTACTGGCATAGGTAGCATGTAGGCCCCAGATATCCTTTGTAACTTGGAGAATATTTTGGATTTTAGATTCACTTGAGAGATGCTGCTTTCTCAAAAGAAAATTATTAATCTTACTTACTTCAAAATCATCCATGTAATTTCCCTGTTGAGCTTATGATATATTATTTTATTGGTTATCTAAAATCAAGTCGGACATAAGTTTAAATATCGCCTCATTTATTTTAAACAATCATAAAGGTGATAATTATGAAGAAAATATTAGCCATATTGATATCCTTAATTTTTGTTGTTACCTCTTTAAGTGCTGTTAGCGGATTTTGTGATCCCCCTGAGAACATTTGTGCTGGACTTTGTCTTGGCTGTATAGTGGCGATTGTTCTGATGACTCAGGATATTGTATAATATCTGGGCCAAGTGTAGTGCAAGTGGGGGATACAATCACAGTAAGAGTAATAGGTAAAGATTGTAACATTGACTACGAAGCATTTCTTTTCTGTGATTACTTTGAAATAGAGGATTTTGAGGCTGCTGTATCAGGGACTTCCGAAGGATGCAAATTAGACTCCATCATAACTCTTAGAGCATTAAGGCCAGGAATAGTAGGTGCAATTTTTAGTTGCAATGATAATAAACTCCATATAACTATAACACCAAAAGAATATCCGATGCAGCAGATTATGGGCATACTCGACAAGAATAAAAATTAATAATTTATTTTTCTTTATTTAATTCAAATAGTGGAAATGTTTAAATATATCCATGATTTTATTTTAGTTAACTATAAAGGTGATAATTATGAA
>CAZVXE010000140.1:0-1591 GCA_964630765.1 uncultured Thermococci archaeon | reverse complement strand
CAGGGCTGCTTTGCTATGCCTTTACGGCGGTGACTTTGACTTATCTTTCACGCTATGAACATCCTTCTATTTTCGTGTTTTCTGGCTTACAATGCCCGCAATCTCGAGCCACTCTATCCTCAAGACCTTGTGCAAAAGCTCTTGCATCATTATACGATTTGAAATCTCCATGCCATTTCCCATTTCTATTACCTTGAACATTTTTATGAGTCCCAGTTCCATTATTGCAGTGACTACATTCAGACTTATGTATTATTGCTTTCTTCTCTGCTACCCAATTCTCATATACCCAAAAAACCTCTCTACAATCTGCTATCTTTTCTACCTTTAAACATAACAGTTTAAAACTTCCGGCTCTACCATCATCAATCTTGCTGTAATCCTGCCAATCCATTGTATAGCTGCCCATTATGCTAAGCGGTTTTTCACGCCCCATCATAGTGCCTTTTCCAGTGTGCTTAGCCCAAGAAAGCTCTCCACTTTTCACAGTTCCATTATTGATTCTAAATTCTGTATCGCATGTTTTTGTACTTACAGGCACACTCCAATATGTGGGGTCATTTGTTAATAACATCACATATCCTTCAATAAACTTAGAGTCAGCCATTATTAGCTTTTCAATCCTTGTAATATCCTTTAAAAAGTCATGTCTGCAGATGTCCTGTGCCCCCTGATTCTTTAGAACAAAACGTTCGCCATCAACTATAACATCACAACCCAGTTTAAAATACTTCAGTTCTATAGGGATATATAGATCATTCATTTTAACTAATATATCTACATGCATGGATTTATCAATATCCACGGGACAATACTCTAGTCTGATATCAGCATCAGGATATCGCTGTTGAATTTGCCATGCCAAGGAAAATTGAAAATCTGCTTCAGATACAAAAATTTTTCTTTTATGACTTAATGTCTCAATAGCCGTATCAATATCCACCCAAATACCTCCTATAGTTCAAGGGATAATCTAGGTTCATTTCTGAACGCACGAAATAAATTTTTCAAAGGAATAAAGAATCTTCACAACAGATTGTGCAGTTATCATAGAATTTTAAAATCGCAAATAGGTCAGTAACCCTCCTCTTCTTTCAACTGTTACCTAATGTACCACAAACTCCCAAAACACCTCATTATCAATCTAACATTCCACATGTTTCCTTATATTCCTCTAGAAGCCAAAGAGTTTTATGAGTTATCCGCTCGAATGTGATTTAATGACTCAATTATAACCTGTCGGAAAGACAAAAAAATGTAAATAATTCATCCATTCCATGCCTTTGCTCCGTTAGAAAAGCCGCTACCCTTTATCAAAGTAACAGCATCCGGCAGTCACAGTTTATAAATATCTCCAATACTCTCCCTGCCAGCTTTTCACAGCACATACGTTTGGTGGGCTACTGCCCGTCTTACCTTAGAAATAGCAATTTGACTCATTATTTCTATTCGAATGAACAGATAATTAGTTATTTGTTAGTCTTATAATTATGGTGTCATCTAATTGTATCTCGGCAATGTTACAAGGGACGTAACCTGTTTCCGCTAGCCTAAAAAGTCCGAAAGCTGACAATATTGCCTGTCCAGAAAT
>CAZVXE010000139.1:0-1596 GCA_964630765.1 uncultured Thermococci archaeon | reverse complement strand
GCCTCAGGACCTATCTTCACTGCGCTTTTGGCATCATCTATACTCGGAGAGAAGTTGAAGATGTGGGGGTGGATAGGCATATTCATAAGTTTTTTTGGAGTTGCATTGATATCTTTGGGAGAAGGTGGAGGAATATCATTTGACCCAAGGGCTATACTGATACTTATTGCTGCATTTTCAACTAGCCTTTCGTTTGTCTTGCAAAAACCTTATCTAAAAAAATACAAATTTGTTGATCTAACTGCCTACACAATGTGGGGCGGGACCCTATTCCTTTTGGTATTCTTACCAGGATTTATAAATGATGTACGAACTGCATCTATCGACTCTACGCTTTCCATAATATACCTGGGAATATTTCCAGCAGGCATAGCATACCTCACTTGGACCTATGCTTTGGCCAAGATGCCAGTTTCCATTCTAACAAGCTTCCTAGCCATATCTCCATTTCTTTCAATTATCATAGCTTGGTTTTGGCTTGGGGAGATACCTGGATCCATTTCCATAATAGGTGGGGTAATTGCAATACTCGGTGTAACACTTGTCAATATGAAAGGAAGATAGATAATCCTCACAATTTAAGAATACTTTCCTTATGATTTATAAGAGAAATTTATTATGATTTATAAGAGAAATTTATATCTTCTTTGACTTTAGGATGGGATTTAAAATCCATTCCAAAAAGATCAGTCTAATAATTCATAAAGCTCTTTTTCAGAGAGTCCTTCTACTTTTCCAAGCTCTATATCCGATATCCTTTCAGATAATTCAATAATAAGAATCTCTATTTTTTCAGACTTCATTTTAATCCTCTCTTTTAATATCACATCTACATAAAATTCCATCAATCTCTTCATATTCTTTTCCACATTCACGACAATAGTATTTTGATGTTTCTATTATTTCGCTGTGATCTATTATTATCTCTTCTTCCACTATTACTATGTCATAACTATTAGGCTCTGATATGAATTCATCACTTCCACATTCACACTTGAATCTTGTCAGATTTTCACATCCTAAAAGCATACTACTTAAGAATAAATTACAATCTGTCTTAATATACCTAGTTATTAAAATCTTAATTAAAATATGGTAATATCAAGAAATAGAGAATATCTAAAAAAATTAATTTAGCTTAACGCCATTGCCAAAGGAACAATGATGTCTTTTTCTTTTTTAATTTGGTCGGCTATTAGTACTAGGGTTATCCCTATCCTGTTTTTATACTGGGCAACATGAAATTCAAAATCTGTGAGGTGATTTAGCATATCTGAATTTAATTGCAGGTATTCTGAGGCGTTAATTACTTCAATACCTCTCACCTTTCCCTTGTTAGAAACATCAAGCACAATATCCCCAACATCAAAATTTCCTTTGAATTTTTCATCTGGCCCATAGCCGCTGTGAACAAAAAGAATGTCACACTCAGAGTCGTATGAAATTAATTTCTTATCTGACGCTTCCAACTTACCACCTAATAAATCCATTTTTTGACTGCCTTTTTCCAAGGCTCGTATATCATAATATATTTTTAACTTATATTTCTTTCAGTTGACAAATCCTTCTCTTTTTTTCAGATAATTTTTTATTGAA
>CAZVXE010000138.1:0-1639 GCA_964630765.1 uncultured Thermococci archaeon | reverse complement strand
CCTCTTGTATACTTGTCTATCTTAGCCTTCATCTCGAGTTCAAGCATAAGTTATTTTAATACAACTCTATTTTATATGTTTGTTGATTTGATGAAGTTAAGCGACATAGCAAGGGAGTATGGGTATAGCTTTGATAATCTCAAACGATACAATGAAATGTTTGGGGAGAAGCTACCTGAGTTCATAGCTGCCAATGAAACAGAGAACAAAGATTCAATTAGGATTAATACTATTAAGATATCGAGGGAAGAACTAACTGAAAGGCTAACACAAAATGGATTTGTATTGAAAAATATTAGTGATTTTGGTTTTATTATTGAAGAATCAAAGTTCTCAATTTCTTCTACTCAAGAAAATCTTCTCGGTTACTTTTACATTCAAGGTGTCGCTGAAATGATTGTTTCCCCTATTCTTTCACCTGATAAAAATGACTTTGTCATAGACATGTGTGCGGCCCCAGGGGGGAAGACGACTCATTTATCTGCAATGATGGAAAATCAAGGTGTGATATACGCTTTTGACATAAATAGAAGAAGGCTTTCTGCACTTAAGAATAATATCACTAGATTAGGATGTTTGAACATTGCAGTCTTTAATTTGAACGGAGAAGAGATAACAAAAATAAAGAATAGTCCTGATAAGATTCTTCTTGACGCTCCATGCACAGGTAGTGGCATAATGAGAAAGGATAGTTTGAGGAAATCTTTAAAGAGTACCCACGATGTAATTTTCTTAAGTGAAATTCAGAAAAAACTTCTAAAATCGGCTATTCAAAGTTTAAAAAGTGGCGGTACTCTTCTTTATACAACATGTAGCCTAGAGCCAGAAGAGAATGAATTTGTAGTACAATGGGCTTTAGATAATTTTGATATAAAACTATTGAAGATTGATACAGATATTAATGGCATCCCGCTTGAGAAAGGATTTACAGAAATATTTGGTAGGAAATTATCCGATGAGATACTATTATGTAAAAGATCGCTCCCACATGTTCACAATACCAATGGTCTCTTCATGGCAAAAATGACTAAATCCTAAAAAAAGTGTAGAACAGAACCCAAAATTCCTCCGGCAATTGTAGCCGTAATATTCGTATGATTGTTTCCAAAAAAGTCATACCACGTCTCAAATGTTGCACCTATTATGCTATCAATGTTTGCTCCTATGAATCCTGCGACACCTGTAATTAATATAATACGTGCATCCCCAAGCCCTGCAAAATATGCCGCTATTCCTATTAAAAAAGCAACAATTAGTTCGGCCAATTCCCCTAAAAGAGTTACTCCACCGTCAGAACCAGTTTCTACAACTTTTAAATTAGTTATCAATCTCGGCTTATAATGAGAAAGTCTTCCTATCTCTCCTCCGGCAGTATCTGCGGCAGCAGTTGCTAAGGCACCGAGAAAACCAAGTAAGAATATATTACTCTCTAGATTAAAGTAAATAGGGCCAACATAGTACAAAATTGCAAAAAAAGAGGCAACAATACCATTTCCTAATACATTAATGTAGCTTCTTGCACCTTTGTTTTTCTCAGCAACACCCTTTCTACTCTTTTCTTCATATTTGAATTTTGTAGCTATAGACGCAGTTATAAAAAAGAATGCTAAAATGAAAAAAAATCTAAATCCGCCAAAAA
>CAZVXE010000137.1:0-1653 GCA_964630765.1 uncultured Thermococci archaeon | reverse complement strand
GGCAAGTTGGTCAAGTTTTTAGTTTTTCTTGGCGCAGAATGCGTCTACCTAACATACGCTTGACCTGCGAGCTCGCCCTGGCTACCGCCAGGTAGGCGTCATTCTTGCCATTTTCAGGAAAAGCCTCTTCGCTTCTTACGAGGCGCACTCACGCAAGAATGATGCTAAAGAGCGAGTCATGGTCGAAGCGATTGTTAGATTTTCAATCTTATAAAAATACCCCAAATATCCAAATATTACCTTCAGAAGAACTAATTGCAGTAGGATCTACTGGTTTTATAGTACCGTCAACATTTTGATACATATATATATCTGCATGTGTTAAGCCAACACTTGCTCCGCAAGAATATCCCTCTGATGCAAAAGTTTCATCTACTGTAGCGCTAAAAGTATTTACTTTAGTTGCTGTAAAATTATAATTAACTGTAATTTTCTCTAGGTCTTCCGTAATACTAGAAATCCCCAGCGGCAAATGCCCATTATCATTAATTGCATACCAAGGTTCCGGAGAAACGCGACGAATGACGCCAGCTATCATGTAGTTTTCACTAATTAGACCTGTATATGATTTTGTAGAATTGCATGATAAAAATAACGGTATAAATAGTAAGGGAAATAGAATTATTTTAAGATTACGAAAATTCATAATCTTAAGCGTATTGATATAACGTTTGCATCCTCTTTTGTTTTCCATAATTCACTCTCCAATGTATTTCTACAAATTTTCCACTAATGTAATTTCAATATTACTCTTTCCATTTATAGATAAATCTAACATTGGCTTAACCTTTAAATCTGTGCCTGAGCGAAGCGAGGGCTTGGCGCGTTTTTTGCATTGTTGTTCTGCAAAAAACGTGCCAAAGGATTTATAAGGTTGAAGCGGTTGTTCGATGCTTCTTCTTCTTATTATTCTTTATTATAAAAATCTATTACTTTATTTATTAATATATCATCAAGATTTCGGCGTGAATCAACAACTGCAAGAATATGTACTCTCATCTCATGAATTGAATATACTATTCGATAGTTTCCTTCAATCAGTTCTCGAAATTCATGTATTCCATTCTTATCAAGTTCTGGAACTATACGGCCTTTGTTTGGTAAATTATCTAACTCAAGAATTCTATTCTTAATTCTTTTATAAAGCTCTACTGCAGAATCTCTATTTTTTTGAAGGTAGTAAGAAATTATCTCGTTAATATCAATCTCTGCTAATTGAGATAGTACTACTTCATATCGTTTCATTTTTTAATGCCCAATCGAGTCTCAATCTCATTGAACACTTGCTCAGACTTTTTATAATTTCCTTTCTCGATCTGTTTTTCTGATAATTGAAGTATTTTGAGTAAACTAAAAGCATTCTGCATATTTTGATATGATTCAATATCAAGCAATACTGCCTTTGCTTCACCATTTTGTGTTATTACAATAGGATTTTTGACTTCAGTAACGTATTTCATCATATCAGCAGCATTTGTCTTAATATATGAGATAGGCCTGATATCTTCTTTCAAATTGATAGCCATAACTGCCCCCAGTGTTTATATAGTACAACATATAGACTGGAATGTCAAATGGGGCGCCGAAGGCGTCCATCGAACATTGGCTTAACCTGCGAGGCGTTAAGCTGGCGCGCTTTTTGCATACTCTCAG
>CAZVXE010000136.1:0-1672 GCA_964630765.1 uncultured Thermococci archaeon | reverse complement strand
TTATCATGCACTCGCTTTCTAGATGCTATTATTAAATCTATTTATTATTTCTTATCCTATATTAATCTATTCTTCCATTATTTTCTTAAGATTCAATCCCTCTTCTTTCATATGCTTTTTAACAGTTGCAAATTGAATTTTGACCTTTTCTGATCTTGGGGAAATAGGCCCCAATCTAAAATAGTTATATGCTTTGAATATACACCCACCATTTTTAGGTTCAATTAAGAACGTACTTTTAGTTAAGAAAATACGCCAAAAACGATTGGTAAGTTTAAATTCAATTAGCCTGTTAGGGATAATATTGGTATAAACGACTTTCATTTTATGTAGTTCGCCATGAATATACTCCTCAAAATAAGCAATTGCCCCTTCTTCAATCCTATTCCCTTTTTCAAAGTGAAATTCTACATGATCCGAGGGATGCCATAAAATATATCGTTCCTTATCTATATTTAAAAAAAATTCAAATATTTTTTCTGGTGGGGCATTAGTCTCTATGGTATCTTTTAACACAATCATTTTATTCACTCTTGATATTGAATTGACTTAATTTTTCAAACAATTCTTTTTCACTAAATTCTTTAAAACTGAAGATTTCTTCCACGGGTTTATCTTCCAGCAAAATCAGGATTTTGTTAAGGGTCTCAGTTATATTTTCATATATGCCAATCTGGCTTTGAGACATTATTCCCACAATATTAGTTGGCCAAGCTTTAACATACATTTTTAGTATTTGGATCAAGGCATTATTTTGATTTATCTTTTGATGAATAATTCTTTTGATCTCTTTCTTGTCAAATGCCTTATAGAAGAATAGATCAACATAAATATTTACATATGCATTAACGGGATTTTCGGAACTATTAATCAATATTTTTCTTAAGCGCTCTATCCCTAACTCTGAAATGGCATATATCGATTTAGGGGGTTTGTTAGTATCTTCAATTCTATCTTTTACTTTTACAAATCCCTGTTTCTCCATACTTCTTAAAGAATTATATACGGTCGCTTTATTCAGCTTAAGGATGGGGTCTGTTATCTCTGACTTCTTTTCGAATATCTTATAGATTTCATATCCGCTAAGTTCTTTATAGCTTAAAAGCCCGAGAATTAATAATTCAGACAGGTTTATCTGTTTTGTATGCTTTAGGAACTCTAGCCCTTCTCCAATGTTTAACTCTAAACCTTTTTCCATATAATACCCTTTAGTACTCATATCTTCCATATTCGGGGAAATGCTTCATTTCTTCGTAAAGCCAGACCATCCTGTCCATAAACCACAATTTCCCTAGATACACCAAAGGTATTCCCATCAAGAGGGGCCATATCTCAAATCTAAAAATACCCCAGGCCACAAAGGGCAATCCCAATGCCCCAATTGCACTTAATATATTAGGTGCAGACTTATGATGTTCTGGTACAGGTATTTTATCCCGATTGAGCCATACCCTTTCACCGAATACTACTCTAGACATCCAGTTCTTAGTAGATTTGGGTTTAGGGAAAACTCTTGGATTGATATAAATCCAGATCATACTAATTATGATAGGTACTACGCAGGCCCATCCAATCCATATTCTGCTCCAAAACGAGAGGGCTAATAGAGGTAGTCCTGAGAATCTTGTCCAACCACTCCAAGGATTTGCATGCCTTAACCAGGTTTCTTCGT
>CAZVXE010000135.1:0-1675 GCA_964630765.1 uncultured Thermococci archaeon | reverse complement strand
ATTCTTTCAATTTATAGAATAACGCCGAAATATAGGGGATTTTTCAATTGAATCTTCACAGAAAAAGTAGACTAATTATTTCTTTGATAGTTATAGTTTCAACTATCTTAGTTTCCTTATTTTCTGGATTATTTATAATGGGGACATCTAATGAAATTGAAAATGACGCTATAACAAAGGAAATTGAGAAAACTGTCAAAATAATTAATTATGAAATATCAAACCTGGATTCAACTACAATTGACTGGGCATTCTGGGACGATACTTATTACTTTGCGATAGATAAAAACAATGACTATGTAGCCAATAATCTTATGGATGATACTTTTTCTTACCTAGAAATTAATTTTTTTATTATCTTGGGTACTGACGGTAAAATAATTTATAAAAAAGCTTATGACTTAGCTGAAGAAAAAGAAATAGATTTTCCTATAAGTTTAGAAAATTCAATATCTAATAATGAAACATTTTTACTAACAAAATCAGACAGCTTCGTAAGAGGGATCCTAAACACCGAAGAAATATCTGCTATTTTAGCATCTCGGCCGATTTTAAAAAGCGATTCCGCAGGCCCTATATATGGGACACTTATAGTTGGTCAGTTTATAGATCCAAGTAAAATTAATAATTTATCAGAAATATCCCCACATAATATCCAATTATATAAAATAGATTCTCCAGAAGCAGATCAGATCTTGAAAGACTCACCTAATGATTTCTTAGAAGGAAAAAAGATGCATTCGAAAGTAATTAACGATTCTACAATTAATGGCTATTATATCCTGAAAGATATATACGGGGCACCAGGGCTCCTACTTGAAATTGAAGTGCCCAGGAACATATACTTAGCATTAAAGAAAGCAAGATTCTATTTTTTAGGGGGAATGTTGGGATTCGGTCTTCTTTTTGAGATAGCATTCCTTCTAGTACTAGAAAAGGGAATCCTTTCAAAAATTTTCAGTCTCGAAAAAGGAGTAAAGGAAATATCAACAAAAAAGGATTATTCTTCTAGATTAAATATTCACGGGGATGATGAGATTGATTCGCTTGCCTCTAATATTAATGAAATGATTGAAAATATACAAAAATCATCTATAGTACTAAAAGAGAGTGAAGAGAGGTATCGAACTTTATTTGAGGAATCGATGGATGCAATCTGGACTACGGAGTTAGATGGTAAAATTATCGCTGCAAATGAAGCTTCAGCAAAATTACTCGATATCCCTCTAAATCAATTGATTGGCTCAAATATCCTAGATTTTTATGAATTCCCAGGGGATAGAATTGAATTTCAAAATAAAGTCGCCGAATTAGGTTCAGTTAAAGAATATCCCCTAGATTTAATTACTAAAAAAGGAAAGAAAATTAATTGCCTTATTTCTTTTTCTGCTTGGTGGGGCAATAAAGGGGAGATTATTGGTTACCGTGGGATTGTCCACAACATAACAACTAGAAAATTATATGAAAAACAATTATTAGAATTAAATGATACTCTTAAAGTAATAAACAAAATATTAAGGCATGACATATTGAATGAACTCACTGTAGTCATGTCTATATGTGATTTGATAGAGACTGGGGACAATCGTCTAAAAGATAAAATGATAAAAACAATATACAAGTCAGTTAATCTAATTGAAAAGATGAGAGAGCTTGAGCAAGCTGTAACTTCAGG
>CAZVXE010000134.1:0-1708 GCA_964630765.1 uncultured Thermococci archaeon | reverse complement strand
CCAATGCCCACGCCAGGAGCGTGGGCCGGCATTGCAGGTCAAGCCAATGTTAGGTTGATGAGTAAAATTAATATATGCTGCTTGATATCAAATAATAAATATTTATGGAGTGTATATGAATAAGTTAAATTTTTGGGATGTTGATTGGGGATCAGATGATGGGAAAGATGATTCGAATTTATCAAAATATTTTTTCTTTATTCCAGATTATTTAAGTATTAAAAATGGAGATAAAAGATACATTATTGGAAGAAAAGGAAGTGGGAAATCTGCGATATTAGAAAGAATAAAGATTGATAGTGAATCTGATAGTTTTGCTTCAGTAAATAACTTATCATTAAAAGATTTTCCCTTATCCTTAATAAGGAACCTTAGAGATAAATCATATAGAGATAAATCACAATACGTACCGATTTGGAGCTATCTAATATTATTAGCTTTGGCTAATAAAATTGTTGATGATCAATCAGCGATGCCATGTGATAAAATATTAGCAATTATCGAATTTTTAAAGAATAATAATTTTTTAGGAAAAACAATTGTAGAAAATATTAGTACTATAGAGAAAAATGATTCTAAAATTGTAGTTAGCTATAATCTATTTTCCTGTGATTCAGTATCAGAAGATTCTTTCTCTACAAATAGAACAATTCATTTTCAAGCTTTTTATTTAGATTTATTAAATTTGTTATCTGGATTAGGGTCAGATGTTACATATTATTTACTTTTTGATGAACTCGATGAGGGATGGCATGCCGGAGATGAAAATCATAAATTGCTTTTATTAGCTCTTATTAGAGCTATAGAAAATATATATAAACGCTTTGAAAAGTCAGGAATAAAATTTAGACCAGTCTTAGCTTTAAGATCAGATATTTTTGAATTATTAGAAGATTCTGATCTAAACAAACTAGATGATTTTATTTTAAAATTAGAATGGACAACTGAGTCAACAAATGGTTATGACTTATCAAAATTGGTAAATAAAAGAATTATGTCCTCATTTGGAGAAAGTACACTAGATCCATGGAATTCCATTGTAGAAAATTACGATAGAGCACTTCCATATGGTGTGAATTCTTTGTGGAAATATATGCTAAATCGTACTTATGAAAGGCCCAGAGATATTATAAAATACTTAAAGTACTGCAAAAACGTAAATGCAACAGGAAAATTATATTTTCATCATGCTGCTAAAGCAGAAATAGGTTATTCAAATTGGTTATATGGCGAAATTCGTGATGAGGTTAATACATATTTGCCAGTTTGGAAGGAATCAATGCAGTGTTTAACAAAAATTGGAAAAGGAAAATTTGAATATTCTTTGCTTGAAGAATATTTAAATTTAGATACGACAATAAAAAAATATTTAAATGAAAAGAAAATATCTGCTTATGATATAGCATGTCAGATGTTTAATTTATCAATAATTGGTAATGCAATAAATGGGAAGTGGTTTTTTAAATATAAGGATCATATAATACCATTTGATTCAACAAAAGATATAATTGTTCATTATGGATTAAAAAATAAATTAAGAATGTTTTAATATCACAAACCTAACAACTGCTTCAACCTGATAAAAACTTTGTCACGGTTTGTGCGATCGCTTCGCTCTTTACGCACAAACCGCGCCAAGCGCGAGTACGCGCCCGTTTTTACAGGTTAAGCCAATGTTAGATAGACGCCTTCGGCGCCAACAAAAACT
>CAZVXE010000133.1:0-1726 GCA_964630765.1 uncultured Thermococci archaeon | reverse complement strand
ATTATTAATTTATCTCCTTTTTGTAAAAGATCTTCTGTGTCTGGATTTCTTATTATCTTATTATCCCTCACAATTGCAAATACTTCGTCGCCTATTTCTTTGACGGGCTTTCCGTACAAATCTTCCTTTAAAGCAACCATACAGATATTCTCATCGTTAGAAAGGAATATTCTATCAATGAGTGTCAAAAAGTCAGGTATATTCACAGAATGAGCAAGTATTTTTCCCGTTACTACCTGTGGCGAAACAACTTGATTGACTCCAATTTTGTATAGTTTATCCATATTTTCTAGATTTGCAGCAGTAGATATTATCCGTATTTTATCATTCATTGACTTTGCTGTAATGGCAGTAAATACATTATCGGAATCTTCGTTTAAAGCAGTAATTAATATTTTGGCTTTTTCAATTCCTGCTTTTTTTAAAATATCTTCTTTTCTAGCATCGCCAAGTACGACATTATAATCTGTTGTTTCGGAGATAATTTTTGTTAATGTTTCATTTAATTCCACAATAACAAATTTAGATTTCATCTCTTTTAATTCAGAGACAATTACTTTCCCAATCCTACCGTAACCGCATATAATTATATGATCTTCCATTTCTTCCATTCTTTCAATCCCCAATACCTCTACTATTTTCTGTTTAATTAAACGTTCTCCTATCTGGCCAACAAAAAAGCCAGAATCAAGATATTGACAACTATGAATAAAGAAGCGAATATCCTGCCTAAAGTTGATGTTGGGTGTATATCTCCATACCCCACAGTCCCAAGAGTCACAATTGTAAAATAAATAGCATCTACTAAAGTTAGATTTTCAATGTATGCAAAAGCATTAACTTCTAAGATAAAAAATCCAAGAATTATAATAAGGATTTTTCCTTCCCTACTTTTTAGATATTCCAAGAGACTTTTATTCTTAAAGTATCTAATCATTACTTTTTTGTTTACTTATTAGGATATAATATTATTGGTTTTTGTATGAGGCTGCGACTTCTTTGATTTTAAGTTCAGAACTCAAAATCCTCATCATAGCATATGCTCAGAAGGGGTCGCTCATCATCAGTATAATTATTTTCAATACATTTTTAAAGTTTTATTTTTATTTTTGATTATGGATGAACATGAAATTGAGGCTTTAGGTAAATCAAAAATAGTAATAAAAAATGGGAAAGTAGTAAGTGTTGAAGAACCTATAATTGATTATTGCCCTCTTTTTGATAAATATAGGGGAATAAAAAAACTGACTAAAGACTCAATTAAAGAGAATATTGAATTTAGAATCCAAGATTTTGGTATGTGCACAGAGGATAGAAAATTTCCCTCACAGGATTTTCTTTCTATTGGTGCAAGTGAGATTATGTCCACATTATTAAAGAAAGGGCTCCTGGATGCAACTGTAATTGTAAGTGACGGTTGTGGGACTGTAATTGTCACTGATCCAGAAAAAGTTGAAGGTTTGGCAGGAAGAATTTCTGGTGTAATTAGAACTTCACCGATTAAAAATGTTATTTCATTTGTAGAAATATCTAATGTACTAAATCCAGAAAATTGTGAGATAAATCAAGTTAAAGGATTAAAAATGGCCATATCAAAAGGTTACAAGAATATAGCCATTACAATATCAAATGCTAAAGATATACCAGAAATAAGAAATATTGAAAAGATTAATTCTTGTAATATTTTAATATTCGGAGTCCATACAACTGGAATCTCAAGAGATGA
>CAZVXE010000132.1:0-1730 GCA_964630765.1 uncultured Thermococci archaeon | reverse complement strand
GATGTGATTTCAAGAGAAATTAAAACTCTTGGCATCTAATGATTTGAGTTTGAATCTTTTCTGATATTTCCCCTGTAATAGGATGCAAGTATTCCCACAAATGAGAAGCCTGTGAATATAGAAAAGGCAATCTTAACTGCCGATAAAAAAACAAAGTAGTATTCAGGCGTGATTTCAACTCTCCCTATTATCAAAGCAAACACGACCATTGCAACGGCCATACTCATCATTTGCCCAATTAGTCTCATTGTACCGACCATTGCAGAGGCTACGCCATAAAATTTCTTTTCAACAGAACTCATTATGGAGTTCATGTTAGGGGATGAGAAAAGCGCATAGCCAAACCCTATTAGTATCGAATTTAATACAATAAATAATATACTTGTATCCTGTTCTAGAAATGAAAATATCAATAACCCCAAGAAAGTAATACTCATTCCGGTAGTTGCAATTACCCTGGGCTCAATTCTATCTGAGAGCTTCCCTGCATAAGGGGAAAAAATAGCCATAACTAAAGGCTGGGAAAGTAGAATTAATCCTGCCTTTTGCGGTCCAAGGTCTTTTACATATTGTAAATACAAACTCAACAGAAAAGTGATGCCAAAAGTAGCACTGTAATGGATCAAAGCAGCTAAATTAGAAAATGTGAAGCCTCTATTATTTCTAAAAATTCTGACGTTTAGCATCGGGCTATCAAATTTAACTTCCCAGTAGACAAATATTAAGATGAATATAATACCAAATAAAATGAATCCTGCACCTTGAACTGAAGGAAGGAGGGAAAATCCATAGATTGCCATACTAAAGCTCAAGGCATATATTATGGTGCCGACATAATCCATTTTTTCATTTTTAGCTTCCGCCCATTCTCCCTTGATTAAAATAGTGATGAAGGCACTAACTATACCCATTAAAACACTTGCAATAAATATGCTCCTCCACCCAAAATTCTCAGTTAAGATTCCTCCAATAAAAGGCCCCATTGAAAGTCCCAAATAAACAGCAGCCACAGTGTATCCTATCGCCTTACCTCTTTCCTGGACGGGGAAGGCGGAAGTTACTATAGCAACACTTGTACTGAACACCATCCCAATTCCTACACCTTTTAGAACTCTTGAAAAGATTAATAGGCCGATAGAATTAGACATGGCAGAAATTAAGGATGCAATTGTAAATATTATAATTCCATAGGTGAATATTTTCTTTCTGCCATATAGGTCTGCCAATCTCCCAGAGGGGACAAGTGAAATTGCAGCTGCAAGTAAATAAGATGTGGAAATCCAGCTCAATATTACTGCATCGATATTGAATTCACTTCCAATTCTTGGAAGGGCAATATTAATCGAAGAGCCCATAAAAGCTGTTAAGAAAGAAGCTAAGGATGCAACAATCAGGATATACATCTTATTGTGGTCTTTTTCCATCAAATCCCTCTGTCAATCAGATACTTTATATTTGTTGGGGATAATTTAAATTTATCTTTTTAATATAAAAAATAAAGGTATAATTTAAATATTCAAATGTGCCATTATAACATATTGAAGAGGTTTTCAAATGGAACTTAAATTCGAACATGTCAAAGGCGAAAAGAAAGGAGATGTCAAACTATATGCACTCAGCACCTGCGGCTGGTGCGGAAAAACAAAAGAGTTGTTAATGCAAATGGGCGTTGACTTTAATTTTATCTATGTTGATCTATTGGACGGAGATGCCAAACAATACGCTATCGA
>CAZVXE010000131.1:0-1762 GCA_964630765.1 uncultured Thermococci archaeon | reverse complement strand
GTGCCGTTGGGATTGACTGCATAAAGGTAAGTATCGTAGCTTCCGACATAGATGGTTCCGTCTGCACAGATTGCCGGTGATGAGCGAATAGCACCACCTGTTTGGAATTTCCACTTTTCTGCACCATCTGCAGCATAGACAGCTCCTGTAGAGAATACAAAGATTCCAATTATTAAAATAGCCATTATTTTTTTAATAATAAATCACCTTTATAATTACCAAAATAAATTGGTAGTTAATATTTAAACATTTGCTTATCCATCTAAATTATAGTTTATTAAGTTAAACTTTTGATTTTACTAATTTTATCGTATATACTAAAACTAGTTTTTTACAGATAAATCCCTATTTATATACTTAGGACAAAATAATAATCTTTTTAACACAATTATAATATTACTGATTATGGCCCACAAAATCAATGTAAAAGAAATGCATAAATTGGATTCTCCTGAGAGGAGAAAAATGTTGCCCCCAGAAGAAACACTAATTGATGCCGGATTAACTAAAAATGATATTTTCATAGACATTGGATGTGGAATCGGTTATTTTTCTATTGCCGCTTCAATAATTATAGGGCCAAAAGGAAAAGTCTTTGCACTCGATACATCTAGTGAAATGTTGGAAGAACTTAATAGAAGAATAATTGACAAGAAAATAAAAAATATATTGCCAATCCTCACAAAAGATTACGACTTTAAAATTGATTCTGAGATAGGTACATTTGCTTTAATGTCAAATGTTCTCCATGAGGTCGACGACAAAGTAATCTTCTTAAAAGAAACAAACAAGGTTCTAAAAACTCAAGGAAAACTTTGTGTTATAGAATGGCAGAAGAAAGAAACAGAAAAAGGGCCACCCATAAAAGATAGGCTTAGTGAATTACAAGTGAATGAGCTATTGGATCAAACAAACTTTAAACTACTTGATAGCTATTCAATAGGCGATAATTTTACTGCGTACATATCAAAGAAAATACCTAAGTGAATTTCAAAAGATTCAATCCGATTTCATCACTGAAATTTCTCTCAACTTCCCCTTCGATTGAATCAATTATCACTTCAACTGTTGCACTGACAAATGCCGAATTTAGATGCCCTGCAAATGACTTGTGCTCTTCATTTCCCAAATTTACATGAAGATGCAAATAAATTTCTCCGTTCATAGTCGTTATGTTGCCATAAAGTGGGGCAATCTCATGATTTCCAATCAATTCTTTAGAGAAATATTTTTTTGATTGAGCCTCAAAAAGCCCAATTGTTACTTTATTTGTTGCTCCAAGTCCAGTTATTGTTCCTAATCTAATCTTATTGTCAACACAAAATTTTTTCAGTGTGTCTACGACTTCCTCGCCCTTATCTATTCTTATTATATATTTATTACCAAATTTTTTGTATTCCATAAAGAATATTAGACCTAGAAGTATAAAAAGTTCACTTGCCTTTTCTCAAAGCCCTAAAGGTTCCAAGAAACCTCTTCTTCTTAAGGGGAATACCTACAAATCCCTCTTCACTTACAGATTTGACGTCCTCTATTGAAACAAAAGAATCGGGAGTAAATTTGTCAATCGCTTCATATATTGCATCCAATTTCTTTCTTTTAATAACTGTGAATAGTATCTTTACTTCTCCCTTCTTCCCATGAGCATCAACAATTGTAACTCCACATCTTTCTTTTTTTAAGAATTTAATAAGGCCATCTGTATTTTCTTTTGTAATTATTCTAGCAATAACGTGCCCCACTGCAAGCCGCTCTTCTATGA
>CAZVXE010000130.1:0-1776 GCA_964630765.1 uncultured Thermococci archaeon | reverse complement strand
TTAGGGACTATATCCAAAAGAAAAGAAAGACTATTGATAAGGATATTACAGTTGCTGTATCTTATTCAGGGGGCTCGGACAGCACCGCTACCCTTTATCTGTTAAAAGAGATGGGATTTAATGTAGTTGCTCTAACTTATTATCCTTCCGATATGATGGTTCCCAAAAGAACAAGGTCTATAATTCAAAATGTTGTTACACATCTTTTAACACCACATGAGTATATAGATGGCGACATCTCAGAGATTGTGAAAGGTGCACTTGAAGGAAGGTACCATCCATGCGGGAGGTGCCACAAGCACATGGAAGATGTCATAATTGAAGCTACAAAAGAGCGCGGCATATCTGCAATTGCATTTGGAGATTTATTGCCTACAGGTTCCCAAACAATCTTGATAAAAAACGGGATGATAAGGATTAATCTCCCATCGCTATTAGCGCTTAAGAAAAAGGATATGAAGTACATCTCGGCAAGAATACCCGGATATGAGTCGCCCGGTTTTGGGTGCCCTCTACTAAAAGAAGTGCATAGATTACACCCATCAAAAAAGTTTTTCACAGCGCACAGGGTATTACGGGAAGTCCGGGCCGGGATATTAGAGTCAAACGAAGGATTGATTTCTCTTAGAAGCATATTCAGGTTTGAGAGGGATTAACAAATGGATCTTTCAATAATTTCTGATTATTTTGAATTTGAAAATAATAGATCCCTCTCAAAGAAAGAGGTGTTAGAGTCAAGGAGAAATTTCTTTCTTGATATACAAAAGGAGTTCATAATAACTGATGACGGCTCTCTTTCCCTAAAGTTTCAGGACACGATGCACTCATACATCGGGGCGCTAAAAGAAAGGCTTCATGCATACTCGATTCCTTCAAGGATAGCTGAAAGAAAGAGACTTCTTGACATATGTAGCGGTTTTGGCTACAACGCGCTTTACGCCCTCCACCATAACCCAAAATTAAGGATAGATATGGTGGAAAAGTTCTGGGAGATATCTGCAGTCTCCCTCATAATACCCCTCCCTGAAAACTATTCATTTTTGACCCCTGAGTTTGAAAGGATAAAAGGTGCTGTAGAAAATAAATTGCATTGGATGGGATTAATTAAAAATCTCGCATATGGAAATGACCCGAATCTAAGGCTTCATGTTGGTGAGGCCGAAGATGTTCTTTCCAACATGCAGGATAAATTTGATGTAATATTTTTTGACCCATACAAATCAGAAGTTTCACCTGAACTTTTCACAATAGAGTCTGTAAAGAGCATGGTGGATAGGCTAGAAGAAAATGGTATATTTCTGACGTATCTATCAAACTATGCTATAAGGTCTGCTCTATCTTGCTATCTAAACATTGGAAAAGTTAATCTGCCATTAAAAAAAGTCGAGGGAACGATCGCATCTAGATCCAAAGAAGAGTTACCCATTGATTCTTACGAAGAGAGGATCATTGCATTAACTGAGCTTGGGATACCCTACAGAAAAGCAGAAACTCCAGAAGAGATACTCCTTAAGAGGCTAGAAGAGAGGGTTTTCATGAAGAATAAATACCTGCTCCCCTCTTCAAAAAGAAGTATAGTAAACTTTGAAGATGCCTTTTCAGGCAGTGACATCTCTTTAAGAAAAAGACTGGAAGATTTTGGGCTCACAAAAGAATCTGCAGAATATATAATCTGCCCGCAAAAAAAGGAGTGCATCTGTAAAAAATGCCAAAAAAGATACGGCACGTCAAGTGAAAGAATAAGAGAAATGAGAAGAAGGATTTATGAAATAAAGA
>CAZVXE010000129.1:0-1835 GCA_964630765.1 uncultured Thermococci archaeon | reverse complement strand
AAATAATGCCTGGCAAACATAAGAAGGAGTCTTTTGCCAAGAGAATAGCAAAGATTTTAGAAACTGATGACATTGATGGAATTGTCCAGGCGCTTCCGCCAGGCGGATGTGATGTAAGAGGGAAGTAAGATGGATCCATATCTGTATATTTTTTTAATATCAATTGTCCCCTGGCTTGAGCTTAGAGGCAGCATACCTATCGGGATAATAATGGATCTAGATATCACAAAAGTTTTCTTGGTAAGCTTACTCGGCGGGATATTAGTTATACCTGTTCTCTTTATCGCCTTTGACCACATATTTCCAATTGTAAGGAGAATAAAGATTATTGATCGTCTGTATATGATATGGGAAACAAGAGTCCATAGGAAGTATGAGAAGTATGCCGATTGGGAGATGCTTGGATTAATGATATTCGTAGCTATTCCACTCCCCGGGACAGGAGTTTATTCTGGGACATTCTTAGCTTATCTATTAGGCCTCAACAGAAAATGGTCATTTCTTGCTATTTCTCTAGGTGCAGCTATTGCCGGAATACTAGTAAGTTTAATATCTCTTGGACTTAAATCTAACATGGTTTATCTCGGAGGATTCTTTTGAAGATTGCCATAATGTCGGATATTCATGGTAACAGCGAAGCATTATCCAAAGTCCTAATTGATATAGAAAAACAATCAGTTGATAAGATAATATGTACGGGAGACTTAGTTGGCTATGGCCCCTACCCAAATGAGGTTGTCAACACATTCATCGACCAAAAGATCCCATCAACTCTTGGAAATCATGATCTTGCAACTTTTGATATGGAATTATTAAATGACCTTACTGGAATTGCATATGAGAGCATCATGCTAACATTGGATATCTTAGGAAAAGATGAAAAAAAATATTTGCAAAAATTACCTAAGGCAATTGATTGTAGAAATTTCCACTTTGTGCACGCATCTCCTCCGGATAATGTGCGTGGTTATATTACTAAGAAAAGCGACAATGAAATAAAATATCTTTTCGGCCAATTTGATTCTAAACTTTGTTTCATAGGCCATACGCACCTCCTTGCAAAGTATCATCTCGAAAATAATGAGTTGAAGCATGAATCAATGGAGCAGGGAAAACTAAAATTGGATCCGGAAAAGAAATATATAATTAATGTTGGAAGTGTTGGGCAACCAAGGGATGGGGTACCCAAGGCGAAGTATGTAATTTTTGATGAGGATGATTACTTGCTAGAGATCAGATTTATCGATTATGATGTTAAAAAGGTCCAGAATAAAATACTAGAACTTGGATTCCCAAGAAAGAACGCAGAATTTCTCGGCCCTATATAATCAAAAGATCTTTTGTAAAAGTTGTAAGTATTTTTGGCTTTCCCTTTTTCACAACTAGCGTATCCTCTATCCTGACTCCTCCAAAGTCAGGGATGTATATACCGGGCTCAACGGTTAGAACCATATCTTCCTCAATTGTATACTCACTTATTGGACTTAGACCAATAGTGTCATGAGTTTCAAGACCTATTCCATGGCCTAAAGAGTGGATAAATCTCCCTTTAAATTCTGTGCTATCGATAAATTTTGACACGGCATTATGTACATCTTTTGCAATTGCTCCTGGCTTCAATTCATCAATCCCTAGAAGCTGTGCCTCAAGCACAGTTTGATAGATTTTTTTCTGCTCGCTACTTGCCTTTCTGTAGAAAAAGGTCCTTGTCATATCGGAGCAGTACCTATTATATCTCCCTGCAAAGTCCAATAGAACAAAATCCCCCTTCTTCAAAGGTGAATTTGAGCTTTCATAATGCGGTAAAGAGGAATTGGCGCCGAAGGCTGCAATTG
>CAZVXE010000128.1:0-1878 GCA_964630765.1 uncultured Thermococci archaeon | reverse complement strand
CTTGTTGAAACGTATCTATCGGCAAAGCCGATCATTGTGCCAGATAGAATGAGGTCTGTTACCTTGGAAGATATCTCAGTGTGGCCCCCGACAATTGAGATACCTATTTCCTTTGCCGCCCGCTCTATGTCCTTTGATATTTTTTCTAGCTCTTCTTCTGTCGTGCCTTTTGGCATTATTATTGTGGAAAGGAAAAACATCGGCTTTGCTCCCATCGAGGCAACATCATTTGCGCAGACATTGACTACATGAAAACCTGCATTTTTCCCAGCGCCAGTAATTGGATCCTGAGACACCACCATTTTTCCGGGGAGTTTAGAAACATCAATTACCGCTGCATCGATTCCGACATTTGGCCCAACAACAATTTCACTCTGTACACTTCCAAGGTAAGGGAACACCCTTTTTGAAAGTATCAAACCGTCAACCTTGCCGTCGGGTAAGAATCTCATGAAGCCTCTTTGGAATCTGTTTTAAAAAGGTTACCACTTAGAAAGCCTTATAAAGTGCGTTAGGAAAGGTGCTCTACAGTCATTAAGGTGATTATTATGGCAGGACTTAGACCATCAAGAATTGACAGAATGGTAAATAGGCCGAATTATACGAGAAGAGAATATGTAAGGGCAGTTCCTGGGATTAAGGTTGTCCACTTTGATATGGGGGAACTTGGAAAGAAGTTTCCTTACGAAGTCTACATGGAAAGTAAGAATGCTTGCCAGATAAGGACAAATGCTATGGAAGCATCAAGAATTGCTGCTAACAGATATCTTATGAAAGTACTTGGAAAAACAGGTTTTCACTACAAGATAAGAACTATACCTTTCCAGATTATTAGAGAAAACGCAATGGCTTCCGGGAAAAAGGCCGACAGATACGGTAACGGAATGAGACTTTCCTTTGGAAAACCTATAGGTTCAGCTGCGAGAATTGACAGAGGTCAGAGAATAATGTCTATCTGGGTAGAAAAAGAGGGAATTGAAGAAGCAAGAATTGCCATGAGAAAAGCAGCTATGAAACTCCCAACTACTGTAAAAATAGATGTCCAAGAAAGAAACTAATATTTTTTTAATACTTTTTTAATTAAAAATTTTAAAAATTAATTTATTATTATTTAGGAAGATTATAGTAAACTGAGTAGCCATCTGTAACTGCGTAGATGTTATCAAAGTTTCTTTCAGCTAAGAATTTTGCACCGTCAACTGACTTCTGACCAGTGTTACAGTATAACACAACTTTTTTGTCCTTTGGTATCTGTGAAATCTGTACACCAAGCTTATTGTAAGGGATGTTTACTGCGCCCGGTATGTGGCTTTCAGCAAACTGCTCTTCAGTTCTAACGTCTATTAGATAAATACTCTCTTTGCTATCAATCAACTGCTTTAGCTGAGAGGCTGAAAGTGTTTTGTAAGTTGCTGCCGCGATGGGCTGATTTGTTATTTTAGAGATGACTTGAGATGCGTATTGGTCGACTGCTATCTTTGTAAAGTCCCTGTCTGAGCCTGCGAGAACGAACACCTTTTGCTTCATCTTAAAGAAATCACTTGTTTCATAGAACAACTTATAGTTACCGTTTCTAAGTGTGTTCTGGTCAGTTTCTGAGAGTATCCTTTTGGATAGATCCCCAGTATGCTCTTCAGAGTCAGGCCCCCCAAGTATTATTATGTAGTCATATGCAGCGTAACCAGAGTCTTTGACACCAAAATAATCGACCATAAGATTATTCTTTCTAAGTAATGAAATAAAATCAGGGTTCATTCCAATGTCAATAGAGTTTGCAACAACTGCAACGTTTCCCTGAGCTATTACCCCAGGTACAAAACTTAAAGATAGCGCCAATAAAAGTAGTATGGAAACTGTTTTCCTTCTCATTTTATCACA
>CAZVXE010000127.1:0-1893 GCA_964630765.1 uncultured Thermococci archaeon | reverse complement strand
AGATCCGGTGACGCAGGTCTTCGAGGGTTCGAATCCCTTCCCCCGCATCATTTCTTTTGGAATAACTTGTTTTTGGGTTAGGATATATTAGTTTTTTATATTTATTGGTGAGATTTTAAATTTCAGTCTTAATGCTCGATAATCTGACTCTATTTTTAAGGCCAGATTAGCTAATCTTCTCTATCTAATTTAGCTAGACTAGAGTTCATTTATTGGCAGAGTGTAGTGATATAAAATCAAGTATTAGCATATTCTAATAAAGTTAGGAGAACCGAAAAACTTATAAGGTGTAATGACGATTTAATTAATGGTGAGATTATGGCTGAAGAGCTAATTAAAAAAATATTGGTATCAATCGATGGATCTAATGCTTCACAGAAAGCCTTAGACTATGCAGGGTGGGTATCTGGTAAAACTGGAGCTAGTATAATGTTGCTCCATGTAATTGACGCAGATAAATTCCAAACTTCTTATGAAGCTATGGACAGATTTCAACCTGACTGGGAAGATAAAATTAAAGGAACAGATGATATCAAGAGATATTCTCCATTTTTTGAAGAACAGCTAAGTTGTATGATTGAAGATCCAGTTTGCAAAAAGGGCAACAATCTTCTTAAAGAAATGGCTAAATATGCCGAAAAATATAATGTAAAAACAAAGACTATGATGAAACTAGGAAAAACTGTAGATACAATAATACAAGTAGCTAAAGAAGAAAATTGCGATCAGATAATTGTTGGAAAAACAGGACTTACTGGAATCAGAAAGATGGCTATGGGCAGTGCAGCAGAAGACGTAGCTCAATATGCCCATTGCAGAGTCACTGTTGTAGCTTAAATAATTATTATTTTTAATTTTTTCTTTTTTATTTACATTTTGATTTTGGTATTATCACTTTGATGGCGTTGTGCTTCATCTATCTCAATATCCAAAAAGTAGTTTATTACAGTCCTGATAGCTACTATTGCACCCAAAATTGCAACTTCTTCAAAGCTTGGCTTCAATATAGTTCTAATTACATCGGCAGCGATAAGAAACTCCAATCCCAGCAATAAGTAAGTTCCAAGTGTTACTCTAAGTATATCAGTGTCTTTTAGAGAGATCTTAGTGTTTAATCTTTTTAGTTCAATTTTTAGAAATTTGATGGCTGATAGTATACTGCCATAGACAATTACAGATATGCCTATAAATCCAATTGCCCATGCAATATACTCAACAATAAGAACTAACATCAAATCATCTCTTAATGATTATATAATCCAGTTTCATATATTACTTTTACTATTGTTGCAATAAGATATGAGAAAAATGTAGAGTTTTTATTGAACATTCTAGTTAGTTAAACAAATGATGATATTAAATCAATATTTATCGATTTTAGTAAATTTAAATTGCTTTTAATATAAAATATCGATTATTAATTACTTTTTTAAATATATAATCATAATTGAACGAAAGACTTAAATAGAACAATTACTATATTAAGATGTCCAACATGCCAATTTTCAAAAGCATGTTAGGAAAATGGAGGAATTTAAATGGTATGTCCTGCAACTAAGTTAGCCGGAAAAGATATGATATCTACTCAAGAATGGACTAAAGAAGGACTTGATACAGTTCTCGCAATTGCCGACAGATTGAAGGAGATGTGGGCCTGTGGCCACATGCCGCATATTCTAGATAGAAAAACACTCTTTATGATGTTCTACAACTCCTCTCTTAGAACAAGAAACTCATTTGAAGTTGGTATGACTCAATTAGGAGGTCATGCACAATTCTTGGATTCTTCAAACTCTTACGTTCCAATAGATTCGTTGGAATCAGCCCCTGGAAGAGAAAGAGTAAAAGATACAGCCCAAGTTCTTGACAGATACGGAGAGGGATTGGCTATTA
>CAZVXE010000126.1:0-1928 GCA_964630765.1 uncultured Thermococci archaeon | reverse complement strand
ATCTTTGCTATTCTCTTGGCAAAAGACTCCTTCTTATGTTTGCCAGGCATTATTTTAACGTTTTTAACTGTATGCTTTTCTATCGGAACATCAGGCCCACACATAATCTTACCTTCAGAAGTGATGCCTATTGTCAATTTTATTGATACGGATTTAATGTAGTTCCTTTTACCTTTTATTGCAAAAGCACCTTTTTTCAGATATTCTCCTGAAGGGGCTTCCTTTGTGACCTGTTCTGGTTTGACCCAGTATGCATCCCCGCCACCATATCCATCCTTCCAGAGAGAAGAAAAAGATACTGCAAATATTGCTGCCTCTTTTAAAGTGATATCAGTTGCCTTGACGCCTTCCTTTACGATAACGTGAGGCGCGCCGTACGCATCTGCATGGAAATAAATATCGCTGTCTTCCATGTACTTTTTTACAATGACTTCGTTAGAAGAAGAATCCCTCCCCCCAAGAACGATGTTTCCCTCACTTGACGTAAACCACCTGAATCTCTCGTACCATTCCCTTGCTTTCTTTTCAATTGCCTTAGGCACTTCAACTTCAAATTCTTCCTCTTCTTCTTTTAGCGTTAATAGTTTGGCCTCGGTATTATCCATGGCTATTTTAGCACCATCGATCTTTCTCTTCATCTTTTTTGATTTTTCATAAAATAGATTTGCATTTTCGTTGACATCTTTTTTAAGCTCTATAGGAAGCGGTGTGTCAAAGTTGAATGTGATTATACCAGTCTTAAAGTCAACATCAGAAATTAATTTATTTTCAGAAAGCTTTTTCTTAATCTCCTCAAGAGAATAATTCTTTTTTGCCTGCTCTATGACCTTTATCGATTCTTCGATTATGGGGTATTTTTCGTATGTCAAATCCCCTAGTATTTTGTAAAGCTCTCTTTCTTCTATGTATGAGTTATAAAGGTCTCTTTGAGATTTCAGCATTCTTTCAAATTTCTGGATCTTTTTCTGGTGAGTGGATAACTCTTCCCTCATAATCTCTTCAGATTCGCCCTTTCCGTAAACTTCATCCAGCGCCTTTGAGAAAGATTCGTATCTGACCTTTTCATATTCGGGGCCATTGTACGATGTTAAATCATAAGGAATTATATCGACTACCTGATCATTTTTCTTTATAATCATCGGGTCTTTTTTTAAGTGCTCTAATTGGAGCAGGGCTTCTTTTATTCTAACGGCTTCTTCATTTGAGATGCCAATTTTTGATTTATCTACCCCGGCCAATAGGCACGTCTCTTCGGCGTAAAGGCCACCGATGTTAAGCTGTGTTGCAAGCCCCTTTACTATCTCATATTCTTTAGAGAGTTCAATTATTTCATCAATGCTTAGGTCAAATCCCTTTTTCTTTTCTGGAAATACATAAATCGATTTTGGGGCAAGAGTCCTATCCTTCATATATTCTCTCGACAATATCCCGACAATCTTGTTCTCTTGATCTGCCAGTAATATATTGCCGTCCCTAAACATCTCGACGATTAAAACAAATTTTACAACTGGATTGTTTTCCTCATAAAATCCAAAGGAAAACATTAGAATTCTATCAAAATCATACTGCTCTATTTTAAAGAGCCACATTGCTTTCAGGTGCTTTCTCAAAAGCATTGCAAACCATGTTGGATTTTTTGGTGCCGGCTTGGGGTAAGATGTGACAAAAACTGCAAGTGGTGGCTTAATAACTAAATCTTCTCTGCCCCGACCAAAAAATTTGATCCTTATCTCGTTTCCGAGCTGATATATTTTATCAACTCGCATCCGCTCAAGGTCAGCAAGTTCTTTTGAAATCTCTTTCAGGTCAAAGGTAGAGAACATAAAAGAAAATAAAATATAAGACTTAAAAAATTACTCCTATTTATTCTCTAAAAAGACCAAAATTGCCTCAAGAGCTGATTCTGGCTCCACGAAATTGACAAAATC
>CAZVXE010000125.1:0-2020 GCA_964630765.1 uncultured Thermococci archaeon | reverse complement strand
GATGGGATACAGTTCACATCAGGTGCAACAACTGGGAAGGCGAATCTAAAAGTGTCCGATGGTTTACCGATAAAGATTGTTTTCTATAAAGGCACCGAAGGCATTGCCATTATCCCCAAAAAAGATGTACTAGACGAAATTAGACATCATGTTGGGCATGACGATCTTGAAATGCTTGCCGAAGAGATTATGGGTAAAGATTATACTGAACTTTTTGAGGTTCAAAAATGGACAAAGCAATAGAGCTAAATGCAGTAGACACAACATACGAAGGAGAAAAAATTCCTTGTTTAAAGAATATCTCGCTTAATATAAACAAAGGCGAATTCATAGCTGTGATTGGCCCAAATGGCGCCGGCAAAACAACCCTGCTTGAAACTATCAACGGGCTCCTTGAATCCAACAGTGGCGAGGTCAAGGTACTGGGAAAAGCTTTGAGAGGGGATGGGAACAGTATAAGAAAATATGTTGGCTACGTTCCTCAGGATTATTCTATTGACGAGCTAACTCCATTTTTAGTTTCAGATGTTGTTTTAATGGGAAGATATGGAAAGATTGGCCTATTGAAACCAATAACAAAAAAGGATAAAGAAATTGCGAGCAACATGATGGAGTATATGGGTATCAATAGTATTTCAAAAAGACCCATCGGAAAACTCTCAGGTGGCCAAGCACAGAAAGTAATGATTGCAAGGGCACTTGCAAAGGAACCAGAGATTATACTAATGGACGAACCTTTTTCAAATCTTGACTTTGAAGCAAGGAGAGAAGTTTCAGAAAAACTTATCCATTTTCATAAAAGCAAAGGCATGACCTTTGTGATCGTTATCCATGATATAGCCTCGATTCCAAAATCATGTAACAGAGTCATTGTGATGGACAATGGGAGGATTGTTGCTGACGGCAATAAAGAGGACATCTTAAAACCAGAGCTTCTTGAGATGGGATACAAGGGAATGGTATGCTAGACTTCTTTTCTACAAAAATAATTCTTTTTGCGATTATAGGCGCTGTTTTAACTGGCTATACCTGTTCTCTGATGGGCACATTCGTTGTGAGGATGAATCTTTCTTCTCTGGGATTTGCCATGTCCCACGCGGCATTTGCAGGTGCCGCTCTCGGTTTATTTTTAAGAAAGGATCCTTTAATTTTTGCACTATTATTTTCTACTTTTGTTTCGCTGGCTCTAGGGCCTTTAGCTGACAAAGCGAAGTTAAAGACAGATGTTGTAATAGGGGTAATATTTTCTTTATCAATGGCAATAGGATTATTGTTTCTGAATTTATCTCCCGACACGGCCATGTCAAGCACTGCTATGAGCATACTATGGGGTAGCGTATTAGGGATGACAACAGCTGACATAATTTATTTGTTAATCATCACAGTTATTGCAATATTATTTGTAGTAATGTTCTTTAAAGAGATCAACGCCATTTTATTTGACAGAAAACTTGCAAGGTCTTCAGGAATAAACGATAAGCCCTTTTATTACCTGATTCTTATTTTAACAAGCCTAACAGTGGCATTTTCATTAAAACTTGTTGGTGGGCTATTGGTATTTGCTCTGATGATAAATCCCACCTCTTCAGTATACCAGTTTTCGTATGACATGAAGAAGATAATAATCTTCTCTCCTATAGTGGGGGTGGTATCGTGTCTTTTAGGAATGCTAATGTCATTTTCCTTTGATTTGCCAACAGGCTCATCAATTGCCATAGTGTGTTCGGCAATATTTGGAATATCTGTTCTTATCTCTCCAAAAAGAAGAAAAGGCTAAATATTAGCAAAGATATTTATATTTGTAGATTTATAATTATGGCATGACAATAGTTTTATCGGTACTTAATGAAGGAGAAGTATTTATCGTAAAAGAAATTGACCCAAAAGTGATTAGTTACCTTGAGAGAAACATTGAAGGGCTCATGATAAAAACGGATAACTTGCAAGGCGTAGCTGGAATGAAGTATATCACGTTCCCAAAAGGCTACAAGATAAAAGCTGAGGATAAATTAATCAAAAT
>CAZVXE010000124.1:0-2058 GCA_964630765.1 uncultured Thermococci archaeon | reverse complement strand
TAGATTAAAAAAGAATAGAATTTATGGGAAAAGAGAAGTATCTAACAAAAGCTTCAACCTGACTCGGCTACTGTCACGCTTTTTGCGTAAGAGTGAAAGCAAAATTATATTAGAGTACGCAAAAAGCGCGCCAGTTTAACGCCTCGCAGGTTAAGCCAATGTTAGGTTTATAGAAAATATATCTACTAATGAGGAGGTAATTGATGTCACGACCTCAGGTAAATCACATTAAAAGTGCACTGGAGAAGATGTTCTCTTTAGAATCTCTTGTGCATGATTATGAAAAGTTTAACTCTGACGATAAACAACGGATTTACTATTCTAGAGCATTAGCGGCATATGCAATAGTAAATTTAGCATCTGCAAGTATTGAGGATGCTGTTGAATCTATAACTGATGGATTTCAAGATAATGGTATAGATGCTATTTATTATGATGATAAACAATGTATGTTATATCTTGTACAATCAAAGTACTTTGAATCTGGTAATGGTGAACCTGAAAGTGGAGATTTACGTAAATTTAAGGATGGAATAATAGATTTAGTAGAAGAAAGATTTGAAAGATTTAATAAAAAAGTTAAGAATAAAAAAGAAGAAATTCAATCGGCATTTACAGAAAGTAGAATTAAGTTAAATATAATATTGGCATATACTGGAAAAGGTTTTTCTGATACAAATCAAACAATAATAGATGATATAGTTACTGGACTAAATGATTCAACAGAATGGGCATACTTTACGGACTATAACATTAAAGCTTTGCATTCTTCTGTCACCATCTCTTTAACAGAAAAAAAAATTGATGCAGAATTTAGTTTAGCAAATTGGGGAACCGTAGATGAACCATATACTGCTTATTATGGACAAATTGCCGCTTATGATTTAGCAATGCTTTGGAAAGAATATAGAAAAACTTTATTCTTAGATAATATTAGAAGTTTTATCGGGTATTCAGATATTAATACGCAAATAGTAAATACTATAAAAAAAGAACCAGAAATGTTTGTTTATTATAATAACGGTGTAACAATGCTAGCTAATAAGATCCTTCCTCTTCCAGCGAAAACTGTAGGTAAAGCTACTGGTACATTTGCCTGTAGTGGAATATCAATTGTTAATGGTGCACAAACCGTTGGTAGCCTTGGTAGTGTAATTGATAAATACCCTGAAGAAGTTAGAAAATGTAAAGTTTTTATTAGATTGGTGCCGCTAGAAAATGCACCCGAAGAATTTAGTAATCATATCACAATAGCTGCAAATACACAAAATAGAATTGAAAAGAGAGACTTTGTTAGTCTTGATCCACAACAAGCAAATCTGAAAACGGAATTAGCTTTAGCTGGTATTCATTATCATTACAAAAGAACTGATGAAGGTGTTGTACAAGATAATAATAATTGTACACTTGAAGAAGCTACTATAGCACTAGCGTGTTTACAGAAGGATATAACTTATTCTGTATATGCAAAACGTGAAATTGGTGTTTTTTGGGATGATATTGAAAAAGAACCATATAGACTTCTATTTAATGATAGACTTCATCCCACCACACTATGGAAAGCAGTACTAATTTATAGAAAAACCATGGAACATTTAATAAAAGAAAAGGGAACAAAAAGTGGTAGAGAATCAAGCTTCTATGTATTTGGTAATTATGTTGTTTTAAATATTGTATTTGAAAATCTAAATCGCGAACATATCTATAATCCTGCATTTTCTATTAATGAAATAGAAAGAAGTGGTCTTAAGGAAAAAATTGAAGATGCAATTGCGAATGTATATGTAGCCTCAGAAGATTTATTTCCAACTTCATTAATGCATCAGCTATATAGAAATTTTACAAAATGCAAAGCGATAAAAGATTTAATAGTAAAAAATAAAGTGTTAAAATAAAACCTAACAAAAGCTTCAACCTGACTCGGCTACTGTCACGCTTTTTGCTAGTGAATGAAAGCTAGATTATCCAGGTAGGCGCAAAAAGCGCGCCAGTTTAACGCCTCGCAGGTTAAGCCAATGTTATGTCGACGCCGCTATTCGCGGCGCGTAGCTTTGGAGA
>CAZVXE010000123.1:0-2061 GCA_964630765.1 uncultured Thermococci archaeon | reverse complement strand
CCTCGTCTTTGAATTTCTGGTAAGAAGGATTCTTTAAATCAGGCGATTTTTCATAAGAAACTTTTTCGTCACCAATTATCATTTTCTGAATATCTTTGTCAATAGGTGCAGCGGGCCTGCCGTAAAGCCCCTTAACATAGTTCTTAACTTCGTTTGGAATCAGTTTGTATCTCTGGCCGGAAAGAACATTCAATGTAGCTTGGGCGCCAACGATCTGGCTAAGAGGAGTAACTAAGGGCGGGTATCCTAATTCTTTCCTTACCTTTGGAACTTCAAGAAGTATTTCGTCAAGCCTGTCCCCCGCATTTTGCTCTTTAAGCTGGGACACGAGATTTGACATCATTCCTCCTGGAATCTGGAAATGAAGAATTTGAGTATTAACTGTGATAGAAGCTTCACTAAGAAGTCCTTTGTATTTTTCCAATAATTTTTTGAAGTAATTGGCTATCTTGTAGACTGTTTCTATATCTATGCCTGATTTGTATTGAGTATTTTCAAGCATAGCATACATAGTTTCTACACCAGGCTGGCTTGTCCCAAAGGAAAAAGGGCCCATTGCTGTATCTATTATGTCGACGCCTGCTTCAATTGCCTTGAAGTAGCTTGTTGGTGCCATCCCGCTTGTGCAGTGCGAATGTAAACATACTGGAAGATCAAAGTTCTCTTTAAGTGATTTGACAAGATTTACGGCATCCATCGGATTAATCAGACCTGCCATATCTTTTATACAAATGGAGTCAATTTCTAAGGCAACCATCTCTTCGGCAACCTTAATGTAATAATCAATTGTGTGGACCGGGCTAATTGTATAGCTTAGCGCAGCTTGGGCGTGCCCGCCCACCTTTTTGATAGCCTCAATTGGAATTTTCATGTTCCTAACATCATTTAGGGCATCAAAGATCCTAAAGATATCAATGCCTCTTGTAAAAGATGCCTCAACAAACTTATGGACAATATCATCAGGGTAATGCTTGTAACCGACAAGATTTTGCCCCCTTAAGAGCATTTGAAAGGGTGTTTTAGGAGCAATTTCCTTTAGCTTTGTGATTCTTTCCCACGGATCCTCATTTAGATATCTTATAGCAGAATCAAAAGTGGCCCCGCCCCACATCTCAAATGAATGGTATCCCACCCTATCCATTTCTTCAACTATCTCTAGCATATCTTCAGTTTCAAGCCTTGTGGCTATCAATGACTGATGAGCATCCCTCAATGTTGTGTCTGTTATTTTGACCTTTGACATAATAATCTCCACCCTAGAATATAAGTAAAATCATAAATTTACTTCAAATTAGGAGCCTATGAATAAAATTAAAATCCCGTCGTATTATTAAAAGTAGTTTTCATACTTATGGGCTCCATAATATCTATATTAATTTGATTCCAAATGATTTAAAAATATTACTGTTAATTTATCAACTTAATTATCCATTTTTGTCCTATAATGGTCATATTCAAGCTAAATTCTACTTTTCTAAATTATAAATTACCACTGGCCCAAATTATTTTTCTAGTGGATGTAATATCTCCATTAAAGTCAAATAAAAATATCATACTGGCTTTATCTGGCCTAGATTAATCATATATCTATAAATAAATATAAATATTAGAGGATAATAGGATTATTTAGCTATTAGATATACAAATGAAAAATTAATATTGTTTCTAATGGAATTAATAAATTAAGGAGTGATATAATGAGAAGAAGAATAGGATATCTGGAAGGCACGGATTCAAAGATATTAAGCTCTTTCATTGCGAAGGGATACAATACAATGACATTGGGAAACGGGTTAGATGGCCATGGAAAGTTTCTTGCACATATCGATTCAACTGATAAGCTGTGCGCAGTTGTTGGATATCTCCACAAGTTCCTGCCATTGACAGATCAAAAGATAACACCAAACGATCTACTTTATGGGTGCAGGCTTCAGAACGTCCCAGTTTTCATAATGGTGCCCAAAGAGGTAATGGCGGAAGGGAAAAAAGTCTTGGAAGACGTATCAGATTTTGTCAATTTCGTGGAGCCAGAATCAGCTCTTGAGGCAATTTTGGTCTTTT
>CAZVXE010000122.1:0-2062 GCA_964630765.1 uncultured Thermococci archaeon | reverse complement strand
ACTACTTTTATTTTGAAATTGAAAAAGTCTTTATAGCGTGAAACACTTTAAAAAAAGAAAGAATAATTTGATTTTTTATAGATTCTTTAATACTTGTGATCTTTTGTAAATTCATAGATATTCAAGTTTTTATATCCCTCTTCGTTTAGTATCTCAGAAAAGCTCTGGACTATTTTCTGCTTCTCTTCCTGATATTTCATGACAGTTCCAAAATCTTCTTCAAGTAAAGCAAGCCTTTCTTCGTTGCTGTATGCGGCATATTCAGTTTTTAGATTTTTAAGATCGGATATGTCTATGCCTTTTACTTCAAGCGCATCTATTGCATCCTGCATTCTTTTGCCATATTGACATCTTTTATTTCGGCAGATACGATTGGATCTTTAATAGGTGCGATATTACTCTGATCTGTAGCGTCATCTGTCTCGAAATTGAAAGTATCCCCCAAGATTAAGATGGGAATTGTTATCAGCATTATTATAGCCATGCACAAGGCAAATGTTTTTATTTTTCCCATATAGCATTCACCACTTGATACATCCTTTATTCGGAGCGTTATAAAGCGATTATGCACCAGAAGTATAATACAATCTTATAGAACAAAGGTATATAAGTTATATAAATAAAATATTACAAGTCTAATTATAGTTATATTTTACAACCTTTCTAGGTAATCCCATGAACACAGAGTATAGAACTAGCAATGTCATAATCCTAAATATATTGGAATGCGTGCTCAAGAAAAGTTCTTGCAACAATGACGTCTTAAAATCCCATATACTCCAATACGCAAACATGAAAACTACCATGGCTGAGAGGTATCTTACTGTCCTGGAGGATGCTGGATATCTGACGAAAGAGGAAAAGGATTGGGGGAAAAGGAAAGTAATCTGTTATAGGGCCACTGAGAAAGGTATTGAAAGGTACAAATGGTTTTGTAAAATTAATGAAGAGCTTGGAGGAGTATAAATGGAAGAAAGTTTTACTAATCTTCTCTATGGACTTATTGAGTATATGGACAAGGAGAAGAAAAAATTATATCTGGCAGTAGTATTCACATTACTAATCGCACCGATTGGATTACTAATAAACATTGGAACTTATTTGTCCATGAAATATCATATAAGAATTTTGATGGATATAATGCATATATTCGATTTTGGTCCGAGAGGATCACCGCCATTTTTCGTAATCCTAAACTTCATCTCTTCAATAGTTATAATCTACGTCGGAGTAAAGATCCTTATGTTCTTAAGAAATTGGGAATACAAATTGAAAAACATAAGGGAATTTGAAAAACAGACGTTTGAAGATGTTATGAAGGGCAAGAATATTGAAGACGAAGATTAAGATTTATGAATCTCATTTTTTATTATATCGTCAATCTGAGATTTTATGGAGTCTATAATCTTCTTCCTTAAGAAAAGGCAGTCTGTGGAGATCTCTTTTCTAATTTTTGGGAGTATTTCATCGTTACATTCGTCTTTATACTGTTCTATCTTAAGAGAGATATGATTCAATTCTTTTTTTAGAGTCGAAACGTCAACTCCCTGATCCTCAAGCTTCTTTATTGATGATTTAAATTGAGAAAGGGTATCCAATATCTCATTTAAACCAGAATTTTTAATTTCCATATCTACTCGTACCTTAATACACTAAGTGGCCTAATTTTAACAATATTATATGCAGGTATAATAGATGCAAATACAGATATCAATACAGACAATCCAATTAATTCCGCCATGAATATAAAACTTATCGTTGTTTTATCAGCACGATAGAGGGGATAATGTTCTAAGTTAAGGGTATTATGTAATTTAATAATAATACAAAGTAATGGAACAATGGTATATCAAAAGATATTTATAAAAAGGAGATAATAAAGAATAAAAAAATTAATAATTAATAGAAAATAATTACTTTTCTATTTCAACAATTTCGGCAATTGGGGCGTTCTTTTTGACACTTTCAATTCCGTTCATACATGATTTTTTCGTAGTGTATCCTTCACTTGTTGCAATTATTTCCCCATTTCCTGCTTTTAATCTAAATCGAAATTGTTTTT
>CAZVXE010000121.1:0-2165 GCA_964630765.1 uncultured Thermococci archaeon | reverse complement strand
AAGGAGAGATTTTTTGAGAGAGATTAGTGACGAAAAACTTACAAAATACTTTGAAATAGCAAAGAAGGCTTTTGATGACATCAAGATCAATCCCCCTAAAGGATCCCATATGGAAAAGGTAGCAAATGACTATTTGGACATGGCAAAAAGATACTACGAAGATGCAAAATATTTCAAAGAAAAAGGGGACTATGTCACAGCTTTTGCTTCATTAAATTATCTCCATGGTTACCTTGATGCCGGTGCAAGGCTTGGGGTATTCAAAGTATCAACAACTGAATATTTTGCTTTTGAAGAGGAGATGAGGTGATTAATTGGATTATAAAGTTACGCTAGAAGTTCCAATTATTGTGAGAGATATTAAAGACGGTGAAGATGCAATTAAAGTTGCAATGTCAAGTGTTACTAAAAAACTTAAAGCAAGTAAACTTGAGTATGTCAAGGTTGAGATAGGCATGTCACAGTGCCCAAAGTGCAACAGTTATTTTGAAAGTTCATTTTTTGTGGGAGATGTTTCTCTTGTTGGGATTTATCTAACCCTAGATGTATTCAACGCAGAGCACACAATACACGCAGAAAACATTGCAAAGTCAGTTGTGGGAAAAGCCCTAAAAGATGTTCCTTTCAAAACATTTGAAATAAAGGAGCGGGTAGAAAAGGTCAGAAAGAAGCGTCGATGATACCTGGGTCTCCAATATCATAGAAAACGGATTCCCCTTCTTTTTTATAGGGGTGTCTTACCAATGTGGCCTTTCTCTTAATCTGCTCGTCCTTTTCAAGTTTTACTATCAATTTGGACCAGTATTTTAACACGTCCCCCCCGACAGGTATTTTTTCTTTGCCACCGGTCACATCATCATAAACTTGATTTGTTATTATTAGGGGAATATCAAAATCTCTAGCAATCCTTGATAGGATCAATAGATCGTTTCCAAGCTGCCTTGCTAGCTCTGTTCTCTTTTTGTGATCGTATCCCTCAAGCCGGTATAAAGATACGAGTGAGTCGACGCAAACAAATCCAATCCTAGTGCTCATAATCCTTTCAAGTTTTACCAATGATTCCTCTTGGGCCGCAAAGTCTCTTGGCTGAAATACTATTATGTCATCAAGATTCTTAACCCCCATTAAAGAAAGCCTCTTCGGGGAAAAACCTCCTTCTGTATCAATGAACACTGATTTCTTGCCTCTAAGAAGGGAATATTTGCAGCACATTAAACAGAGTGTAGTCTTGCCTGTTGCATGCTCACCATAGACTTGTGTTATTACCCCTTCTGGAGCACCGTCCATCAACTGGTCTAAAGGATTTCCCCCAAATTTTATTTAATCACCTTCGATATCTGTACCACCTACTCTTAGTATATTTATAAATTATGTTCTAAGATTTTTGATTAGCCCAAGAATTAACTAATATTTTAAGATTAGAAATATTCCAGAGGGACATAGAAAATCTTTTATATAGAGAGTTTAGTTTTGAATTAAGGGCCCATGGTCTAGTTGGTTATGACGTCACCTCGACACGGTGGAGGTCCTGAGTTCGAATCTCAGTGGGCCCACCATCTCTTTTAATGTGAATGTATGCCAAATTCTTACAATAAAGAAATAATAGAAGAGGTATTAGCAATATATTCATCTATCAAAGACGGGATAGAGGCTCGCCTTAATGAATTTTCTGAAATATGGCAAAATGAAACTGATGAAAATCTGTTTTCTGAGCTTGCTTTTTGTCTTTTAACTCCGCAGTCAAAGGCAAAGATGTGTTGGGGATCTATCTGCACACTTAAAGAAAAGGATGTGTTAATCGATGGGGGGGAAAAAGAAGTTCTAGATTGTCTTTATGGTGTGAGATTCAAGTATAAAAAAGCCAAGTACATAGTTGAAGTTAGGGAACTATTCAAAGTAGATGGGAAGATTACCCTAAGAAAAGAAATTGAAAAATATGGATCCCCTTATGAGATAAGAGAATGGCTGGTAGAAAATGTTAAAGGTATGGGCCACAAAGAAGCAAGTCATTTTTTGAGGAATATTGGAAAGGGCGAAGATCTAGCAATCCTCGATAGGCATATCCTAAAGAATCTTGTGTTAATTGGTGTCATAGAAAAAATACCTGACTCCATACCTCCAAAAAAATATATAGAAATAGAAAACATTGTGAGAGAATTTTCTAA
>CAZVXE010000120.1:0-2215 GCA_964630765.1 uncultured Thermococci archaeon | reverse complement strand
GAGCGCATCTGTTTTTCTGTGGCTGTTTCATCACAGTGGCCGGCAGCGATTCCAATTGCAATAAGCTTCTGTGTTTTATAATCTAAGGCTTTCCCGGTGTAAACAACTTCGTTAAGAGTCTTTATAGCTTCATAAATATCGGGGTATTCTTTTTTTACCTTCCCCATGCCCTTTCCATAAAATATTTCATATTTCATTTTATCCCAATTACTAATTAGTTTTAATCTTTATAAACATAATTACTTTTGAAATATAAATAATCAAAAGACATTTAATGAATTTTCTTATCTGGAAAGTAATGGAGGAGCTGTTACTTCTTTCTATCGGTTTTGGCGTAGGATTATCGGGGGCAATTGCACCTGGCCCGCTATTTATGGCCACAATAAAGGATACTTTGAAGTACGGCCCGCTTTCCGGCCCAATGATATGTGTCGGGCACCTTTTTGTAGAGATCCCGATAATAATAGGCCTTTCCCTTGGCATATCTTATGTCATCAATATCCCGATTGTGAGAGCCATGATAGGGTTAATTGGAGGGGTGAGCCTTTTTTACCTGGGGGTTCAGATCATAAAAGACAGGAAAAAATTTGAAAAGGTTTCTGAAGAGAGTATGAAGGATATTGAAAATGATAATGTAAGAATTAAAAAGGAGTATTTGCTCCCGATGAAAACAGGTTTCATATTCACAATTTTAAATCCAGCAATGTTTATCTGGTGGTTTACAGTTGGGAACGGTCTTGTTATGAGGGGCCTTGCAATTGGATTTATGGGGGTTTTCCTATTATTTGTGGGCCACTGGTTAGCAGATCTTTCATGGTATTCATTTCTTTCATTTTCAGTTTCTAAAGGTAAGAAGTTCATAAGTGCTAGAATCTATGAGGTAATTCTCTTTGCCTGCGGGATCTTCCTTCTTTCCATCGGATTGTATTTCCTCTACGGTTCCCTCCCTTATTTTAGTCACTATATCTAATATTTTTATATTAGAAAATATAATAGTATAATATGCTTGAAATAGATGGTAGTTTTGGGGAAGGAGGAGGCCAGATACTCAGGACTTCACTAGCCCTATCTGTTTTAACAGAAACTCCTGTCCACGTCTATAATATCAGGAGGAACAGGCCAAGGGAAGGATTAGCCCCGCAGCACTTGAAAACAATATCTGCAATTGAAGAGCTCACTGGCTCGATAGCAGAAGGGAAATCAATAAGCTCAACTGAAATTAAGTTTATACCCAAAAATGAGTTCAAAAGAAAGATCATGATTAATATTGGAACTGCAGGGAGCATTACTCTGCTATTGCAGTCCCTCATGGTACTTTTACCCTTTTTAGAAAATAAAACAACTGTCGGCGTCTACGGGGGGACAGATGTCCCATGGAGCCCCCAGATAGACTATCTTAGGGAAGTAACTGTACCGACTCTAGAGAGGATGGGGTACAGTATTTCAATCGGCAAAATAACGAGGGGGTACTATCCGGAAGGCGGGGGTTACGCCGAGATAGAGGTAAAACCTGTTAAAAAACTTAAATCAATCCAAATCGACAAATTTGAAAAATTGTCAAAAATTCAGGGTATTTCTTACTCCACAAATCTCCCTGAAAATGTTACTGAACGGCAAAAAAAATCCGCAAGGTGTGTGATTTCTAGAGAAGGTATCACGCCTAACATCAAACTTCAAGTTGAAAAGGATTCAAGCCAAAGGATCGGCTCCGGCATATTCCTTTTTTCAAAAGATAAGGACTCAATCATCGGAGACGGGTCATTGGGTGAAAGAGGGAAAAGGGCAGAAGAGGTGGGCCAAGAGGGGGCAAAACAGTTTATGGAGAAGTATTCGGAAGGGTTTGATTGTCACCTATCCGACCAACTAGTCCCATATATGGCTCTAGCGGAGGGGACATCTTCTATATATACCAAAAATACTTCTCATCTTGAGACAAATATCTCGATTTTGGAGAAATTTTACGATATTAAATTTTTATGGAAGGATAATTTGTTAGAAGTAGAGGGCATTGGGCTTGAAAATGTTTATATAGATTGAACTTTAATAAACTAAGGTGAGAGAATGGGAGAGCTAAAGAAAGTATCTGAATTTGTGTATGAGATTGAGAAAAAAGGTGAGATGAAAGTACCAGCTAGGATTTATGCCGATGACAAACTTATAGTTAAAATGAAGGAAGACCTGACATTAAAACAGGCGGAGAATGTATCTTGTCTTA
>CAZVXE010000119.1:0-2224 GCA_964630765.1 uncultured Thermococci archaeon | reverse complement strand
TCTTTGCACAGCCAAGTATTTTCGTGGTCCCAGTATAGATCCTCTCCCGATATAATTTTTTCACTGACACCTTCCATATAATTCTTAATATCGGGAGGTATAAACTCAAGCCATTTCTTTCCTAAAACATCTTCGTTTGAATAACCAAGTATTTTTTTCCCATATGAATTAAAACTAGTTATAGTTGTATCGTTATTCCATGTAAGGATTATAGCGTTTGCAGTTTCTATTATGCTTTCTAAAAATTCTTTTTTGTGCGAGATTATTTCGCCCTTTTCAGCAATATTTTTTTTATTGGGTAACATCTTATACCTTATATATTAAGGATATATCTTTAATAAGAGTTGCGTTGGAAAGACTAGTTTTTGTGTATGCAATTTTTAGAATAACAACTTATATAAATCGCACAATTAGTTTAGGGCCATGGCAATAAATACTACTCAAATCATAGGGGCTTTCGTAGCCATAGTCGGATTTATTTTCATTGTTTCTAGTATAGTGGGTTACACTATAGAATTCTTACCTTTAAAAAATGGTGTTTTTGCGCTAGGTTTTGTCCTTATTACAATTGGCCTTCTTATCGCCTCAAAATTCCCAGAAAAATAGTGTTCTATAAAAATTTTAATTTTATAAAATCATACCTCAACAAGAACTCTTGCAGGTATTGCTTCCAGATTATCAATGCTTAAAGGAAAGCAGTAAACTTTGAATGTTTCATTTTTAATACAGCCAAGATTAGTAAGATTCTCAATTATATATATCCCGTTACCAGCCAGGTACCTATCGTATGCCCCGTGATTCTTCCCCTTCCCTATCCCAAGAGCGTCTATCCCCACCATATTAATTTTCTTTTTAGTAAGCCATTCGATAACTTCAAATGATATCTCGGGATGGTCAAAGTACTTTTCATCACCAAGGTAGCTACTCCAGTCTGATCTAAAGAAAACAAAATCGCCTTCTTTTACAGAATCTTTGTTTTTAATATGCTCTAAAGTTATTGGGATTTCTTTAAAATTAGAAATATCAATCAAAATACCCCTGCCAATAAACCTATCTAAATCAATTTTATTATCTTTATCAATAATATCAATATGGGTGCCAATGTGGGAAGGGGTATTTATCATTGAAGTTTCATATTGTTCTTCTTCGTGAATGCATTTTAGTTGAGTAATTGAGAATCTAGGCGAACCTTTACGGAATATCATACCTTCTTTTAATTTTAAAGAGACATCTATCAGCATTTTCTTACTCACTATACTAGCCTTCTAAGACTTTTATTACGGCCGAGAAATCTTCTTCCTCATATCCTAACTCTTTTGCTTTGAGATACATTTGAAGATTTAGGTTAGTGAGGGGAATATACGCACCATTTTCTTTGGCTGTTTCTGTTATCAACGTAAGGTCTTTGATACCGTTTTTTACCGATCCTTGGACCGGGAATTCACCATTAAGATAATTCCCATATTTCATCCTATAAAGGTCATTTGACACTTGGCCTGAAAGAATTATTTCAAAGAGAATATTTAAATCAATATTTCCTTTTTTTGCGAAATTGATCATTTCACTGAATCCTTCCATCATGTGGAGGATTAACAGATTCACGGATAATTTAACCATGGATGCTTTTGGGATCTCACCACAGTATGTTACCTTATTACCCATAGTCTTGAACAAAGGTGTAAGATTATCAACCATTACAGGATCGCCACTAGTTAGCACAATTAATTTTCCATCTTCTGCAGGTTTTCTAGAACCGGAGACTGGAGCATCAATATATTTTGCGTTGTACTTGTTAAATTGTTCATTTAACTTAATCGAAAAAGATGGAGATATTGTCCCCATATTAACTATTGTTTTGCCACCATAGACAGTTGGATCTTTTATTTCATTTATTAAAGTAGATTCTATAATCTCTGGAGTTGTCAACATGAAAATTATTGTATCCGACCATTCAATTAATTCCTGAACTGAATTGGCAACTAAAGCCCCATTATTTTTTAGACCAGATATTTTATCCTTGGTACGATTATAGCACATGAGCTCATATCCAGATTTTAAAATGTTTGAGGCCATTGGAGCTCCCATAACACCTGTTCCAATAAAACCAACTTTCATGTTATCGCCTAAACAATGATATACTTTTTAGTTTAAATTAATTAGGTATTGTCTAAATAATATAAAATTTTATAAAAGAAAACTCCAGTTGTATTTTGTGATTCTAATG
>CAZVXE010000118.1:0-2242 GCA_964630765.1 uncultured Thermococci archaeon | reverse complement strand
CAACAAGAGGATTAAATCTTATTGAGGCAAAGATTAGAAGACTTGGAAAATACTACACTGAGAAAGGTAGAATTCCAAAAGATTGGAGATACCACCCAGAAAAGGCTCAGCTAATTGTAAGATAAATTAATTTTTTTCTATTTTATTAATTTTCATTTATATTATAATTTTATTATTAATAAGAGTTATTTTTTATTCAGAAATTCTTAAAAAGAACATTTCAAAGAGTTGTTATATGGGTAAATATAAGAAATTTCCATTGCTCCCGATTTTAATAATTATGATATTGGGAACAATACCCGTGATATATTCAGATAGCACTGAAGAATATTACATGCTTACGTTAATAAATAATGAACGCCATGCACAAGGGCTTGAGCCTCTCACAATGAATTCAACTCTTACCTCTGCCGCAAAACTTCACAGCCAGGACATGATTAACCGGAATTTCTTTAATCATATAAATCCTGATGGACTAACGCCTTCAGACAGAGCTAGAAATGCAGGGTATAGCTTCATTGCATTGGCAGAAAATATATGTGGGAATCCATCTATAGATGCTGGGCATTCTTCGCTTATGGGGAGCCCTTCTCATAGAGTCAATATTTTGAATCCTTCTTACAAAGAAGTAGGAATAGGAATAGTTGACGGTGGGCCTTATGGAAAAATGATAACTCAACTCTTTGGCACGCAGTCAGGAAATAGTGTGACAACTCCAACTACAACACCACAGGAACCTCAAGGAAAACCGGATCTAAAAATAGAAAAAATAGATTTTTCTGGACAAGCTGAACCATTAAAACAGATATCAATAAAAATAACATTGATCAACTCGGGAAAGAAAAATTCCGGGAATTTTGTATTTGCTGTTTTTGAGGGGTCCCTTGAAAAAGGAAATCAATTAGGCACAATAAATATTCCCTCTCTTTATGTTGGACAAACAATAACAGCTAATTTTAATTGGGCCTCACCTACAGAAGGAAACTATACAATTTATTTTGTTACGGATTATAATAATGATATCGATGAAGAAAATGAAAATAACAATATGGCAACTTACCCTTTATCTGTTAAATTAACAAATTCGCAGACTACTTCTGAAGAAAATCCAAGCAATCAAAATAATAAATCTGATCTATATATATCCAAAAGTGATATCTCCTATAATCAAATAGTCTATGAAGGCGAATCTTCATTAGTATCTTTTAGAATAAGAAATATTGGAAAATCAACAGCTTTTGTAATACCCGTTAAAATATACGCTAATGGCGAGCTTAAAGCATCTTCGACAATAAATCAGATCTTACCATCTTCATATACGGATTTGGCACTATATTTGACATTCTCAAATACTGGCGAGAATGTCATAGATATCAAAATTGATCCTGATAACAGTATAGACGAAATTTCAAAAAATAACAACTACGCAAATTTCAACATAAAAGTTGTACCAAGAGAAAATAATTCAATTGCAACGCCTGATAGTAATCAAAATAACAAACAGGTATATCAAAATATTGATTTACTAGTATATCCTTACTACATTACAATTGAAGAACAAGGAAATGGATTTTTCTCAATTAAAACGAAAATAAAAAATAAAGGAATTACTAGTGTAGATAACTTTTCTGTAACTATCTACCAGAGAGATACTAATACTTCAAATAACACATTTATAGAAAGATTTTATCTATCCTTGGGCCCGGATCAAATAGTTGAAAAGAGTATTACATTTATACCAACTACAGAAAAAGGAGAGATTGTTGTAGTTATTGATGAAGAAAATATAATCAAAGAAATGGATAAGAACAATAATATTGCTACAAAGAAATTTTCTAATATTATTAATGAATCAGATATACCCGAAATGAGAAGTGATTTCATACTAAATACAACTCCTCAAGATGTAAATATATCTAATTTGCTCAAAGTTACGATGAAACTAAAAGATATTAATTCTTCAAATGCATACCTATATTACAAGTATGACGAGGACATTAATAGTTCCTTCTTCATTCTAAAGATGAATAATGAAGGAAATTATAGCTACTCGGCAGAAGTAGAACCATTGGGAAAAACTAATCTATTTTATTATTTTGAGGTAGATACAGGTAATGACATAATAAAATCGCCTTATGGGTCACCGAATGAGCTATATTCGACTATTATTAATTATCAACAAAATATTCAAGAAAAAAGAAATCCAAGTTTTTTAGACAATGTAAGAAAGATTTTTGGATTG
>CAZVXE010000117.1:0-2271 GCA_964630765.1 uncultured Thermococci archaeon | reverse complement strand
CAAGAGACTCTCTTTCTGCCATTTCATTGATTATGTTGGGCTTATCAAAATCTAAGTTACCTCTTTCTTCAATAGTATCTGAGCTTCCAAAGTATTATATGATAAAGGACAAAATAACTATTTCAAGAGAGTTATTTGAAAAAAATCTACCTTATCTAAAGGAGTTTTTCACAGGTTACCCATACAATGACATAGATGGATTAAAGTTTGATCTTGACGATTCTTGGATACACATCAGACCATCAAATACGGAGCCCATTGTCAGGATCATAGCAGAATCTAAGAGTATGGAAAAGGCAAATAAGTTGATAGAAGAAACAAAGAATCTGATGAAAGTCCCATGTTAGCCCTTTTCTTTCACGGAATCGATATTTTTTATGATAATAGAAGTAAAGATATTTTGAATAAACTAAGTAATAGATATCAGTTAAAGCCATATATTGTTGGGACTATGGGGATAACTTCTCTATTGGATAGTGGCATAGAAGGTGTTGAACTTATTTTTAAAAGACCCTCAGTTGCAATCTCAGAGCTTAAAGGATTTGATTCAGTTTTACTAGTGCTAAAAGCAAGATCAATTGAAACAGCCAGAACTTTTCTTGGCGCTATAGGTGAAAGGACAGATTTTCAAGGTGAAATTTTAGGTATCGATATCAACACTAACTCTCTTTTTGAAATTAAATCAGAGATTTTAGATATAAAGTCTTACTTGATTTCACTTGGATTTAATGAAGAACCGATTGGCAAAGGTATTGATGTCACAATAGAAGATAATTATCTTGTAAGAAAGATACGAGGATGCAAACCTAAAGAGCTTCTATTATTTAACGGACTTGTAGTTGGGAAAATTCTTGATGAAGAAGTCCGGGTATATGTCAAAGATAATCAGGTTGAGAGGATACAGGGAGTGGAGATAAAAAAACACGGATTAGAAAAAATAAAGGAAGTAGATATATTTTCTTTAAAGGTAGATAGCACAAATGGATTTGAAGCAAGAGAAGCGTTTATCGTTAGAAAATTATATGGGGAAAATATTCTTTTTATAAATCACGATGCATACTCAATATATAAAAATCTATCAAATCTATCCGGAGCTGTAACAGTTGGTGACGACACAACACGAATTTCAGGTTATATACTTCAAAGATTTGGGCTGCCTTTGATTGGTATAGTTGATGGGGATAAAGATGGAATTATTAAAGGAGAACATTTCCATAAAGGCTCAGTTCTTTTGGAAGTAGAGCGTGATGATATAACAGGGAGCATAATTCAATCTCATTTTTTTAGAGAGAATATTACTATGAAGTCTGATTTTGATAAGCTAAAAAATGACATTGAAAAGTATTTGGGTAAAGAAATAATAAGAAAAATTGAATACTAAAATATTATATAAAATATTAAATAATATTTTAGTTTCTTACTTGTGTTTTATTTCCTTCTTTTTCTGTTTTATGATAACTGCGGCTGATACTGTGGCCAATACGGCACCTGCAGCAACATATCCAATAATTTTTCTCATATACTTCACCTCCAGTGCGATAGATAAATTAAACATTATTGATTTATAAATCTTTCGATATCATTAATTATTTTTATAATTAATGTTAATAAAAATTTAAAATAATAAATATCAATAACTAAAAACTAAAATTAACATTATTAAAATAAGAAGCGCGGTAAGAAATCAGAGGGTTTCCACTATTCTCTTGTACAACGCATCCACTTTTACTTCAGGCTTTAATCCCAATATCTTGGAAAATTTCATGATCTGTGGTGGCTCAAGGCTTGCTCTTTCTAATAAGTCATCGTTTGCAAATATCTCTTTTGGCGTTCCATCACCAATGATTTGGCCGTTTCCCATTACAACTACTCTTTCAGATAGCTCGGACACAAGCCCCATATCATGAGTTATCAAAATAACTGTAACATTTTTCTTGTGGAGTTCTTTTACGATTTCTAAAATTCCCATAATTGATAATAGGTCAAGACCTGTTGTAGGCTCATCCAAGACAAGAATTTGTGGTTCCATTACAACAACAGATGCAAGAGCCAATCTCTGTTTCTCCCCACCAGAAAGTGATAATGGGTGGGTATCACTGTACTTAGAAAGTCTAGTTGTCTTTAAGACTTTGTCAACTCTAGTCTCTATTTCCTCATCTGGAAGATTAAGATTTTTAGGGCCAAAAGCTATTTCGGCAAATACTGTTTCCTCAAATATCTGATTTTCAGGATTCTGGAAAAGGTGGCCAACTTTTCTTGAGAGCTCTGCAA
>CAZVXE010000116.1:0-2302 GCA_964630765.1 uncultured Thermococci archaeon | reverse complement strand
AAGTTATCACGTCCAATTAATGGTTTTTAATTAGATTTTAAAAAAGTAACTATTATAGAATTATTCTGTTGTTAAACTTATTATTTCTTCCCTTATAGAGTTTATTTTCTTTTCTGTTAGTTTAGAAAGAATTGATTTAGATTTAATTAAAAGTTCAGGGGCAAAATCAATTAATTTTGAGTAGAGTTCATCTGAGATATCTTTATCTACATAATACTGGACATCGATTCTTGCTTTTAGTGAGTCTTCTATAAGATCTAGCTCTTCTTTATTAAAATATTCATTAAGATATTCCTTTACAAAATCAACGGTGCACGAGTGAATCTCAGACTTTATTCCTATTCTCATAAGTACAGCATAAAGTGAAAAATAAATGGTATAGTAAGCAGTGGCAACCTTCCATTCTTTCTTTATATTAACTTGAATAGATTCCAAAGAATCTTCCGCTTTGCATAAATAAGCTTGAGATAAGTTTGAATTGGGTTTAATTAATTTAATTCCGTTTTTCTGATTTAGGCACCATAATATCTTACTCATTTCCCATCACCGTTAATACAAATCCATCAATGTTTTTAATGGCTATATGATTCTCCAATACTTCCTTTACCAATATATCTTTATTGATAACAGATTTGTATTTTTCTAAAGGGTAAACAACTAGATTAATTTCAATTTGATATGTTTTTGATATTTCTCTTATTTTATTATTCTCTATATATCCGATTACAAATATATCCAGATCAGACTCTTTATTTTGAGTTCCTTTAGCATAACTTCCAAAGATAAGGCCAATCCCCGAGATAAGAGGTAATATCTTTTCTATAATTTCTCCAACTAGGGGATTCTTGTCCATAAAGAGGGTAGTTTTATAGGACTCGGCTAATATAAGATAATTTTTAGAAGTAGAATTTTTTCTTAAAAAATAGGATTTAATCTTTCCACGGAAGATTGATTCGAGTATGCCCTTTGATTCTAAGGAATTTAGAATTAATTGTGCTGTCCTGGGGCTGATATTGAGGAGTCTATTCACTTCCCTTATATAGAGATTTTTGTTATACCCTAAGGTGAATAAAGAAATAACTTTGAGATGATTTTCCGTTATACTAGGATTATTGTTTAATAAATAATACATATGTTTAAAATATAATACAATATTATTTAAATCTTTGTGCCCATAAAATTAGAAATGGAAAAGAAATTAAAAATTAAATTATTAAAGATTCTTTTTCTTTACTCTAATTGAAGATGGCGGTAGTCCGCCTTTTGAATTTAGTATTTCATCCAAGTTCTAAAGTTTTTTTTACAATGTCCAAAACAAACTTTACATCTTCGATGGCTCTTATTGCATCACTTTGAGCATATTCTTCAGAAGGTAAAAAGTCTTCAGCGCCGTAGAAGCTTACCTCCCTTTCTTTTCTTAATGTTTTAGATATAGTTCTTATTTTATCAGAATTAGATAAGAATGGCTCTTTTAAAAAGTCTTTATTTTTATCTAGGATAATACTAACATCGTGCATAGTCGGAACAATAAGCCCCATATCTAGTAAGACAGCCTTTAGTAAAAGCTCCACAGTTTCCTGGGCTTCCCTTACTACTTCTGCATACCCTTCTCTTTTGAGATATTCATTCAATACTTCATATCTAATAATGGCGCGTTTTAGATAGTCTTCTGAAAGTTTATCCAACTTTTATACCTTCTAATATCTTTTTATTATTAAGGACAAAGTATTCAAAACTACCACACTTTTCCTTTCTTGTTTTACATTCATTCATTAGATTCTTATATTTCATAAGTAAATTTTCCATGAAATTATCTCTATCAAATATGATAATTCTTTTTGTAACCATGTCAAGATACAGAGGATTAAAGCACAATGATTCTTTTTCTGTTAGAATTAAAGTTGATATTTCAGAGGATATTCTATCCTCGTAAAGCTTGAGGCTTAAATTTAAGAGTGGGGATTCAATCTCTTTGACAAATTCTCTTATTCTCTCTCTCCTGTTTTTATCTGTTTTAATTACAATAAATAAATCAATATCTGAATCAAACTTATTCTCTTCCCTTGCATAAGATCCATAGACTACAAGGGACACTAGTGCATCACCATAATAATCTTCGATTTTGCTAAAAAGTTGAGTTATATACTCTTGATGATTTTTAGTGAAAAACTTCATTATACCAAATAGATAATTTATATTTATAAAGATAATCAGTAGGGTGGGTAATAGATTAATTAAATAAAATAAGAAAAGAAGAAAAAGATTAAAAATTAAATTATTAAAGATTCTTTTTCTTTACTCT
>CAZVXE010000115.1:0-2366 GCA_964630765.1 uncultured Thermococci archaeon | reverse complement strand
TACTCTCTGGAAGTTTTTCAATTACTTCATCGGGAACTTTTAATCCTATACTAATTCCTCTGGAATAATTTTCTAGTAAATCTTTGGGGTAAGTGTCATATTCGCTTAATAATTCTAGATCTGCAATCCCAAATGTGTCGACGCCAAGTTTATATGCTTGCTCTATTAATTCACAAGTTAGATCAGAATCTATTTCGTTTGGGATCTCACTTTTTTTCATATGAATAATGTTGTTCTGAGTTATATAAATATATTGCAATCTTTACTACTCTTTTATTGCCAAATAGTTTGATATGAGGATTAATCCTCCACCTACAAATATACTTGAATTAAGATACTGGCTAAATACTATCATCGCCACGATAGATGCAACAACTGGCTCCAGAAGGAGTATTATGCCTGCTTTCGACGCTTCTACTTTCTCGATAGCCTTATAGAATAAGGAGTTTGGTAAGAATGCAGCAATTAGACAAAATAAACCAAAATATACCCAGTAACTAGTGGGAAAATTGTAGGATAGTTTTGTCAAATATTCATTTTGATAGAAGAATTTGATTACAGGAAATAAAAGTATTAACCAAATAAGTGATACAAAAGAATAAGCCGATAAAGTATTTATGTAATAATCTTTGTTAATCCCTGTCTTTCGAGCAAAGATGACCCATAGAGAGAGGAAGATTCCGGCAAGTAAAGAAGAAATCAACCCTTTTGTACTGCCAACATTACTAATATTCCATGGAGAAAGAAGAAAGACGACACCAAGAAATGCAACGGTCACAGACAATAATTTCATTTTAGTTATTTTCTCATTGAGCAGTATCCTCCCAAAAAAAGTTGTCCATATGGGTTGAGTGTAAAGTAATAGGGCAACAATAGCCACGGGAGTTCCAAATATAACGCCCCCATATTGTGTCAATTGCAGTAAAGCACCAATAAGGCCATACAGTACAAAAAATAAAAGATTATCTCGTCTAATGGGGACTGTTTTTTTAATAACGATTATTGGCAATGTAAACACAAAAAGGAACAATAAAGAGTAGGCTGAGATTTCATAAAGGGAAAAACCTAGATTAGAAAAAAACTGCCCGCCTGGGATTATTAGACCAAAAAAAATTGCAGAAATAATAATGGTCCAATAGTCCTTTTTCATGAAAAGAAGATAGATAATTTGCTTATTAAATTATTCATAGTCTTCAAGAGCAAAGTATATTCTTCTGTTGCTTTTTCCCTTATTGACAGCTTCAAGGAAAATTATCTTACCAATTTCCTTTAAACTTTTAACGTGGCACCCGCCATCAGCTTGAGCGTCAAATCCTTTAATATCGACAATTCTTAATTTCTTGACCTCATGAGGGAACTCCATGGCTAGTTTGAAAAGAGATGGATCCTTTTTTGCCTCTTCAATGTCTTTGTAATAAATATCCACAGGTAAGTCCTTCTTTATAATTTCATTTGCTTCATCAATTATTTTCTTGATATACTCACTATCAAATTTTTCCATATTGAGGTCAATTCTTCCTTTCTCAGGGGTCAATTGATTGCCTGTTATCAATAAGTTGTAATTTCTATTAAATACGCCAGAGATCAGATGGGCTGCAGTATGGTATCTCATTAACTTGTATCTTCTGCCCCAATCTATAACACAATGCACTTCATCCCCCGCTATAAGTCCTTCTTTATCTATTTCATGACTTACATTTCCTTCAAATTTACCTACATAAATAACATTGTACTCTTTTCCATCTTTTTTGCTTATGATTTTGCCAGTGTCCCACTCTACTCCCCCACTATTTGGATAAAATGAAGTTTTGTCTAATATTATGTATTTCCCTTTAGCAGATATTACATTGGCATCAAATTCTTTTAAGTAAGAATCTTCCATGTACAAACAGTCAGCCATTGACTCACCAGAAATTTTAATTAAAAATAAAAAATAATAAATTTGTATTAAAGCGCGATTGAACCAAGTAACGCCCTGACTGCATTGAAGAATATAACGAATATTACAATAGGTGCTACAACTCTAAGAATCCAAATCCAAACAGGTTGAAGTGCGAACTTGCCTTCTATAGTTGTTTGCTTCTTTGCAACATCCACTATTACCCATCCTACAAACAGTGCTATTAACATACCGCCTAGTGGAAGCATTATGTCCGATAGAAGACTCATAGCATCCAAGAAAGGCAGTCCTAAAATGTTTATTGGCATCGCCCCTTGGGATAAAGCAGAAGGAACCCCTAAAAGAAAGATTGCCCCACCTATTACCAAAGATGCTTTTTGTCTAGCCCATTTAAGATTATCAACCATATAGGCTACCACAACTTCTAGTAAAGAAATAGCGGATGTAATTGCAGCAAATAATAGGA
>CAZVXE010000114.1:0-2405 GCA_964630765.1 uncultured Thermococci archaeon | reverse complement strand
TTGCACCAGTTATGCCTATCTTTGATTTTTCTATATAATTTCTAATTTTTTCCTTACCTATTTTTGTGAGAACAAGGGGGTCAGGTTCGAGATCTTCCCCAAAAGCCTCTGAGAATATCTTCGCAATATCATATCTTGAAAGATGGCATGCGGGTCCAGTGGGGTGTGCAGGTTTTTCTGTAGAAAGTTGAATTATATAATCCCCAAGGTCTGTTTCAATAACTTCAATACCTTTTTCTTCTAAGTGTTCGTGAAGGCATATCTCTTTTGTGACATTTGATTTAGACTTTACTACTAATTTTTCATCACCTATCTCTTTTAGTATAAAATCAATGGCATCCGCTTTTGTTTTGGAGTAGAATACTTTGAAACCATTTTTTTCAAAATTTTTTATAGCCTGATAAAGAAGCTCTTTATTCCCAATTGAAAAGTCTCTAGCTTTTTTTAATCTTTCCTTTCTCTCTTCTAAGTCAGGGAATGAAAATTTATTTTCGTTTTGTCTATCTCTTGTTGTTTTGAATGCCTTTCGTAAGGCAATAAGTTTTTCCTTATTTTTTAAAGGTGAATTTATTTTATTTTTTAGATAATCTTCAGTGACCACTCTGGACTAGAATTATACCGATATTATAAGTTTTACTACATAATCACACAAGAATCAAATACCAAAAGTTTTAAATATATATTCATAAAAGTATAAATATAGTTAATTTTTTCGTTGTCATGTTTATCCTTTATCGAAAGTTTTATAAAAGGATTGGAGATACGTCAAAATCAACTATAAATCTTTAGATTAGTTCCAAGTATTATCTTAAAAATATGGAGGCAGTTAAATGGAAGTCAAAGTTTACAAAAACTATGTAAACGGGAAATGGATTGAACCCGAGAACAGTGGGTATGTTGATGTAGAAAATCCAAGTACTGGAAAAATTATAGCAAAAGTTCCACTTTCAACAAAAGCTGAAACTAATAAGGCTATTGATATTGCGCACAATGCTTATAAAACCTGGAGTCAGACTCCTGTTCCAAGGAGGGCAAAGCCTTTATTCAAGCTAAGAGATCTTATGATGGAAAATGAAGAAGAAATATCTAAAATATTGGTAGAAGAAATGGGGAAGTCTCTCCCAGATGCAAGAGCTGAAATGAAGAGATGTTTTGAAAATGTAGAAGTTGCTTGTGGAATGCCAATGCTTCAGCAGAGTGACAAAATAATAGGAACTTCTTTTGGCATTGATGGAGAAGTCTTGAGGCTACCAATGGGTGTTTTTTCAGTTGTAGCACCTTTCAACTTCCCAGCAATGGTTCCATTTTGGTTTATTCCATATGCAATAGCTACCGGTAACACAGTTGTTATAAAACCATCAAAACAAGTTCCCGGGACAATGATCAAGATAACAGAATTTATTGATAAAATAGGCCTACCTCCAGGAGTGTACAATCTCGTTAATGGTGACAGAGAGGTTGCCGATACTTTTATAGAGAATCCAAAAGTAAAAGGATTTTCTTTAGTCGGTTCTACTAACGTATGCAGAACTGTAGCAGAAAAATGTGCAAGAAACAACAAGAGATTCCAGGCAATGGGCAGCGCTAAAAATCATCTTGTTGCAATGCCTGATGCTAAAATAGATGATGTCGTAAGAAATATGATGACTTCATGCTTCGGATGCGCAGGACAGAGATGCATGGCATCATCCGTACTCATAGGAGTAGGTGATGAGATGTACAAGATAATCTGCGATAAATTTACTCAGGCCGCAAAACAAGTCATAGTTGCAGATCCACTAGACCCAAAATATGCCGAAGAACCAAATTTAATGGGTCCCGTAATTTCTAAACATGCTTTTGACTTTGTCAATAAGATGATTGACGTGGGTATAAAAGAGGGCGCAAAATTACTACTTGATGGAAGAGGCATCAAGGTGGCTGGGAACGAAGGTGGACACTTCATAGGCCCAACAATATTTGCTGATGTAAAAGAGGGCATGGAGATTCATAAGACTGAAATCTTTGGGCCGGTAGTGTGTATAATGAAGGTAAAGACCCTTGATGAGGCAATAGGCATAATAAACAGACATCAATATGGTAATGGCGCATCAATTTATACTCAGAACGGATACTGGGCTAGAAAATTCAAGTTAGAAACAGATGCCGGAATGATAGGCGTTAACATAGGTATACCTGCACCAGTGGCATTCCTACCATTTGGAGGAATGAAAAACTCTCAGTTTGCAGATATAAAAGCTCAAGGAAAAGCTATAGTTAACTTCTACACCGAAGATAAAATCATCACAGAAAGGTTCTGGGAAGAAAAAGATTAACTTTTTTATTTATTATTTTTAATATTTAGATATCAACACGGATATCCTCTTTTATCTTTTTTATTATAACATGCGTATTTGATCTTTCAA
>CAZVXE010000113.1:0-2423 GCA_964630765.1 uncultured Thermococci archaeon | reverse complement strand
ATAGATGGGCCAACAAATAGCCCAGCGGGGGTAATTAATTGAACTATTGCACCAGCAGGCTGCGAAGTCACAGTTATAGACCCTGTAGCATTCGGATTATATGTCGGTGTTAGACTTCCATAAACATATTCATTCTCTCCAGCATTTACATATACCTGAGTTGTCCAATTTTGGTATCCCCCTAAAGAGAGAGATATTGTAGACCATCCAGGAGTTATGTTTGTAAAAGTATAGGGTGTTGTCTGAGTTGATCCTACATACATCCCATCAGGAGTCACTAAAGATATACTGGCGCCACTTGGATTTGAATTTACTGTTATACTCCCATAAAGATATTGGGGAGGCAGTACAGCAAATAGTGGAGAAGCAAATAATGCAAATATCAATGCAATGCCCACTAGAGAAATTGCCATACTTCTTTTTTTAGAACTCGTTATTCTAGTTAATTTTTGTTTCAACTTTATTTTTTCCATTATAACCCTCCTTCCAAAAATTGGAGATATAGAATTTATAAATTTAATGTTTGATTATAGAATATTCGCAAGTAAAAACAATAATATTGCAAATAAATAATTTTTATATGGAAATAACACAAAAAATATTTATATAACAAGAGAATAGAATTTATATGCATGATCATGACCACTACAAAGAAGCTAAAAAAAGTATTCTTTATGGAATAGTCTTAAACAGTATTTTTACAGTAATAGAGCTTGTAGGAGGTATTTTGTCTAATAGTCTAGCACTCTTAAGTGACACCATACATGACTTTTCTGATTCTGTGGCGCTTGGTATTTCTTACTATGCAAATCAAAAGGCACAGTCGTCACCAACAAAAACTATGACTTTTGGTTACAGAAGAACAACTATACTTGCTGCATTCATCAATTCAACTATCTTGATGGCCCTTACTTTTTTCTTGTTCTATAGGGCCTATTTGAGAATCTTAAATCCTGAGCCAGTAAATGGAAAAATGGTCTTTGTGATTGCAATTTTTGGGATTATAACTAATGGGATAATAGCTTTTAAGATGTTAAGAGGAAAAGATAAAGATCTGAATATAAAGAGTGTGTTCTGGCATATAACTGAAGACTTTCTTGGATGGGTTGGAGTATTAATTGCGGGGGCTATTATTTATTTTACAGGTGCCTACATAATCGACCCAATAATTAGTATACTGATTGGTTTAATTGTAATCTATAGTGCATGGGGGATTGTTAAAGAGAGTGCAAATATAATTCTCGAAGGAGTTCCTGAAGGACTAAATGTACAGGAGATAGGAACTGAAATAAAAAATATACAGAACGTTAATGATGCCCATGATATACATGTTTGGTCTCTGGGAACAGACTATAATGCTTTGAGTGCGCATGTCGTAATCTCAAATATGACAGTTGATCAAAGCCATGAAGTCCTCAATAAAATCAATACCATGTTAAAAGAAAAATTTAGCATAGAACATACAACAATAGAATTTGAATGCTCCCATTGCGATTCAGATAGAGTCTGTTATTAGACTAAAAGAGCATATAATAGTAAAATTTAAATATTTAAAATACTAAAAATAAGGTGTATGACAGACGTTATTAAAAGAGATGGGAGAAGAGAAAGATTTGATGAGGAAAAGCTTAAGGCTTCAATTCTAGCCGCTGCAAGAGAAGCAGGCGTAATGAGCAGAAGAGGAGTAGAAGACTTAATTGAGAATGTTTCTGCTAGCGCCATAGCCTTTTCAAGAGGTAAAAAAGAAGTAGAAACAAAAACATTGAAAGATATGATTCTGACAGACTTAGACAAACTTGAGAAGAAAATAGCAGATGCTTGGAGAGAATTTGATAGAACAAAGCAGTAAATTAGTTCTAGAAATATTCAAATATTATTTTTTGTTTATTAAATTATATTTTTTTTAAAAATAATTGTTAGAAAGTATATCCGTTAATTTTAAATGTATTGAATTTGTATTATTAGTGTATGACATACGTTATTAGAAGTAATGGAAAAAAAGAGGAATTCGACGGAGAAAAACTACTATCTTCAATTATGGCTGCTGCAGATGATGCTGGTATAGCGAACGAAACTGGCATTGAAGCCATTATAAAAAATATTATGTCTAACACCATTTCTTCAGCTCAAACTCAAGAAGTAGTCCAATCCAAAACATTGAAAGATATAATATTGGCCCAATTATTGAAGATTGGAATCCAAATGGCTATCCAGAAATTTGGAGCATCTAATGTAACAAAAGAAGATGTTATTAGCGAGTTAATAAATGCAGGTTTACAGATGTCAAGTAAGAGTTCAAAGACTTCTCAATCAAATGACCTTCTAAGTATGCTATTGGGTGCAGGAACAAGTTCGAAGACTAATCAATCAAACGATATCTTAAGCCAACTATTGGGTGCTGGGCTACAAACATCAAGTAAGAG
>CAZVXE010000112.1:0-2452 GCA_964630765.1 uncultured Thermococci archaeon | reverse complement strand
AATGCGCGCGCTTGAAGCGCGCGTCCGTCTAACATTGGCTTAACCTTTAAATCCGCGCCTGAGCTACTGCGAAGGCTTGGCGTGGTTCTTGCGTGATCTTCTCGCAAGAACCATGACAAAGGATTTATAAGGTTGAAGCAGTTGTTAGGTTGTTTTTCTTATTATTTAGATGATCCTAGGAGATCACTTTTTCTTTTTTCAAAGAATGATATTATTCTATCTTTTCTAGCAAAACCACTATCCATTCGTATTTTTTCTGATAAATCTCTTAATACTGATTTTAATCGAGCTGGATTTTTTGTTCTATATTCAATTATTTTTTGATGTATATATTCATTTAATTCCTTTGGTAAATGATTACTTATATTCACACCAAGCAGAGTAGGAAACACAGATTTATACATATCATCAACCTCAGCACTTGAAGGTAAAAAGGATATGTAATTAAATAAGAAATCAGGCCTAATATAACAACTTACTTGATACTTATCTGAAAGTACTTTTATTGCTGCTCTCTGAGTTGTTGTATCTTTTGAAAGCCACCATGTTTGGTATCCAAAAATTCCAGAATTAGCATTTTCATTTTTTTTCTTTCTTAGTTCATAGATTGTCATTATCATCAATGCATCGTTCTTTGCCTTTTCTGGATGACTCTTGTGCAGCTTAAGCTCTTCATATAGTTTATTATATTCTTCCTTATCTATACTTAAATCAAGACTCTTTGTATCAATATACTGAATTCCATACTCATCTCTTAACCACTGTATTAGATCTTCTTTGATATGAGAAAAATCAGGACTTACATATGTATCAATAAATGATACAATATCTTTTACTTTACCATTTCTTTTTGCATAATAATACGCTCTAATTAATATTTCATCTATATACATTAATTGCATTTCATCTTCTAGAAAGATATCTTCACTATCCTTGTAGTTACTAATATAGTTATAATATGAAGTCCTTATATGCATTGCGAGTTCATCAACAATTATTTCATTAATAAATAGCTTAACACCACATTTTGATGCTCCTTTCAATAAATTTGCATGCCTTTGGTTGTACTTTTCAAGATAATATTCAGACATTGCCGGTATTAGAATAGAAGTACATACATATACATTTAATTTGCCAGCTAAAGCTGAGAAAAAACCAGAAACTTTTGGATCAAGCCTAAGTATAAACATCATCATATAGGTCTTTGAGAGTTTAGATATATATAGTTTTTCAGTAGAATTGCCACGATAGACTATTTCTCTGATTATAACTTGGCATATTTCTAAGTAATCTCGAGCGCTTGTAGAACTAATTCTGTTCTCAAATATGATACTGTTGATAATTTCCGGTAGATCTTTTTCAAATGCATCTTGATTAGAAGCATTCAATATAAAATCTGCGAATTCTAGACCTTGAGTATAAAAAATCTTATGAAAAACCTGATAGATAATTTTTTCCATATTTTCATGCTTTTGTTTAGCTAGAACTCGTTTTCCTACCCTCTCATGTAGTGAATCCTTAAAAGAGTTAAATAGAGCAATATCTTCAGCATTTCTTAATTTTATGTCTTCGCGTGTTTCATATGGTAAACAGTATCCATCTAATTTGCTATGATATTGTATTTCTCTTGGTTTTTTAGTCATTACCTCAAGCAACTCATCAACAACTGAAGTATAGTAATCAGGATTTTGCTTATATTTTTTATTAATAAAATCAATAATTTCTTTTTTCGTTCGAACAATACTTTGATCAGGATCTGTATTCTCAAGCGAGAACAAAATAAGTGAATGTATTAATTCCTTTAAAACATCAGGATTATTTCCATCACTATCAACTTGTTGCCTTAAAAATACAAAAAGTCTTGGATCATTTTCTACATTTATAAGCTCGAACGATGAACCTGGTAATTCATATCCCATAAGATGTGATTTTATGTAAATATGAAAAGCATTAATTGTTCCATCTGAATGGTTAATATTTACTACAAACCATTTCTTATCATAAATAACTAAATTTATTTGCTTATCTTCATAGTATTTTTCTTGTAGTTCTTCTTTTTCCCGAATTTCTTGATTTGTTACATAAAATAATCTATCATATTTTATACTTTTTAATTTTTCTATTGTATCATCAATCTTAGAAATATAATCTTTTTGAATAGAAACTTGGTAAATATCTTTTTCTCGTCCCTGTTTCATTAGCACAGTTTTGAGACCATCAATTCCCTTATCTTTTATACCTCCATGAGGTATGAATTCATATCCAATTACCTGAGACAAAAAAACTTGAGCAAATTCTTCAAATTCAAATCCATTATCAAAAATATCTAAAGTTGAAGAAAATAAATTAGGATTGATTGGTTCCATCACATACCTCTTTTATTACAAATTTAAACCAACCTAACATTGGCTTAACCTGTAAAAACGTGCGCGTACTCGCGCTTGGCGCGGTT
>CAZVXE010000111.1:0-2457 GCA_964630765.1 uncultured Thermococci archaeon | reverse complement strand
TCTTTTCCATATTATTTCCTCCCCCCGAAGGGTGTGTCTAACATTGGCTTAACCTGTAAAAACGTGCGCGTACTCGCGCTTGGCGCGGTTTGTGCGTAAAGAGCGAAGCGATCGCACAAACCGTGACAAAGTTTTTATCAGGTTGAAGCAGTTGTTAGGTTCCACTATTTTTTATAATACATGTACTTATTTGATCTTTAATTTCTTTTTCGACTTTTACGTTTTTCATATACTCAATGAACTCATTTACTAAATCTTGCCTATAACTATTTTCAGGAAAGTGTAGTTTATCAATAAATGCTTGATAATACTTTTTATATTCATCAATACCTATCTTTTCTATTAACCACTCAGTAAATGCGCCTGCTATAGGATATGTATACATACACTTATATTTAAAAAACTCTTCATTATAATACAAACTTTCAATATATTTAATAATTCCTTTTTCTAAAATTACTTTGGCCCAATATAGATTATCAATACCCCACCATACTTTATCAAAGAATGTTGCTATACCCTCTTTAACAAAACATGATTTTAAATTTCCATACTGTTCTGCCATTAATAGATGTACATCTTCATGATACCCAATACATGGTATGGTATCATTGTAAGTAGCAAAAATCTTGTCAGGATATGATGTATACCCATTCACCTCTTCATCTGGATCATTATAAGAATATTCGTCTTTATGTAAAAGCCTATACTGCTTTCCACATTCTAATGCTGTTGTAAAAAAATAGTATTGTATCTTTAATCTGCTTTCTACATTAAATACTTCAAGAAAATTTCTTCTGCACTTTTCTTGTCCTGATGCTATAGATTGAATATCCTTTTCCGCAAGAGAACCTTTAGTAAAACTAAATATATAGTGTGCACTTTCAAAAAAATTAAGGTTCTTTTGATATTCTTCAAGTAAAGGTACTTTCATTTTTCAAACTTATCAATTTTATTCCCAATCAAGTGTGTGAACCTAACATTGGCTTAACCCTTAACGCCTGCTCCTGAGCGAAGCGAAGGATTGGCGTGGTTTTTGCGTTATCTTCTAGCAAAAACCATGACAAAAGGCGTTATAGGGTTGAAGCATTTGTTAGATGATTTTCCTTTATATACTTTACAAAATAACTTTTGAACAAAATAACATTCTTAATCATCCATATTCTAATTTTTTCTAATTCTTCTTCCGAATCATTAATTGTACCTTTAATTTCTATTGCAATTCTAGAAGCTTGTCGGTCTTCAAGACGCTCCCAAAGTAATTGTTGCTGTAAATCTTTCTCTATTTTATCTTTATCATTTAGTAATTCATCAAATCTTGCTTTATTCTTTTCAACATCCCCACAATCAATATAGAGTTCAACACGAGCTGTCGATTTTTTGCTAAAGTTAATACTAACACTAAATCCATTTATTCCAGTAGTAAAAGTATACCAATTTTGTGGTTGAGCTTTTTGTGCATTTGAAAACTTTTTTTCCCTTAAATCGTCTAATATTATTTGAAAATACTGCTTATATTTTTCTGCCTTTTCTGAATTTTGATTATTTCCTCCCATCAATGCATTTTTCTGCCAACCATTTGGTGCTACCACAATATTAAACTTATATGCTGGTTTTGAATCATCTACTTTCAATACCGTAACACTAAGGCCATAAAACTCTACATCATTAACTGTATTTTCATTAAGCCATTCAAGAGCTTTTTTATGTTCATCTCTAAATTCTTCAGAAATAATAATCACAATTTTTGCTTCATAACCTGCTGTATAAGTAAGTAATTTTCCTAAATGATCGTGATCTGTTTTTCCATATTGGTTTTCAATAACAACAAGTCTATTTGTTCCTAAATCTTTAGCAAGTATATCAAGTGAGAAATCTCCAACAGGAGCCTCTCTTTGGATATGCTCAAATTCATAGCCGAGAAGTGAACCAATTTCTTCAATTTTCTCAGCAACCCATGGAGTAAAATTATTTGCTTCGTTTTTCCACACTTCATGCATTTTCAAATATTGAATGTTACCAAAATCTATATTTTCTCCTCTTCTTGCCCGCCGAAGGCGTGCATCTAACATTGGCTTGACCTGCAATGCCGGCCCACGCTCCTGGCGTGGGCATTGGCGTGGTTTTTGCGCCTACTTATATTTTCCTGCTTTCACTTTCCAGCAAAAACCATGACAATAGGCATTGTCAGGTCGAAGCTTTTGTTAGACAATTTTTATTATTTATAAGCGTCTTTTCTATTCTCAATGTCAATGATAAATACTATTACTGTATCTTCAGATACTTTATAAAATAGTCGATAGTCTCCAATCCTATACCTATAGAGTTCTCTATATTCACCCTTCAATTTCTTGATATTTGGGCCAAAATATGGATTCTCTCTTAATATAGGGTAGATGTACTAAAAGTTTCCCAAAAAAACGGACTATAGCTAATCCGTTCTGATCTGGGTGTCGA
>CAZVXE010000110.1:0-2483 GCA_964630765.1 uncultured Thermococci archaeon | reverse complement strand
TCAAGTTATCTGAGTATCTGCATAAGATGGGGAAAGAAGTGACCCTTATAGTAAGCTCCAAAGGGGTATTAAGTTCTCTTGGGGATGAAAAGATTTCTGAAATTCTTAATAATGAAATTTTAGAAAAAGGAGTCAATTTGTTGCTTTCAAGAAAAATAATTGGGGCCAAGGAAACAGATTTCAAAATTGAACTTAAACTTGACAAGGAAACTATAACATGTGATGCAATAGTCTCCTGCAAAGGTGTAAAACCTGAAACATCCCCATTTGAAAAAACAGAACTTTCAATCAATCAAGGTATAAAAGTTGATGATCATATGAAGACTAATATAGATGATGTCTTTGCAGCAGGTGATGTAACTGAAATGTATAATTCTATTGAAGATGCCTATTGCAATATACCTATCCTTCCAAATGCATACAGCGGAGGATATTGCGCAGGAATCAACATGTCCGGCGGCGATTCCAAGATTGAAACAGTTTACCCTATGAATTCTCTTAAAATATTTGATGTCCAGATGATAACAATGGGACTATTATCGCCTACTGAAAAAGATGAAGTAATATCTTTATTTGATCCTAAAAAGAAAGTTTATAGAAAACTTGTGATTAGGGGCGAAAAACTAATCGGCGCAGCACTTCTTGGAGACATAGACCGTGCAGGCATCTTAAACAATATTATCCGAAGTAACTTAGATGTTTCTACTATAAAAGAAGAATTATTAAACAACAAAATTAACTTTTATGTCCTCCCCCGCGATATGAGGGAAGTCATTGTAAAATCATACACAGAGGGGATTAAATGATTCTAAATTGCAAAGGGCTCAACTATACCGAGATAAACAAGTCCATACGTAAGGCAATAGAAGATGGTGAAAAAGAAGTAGTAATGAACAATATAAATGGTCAGGGATATCTATTTGCCGGAGTAAAGAATGGAATAAGGGCAATAATAAATGGGGTGCCAGGAAACGATCTCGGGGGTATGATGGACGGCCCAAACATATTTGTCAATTCCAACATACAAGACTGTGTCGGAAATACAATGAACAATGGTAAGATAGTCGTCCATGGCGATGCAGGGGATATCTTAGGCTATGCTATGAGGGGCGGAAAGATATTTGTCAAGGGAAAAGTTGGGTACAGATGTGGAATCCACATGAAGGCATTTGGAGAGAAGATTCCAGTCATAGTAATAGGCGAGGACGCTGGTGATTTTCTTGGAGAGTATATGGCTTCAGGCATCATAGTCGTTTTGTGCAAAAACAAAACTAAACTTGAAAGTAATTACATTGGAGTCGGAATGCATGGGGGGGCCATATACATTAGAGGAAATGTTGATGAATATAATCTTGGAAAGGGCGTTTCAGTATCCCCTCTCGATGAATGGGATATTAATTTCTTAACAAACGTTCTAAACGAATATTCAACAGATATGAACTCTAAAGAGAAATATGATCTAAATTCATTTGTAAAACTAAGCCCATTAAACTCAAGACCTTTCCAGAGACTGTATAGCTACTAAGAAACAATAATTATTTAAACTTTAAACTATCAGTAATGGCGATGAAAAAAACATTCATTATTTTTGGATTGATTGTATTAGTAGCAGTTGCAGCCATGTGTGCAACACCTGGCTCAAATCAACAACAAACAAATACTCAACAACAAACACAAACAACTTCAGACTCTCAATCTTCCGGCACAGGAGAAGTTCTTTTCAACGAAAAATTTACTTTGAATGGTACTAACTATAAATATTATCCAATGCCCGTCACAAAAGGGAGCAAAGTGAAATTCTCTTATGAAACTATCGATAAGGACAATTTTGATATATATATTTTAACAAGCACACAACACAATTATCTTTCAGTATACGGTATTAGCAACACTAAAAAATATAGTCAATACTTGAGGTTTTATTCCGGCCCAGAATCAGAATTCGAATACACTTTTCCCGAAGATGGCTTATATTACTTCATAGTTCATAATACAAATAATTTCCAAGTATCGTACTACTATTCTGCCATACTCTCCTCGGGAGAAAAACTTGAAAAATACGAATATATTGTATCTCAAGGAAATAATCTAAGCTACAGCAGAGACGGATCGAAAGTTTATGTAACTTACTTACAAAAAGGAGAGACAGCCAATATTTACTACAGCGTCAAACAGAATGAATACCGAAATCTATTTATTAAAATGTATGTACTTGATAGCGATGGATATACTAGCTGGAAACTATCGCCAGTAGACTATGCCGGCAAGATATATCTTGACTCAACAAATGACAGAGAGCGAAGCTACGAGCAATTAAAATTTACTGCGCCAGAGAAAGGATACTATTATTTCGTGTTTTGGAACAGGGATTCGCCTGAAACTCTAAGACTTGACTTTAAGATATATAAAAATTTTTAATTTAATTTTTTTTTTATTATATTTCTCGAATAGTTCTTTAGCTTTACTTTTTGCAATATTTTTTC
>CAZVXE010000109.1:0-2508 GCA_964630765.1 uncultured Thermococci archaeon | reverse complement strand
ATGTAAAATATATCCTATGCCCAAAAAGTCTCTATTCCCTGACGTCAATTAGGGTCAAAAAAGCATTGGAGCGTGTTGGGGTACTTCTTGTGCCTTTTGGAGAAGGTGCCGGGAGACCAAACAAGTACGACGACGAAACAGTCAGCAAATTAAAAAAAATGTATGAGCTAGGCGTTCCAGTAAAAGAGATATCCAAAAGTCTAAAAATCCCTCTTAGGACAGTTTACCACATTGCAAATGAAGAAGAAATTCAATAAGCTATCCTAAGTCCCTTATATAGATTGTATTTTGTTTTGAAAATACTAAGTAAGTTTTATCGCGTATATTGATTATTTTGAGTGGGGTTTCTTCTTTCGCAATTTCATTTTTTGTCAATATGTCAAAGTAGTAGTCAAGCTTTAGTGTGTATTCATTCCCAGTAAGGATGTCCCATAAAATGGCATAGTAATAATCACCGTTTCTTTTAAATTGCCTAACCCAGTCGCTCCCTCCCGAAAAACTCTTTCGGGCAAATGTGCTCACATTACCTTCTTTGGAATACTTTAAGAAAACAGTGTCAAAAACATACCACCCTTCTTTTCCAGAATAACCGGTGGCGATGACATCTTCACTATTTAACTCAAGACAAAGGCCGCCATCTTCCCAGTTTCCATTGTCAAAATAGTCAACCCAAAGAATTTCAAAGTCTTTGGTAAGCTTGCACACGAAAATATCATAGTTCTTATCTTTTGATTCACCGGTAATATAAAAATCACCTTCATCGCTCTCTAGGATTTGATAAGGCCTTTCAAATGGGCCAATATCCAATATTTTCTCTGCAATGACTTTTCCGTTACGGTCCATCTTTATAACAAAAGTATCCGAATCTCTTTTGTATGTAGAATACCCTAGAATAGTAACTTCCTGATTATCGTTTACTGTAAAAGATGATAAAGCGTCCATATCCGAGAATTTTATTTTCACTTCCCATCTTTTGCTGAGACTTGATGTAAGCTTTACAAGAGTGCTATTTCCGTCTCCAGAAGCCCCTAATAAATAAGTGTTGGAATACTTATCATTTAGAATTTTATAGATTTTAAAGTTTTCAATTACTTGTTCTCTTAAAAACTGGCCATCTTTAGACTTAATTATAAAAGAATTATTGCTACCTTTTATCTCTCCTGCAAGATAAAAACTATCTATATTTACATCAAACGAGAGGTCTTTGACTGCATATCCCTCATCTAAAGCATACAAAACAGAGTCTCCGGAGGATAACGGAAAAAGGCTTGAAAAGGTAAGTATAGCAAAAACAAAAAAAGATAAGATTAGCTTCATAGCTCTAATTTTTTCTAATCCTTTAAAAAACATACGTTTTTATTGGGCTTCTGTGGGGTCAGTAACCTTGAAATCTTTACCTTTTAGATAATAATCCATTAAGTAGCCGATTGCTATGAATAATGGCACGGTAATTGCAGCCCTTGCAAGGGTAAATTCTAATCCAAGATAACCAGTCTCAATTGTTAACATTGGGATCTTGAGAGATGAGAAGCACCCAAGAAATATGAATATGTTTTTTATTGAAGCGCCCTTTTTGTAAAGGATATATACTATTGGAAATGCGCCGTAAAGCGGGCCGGCCTGAAACATTGAGAATATGACTGAAAGTAAAGTTCCTTTTAATCCAGATTCAGGCCCCATATATTTTTCAAATTTCTTTTTAGGTATCCACGCATCCAGTAGTCCTACTAGGATGAATACTATGGGGATAAAAGAAATCATCTCTATGAACATGTTCAAGAATGTTTTTGAAGCTTTGACTCCAAATGTAAAGCTATAGAAGTAAGACACTAGTCCAAAAATAATGAAAACTAAAATGAACCCATATTCTTTCAGATATTTATTATTCACATTATCACCCCTATTAATAAACCAATAAGGATGGCTGCAAAGAAATTGAGTACATTTCTAACAAGGGCAACTTTTTTTCCAAAATATTTGCTCTCTAGAGGATATGTGACAACACCTACCATGAGAAGCGTTGTAATAAAGGTTGCAATCACCATGTAAGACGCCCCCCTCTCTAATAGTTCTGAAGCTATGGGGTATACTATAAACGCAGGGATCAATGTAATCGAACCTATAATTGCAGAGAGAGTTATCCCAAAGAATCCTGATTCGCCACCAAGATAACGCTCTATCATCTCAGGCGGAACTACTACCAAAATGAAGCTTGCCAGTATCATAATGTTAACAAATGGTGAGAACAAGCCCTTGAAGATTTTTACTCCTTTTTTTACGCCTTGCCTTGTTTTTTCCTTATCAAAATAATAGGATATTAAAACTATAATTGCTCCAGCAATCCATAGTAGTATAATATTTGTAAACATACGTCTAGGATAATAATCCCTTTCTTAAAGGTAATTGTATGAAAATCGTGATTAATAATTTTAGTAAATATCTATTATATTGCGATAATAATCAAAACTTTAATTCAAAAAGAAAAAGATGCACAGTTTGTCGCTTCGG
>CAZVXE010000108.1:0-2533 GCA_964630765.1 uncultured Thermococci archaeon | reverse complement strand
GATAAAGCAACTGCAGGGTGGCTGTCTAGTACGTCTTCAATTTGAGACGGATAAACATTGATTCCGGAGGATATAATAATTCGTTTAAGCCTCTGCTTAAAATAGATAAATCCATCAGGGTCCATATAGCCTGCATCTCCTGTGTGTAGCCATTTTCTTCCATCGGGATGAATTTTGAGTATTTTATCTGTTTCGTCAGGGTGATCTAGATACCCCCTCATTAGGGTGGGCCCGCTGACACATATCTCGCCCTCGTCTCCGGGTGGGGCTTCTTCAAAAGTACCCATTTTAACTATCTTAATTATAATGTCAGAAATAGGTATTCCTACGCTTCCTTGCCGATATGTATTTTTGGGCATTATTGTAACACCTGTTACAGATTCAGTCAATCCGTAACCTTCTCTTAAGACAACTTTCCCTCCTGACTTTGCAACCGCGTTTTCAAACTCTATTTTTATGTCGTGAGGTAGGTGGTCTCCACCACAAAACGCACCTTTTATACAGCTGAAATCGACCTTGGATATCTTAGGATTTCTAGCAAGTGCAGCGTATAGAGTCGGGACACCTGCGATATATCTTGGTTTTTTTGTTTTTATTAAATCCAAAACTGTGTCTGCAGAGAACTTAGGGACTAATATACATTTTCCACCATCAATCAAAAATGTATGCACACAGACACCCAATCCAAATCCATGAAATATGGGCAGAATTGAAAGAACAGAATCGTCTTCTACAATAGGCCCTTGTGCGCTAGCCTGCATAGCTAGGCAGTTTAGATTAAAGTTTGAGAGTTCAATCCCTTTAGGAACTCCTGTAGTTCCACCACTATAAAGGATAACTGCAAGTTCATCAGTGTCTATCTTTGACCTTTCTATCCCGGGATAATCAGTTTCCATTAGGTCTTTCCACCAAGATACTCTAGGATCGGAAGAAACTTTTTTTATTTTTCTTCCAGTTGTTAGCTTAAATCCTATCTTTTTTAAGGGAGGCAAATAATCCGTAATTTTTGCAAGAATAAGTTTCTCAACAGATGTATCGCCAAGTATATCTTTAAAATTATAATAAAAAGCATCAAGGGTGATGGCATATTTGCTGCTGCTTATATTAAGATAAAACTTTACTTCCTTTGGTGGAGAAAGCGGGTGGATCATGCTTGTTACACCACCAATCTTGTTTACTGCATATAGACAAATTATTGCCTGAGGGCAGTTTGGCATGCAAATAGTAATTCGATCGCCCTTTCTAAGACCAAGCGCATAAAGAGCATTTGCAAATCGATCTATATCGTGTAAAAACTCCTTATATGTTGAAGTATGGTCTAAGAAGTCATAGGCTATTCTATCTGGATATTTTACTGAGGCGTCATAAATGGCTTCATACATTGTTTTTTTAGGATAATTAATGGATTCTGGAATATAATCTTCATAGTATTTTAGCCATGGTTTTTTTTCGTACATTATTTTCCCTCCGTCTCCGTCAAAAATGATCTAATATCTTCCTCAGAAGGGGGATTTTCCAATATTTCAGGATTTTGCATAAAATTCTTGAATAATTCAATAGCTTTAACAAAATATATCCCTTCACTAATACGATCATCCAGAGTGTATCCTATTCTAACCACATCCTTTACCTTTAATTCATCGTTTTCATCAACCACAGGGGCTTTGTGGATCTTGCCCAACGCAATGAAATTTGAGGTATTGCCATATTCGAACAGGTGGTGAAATACTGAATCAAGTCCCAAACTACCAAGATTAGTGACATAAACACTTGCATACATTGGATCATCTTTGACTATGGAAGCAGGCAGAATTCCATAGTAATCAAGCCCTCTCCACACCCAGATAATAAATTTTAATATAAAATCGGGGAATTTAATAAGAAGATCTATCTCTTTTTCTTCATGCTTTTTTTCGTCCCCTCTGCCATATTCAAGAGATTTGGCCATTCGTTGAATTACCATATCCAAAGTATCTCTTGGATCAAAAGTAACTTTAATATTAGAATACTCTGATTCTTCGTCCAGTTTTTTCTTGACAATCATTGAAATTTGTATGGCATTTCTTTGAAATATCCTTCTGCCCATAACAAATCTATTCAGCTGAGGTCTCATTGCAACAGTTCTGACTAGAGAAGCAATAAAAATATGAAAGAATTTAATTCTTTTTTCGCTAAGTCCAGCATTGGCTTTTTCCATGTATTCTAAAGTTTTACCAACTTCAAACTCAAAGTCTGCATATATTGCAGATTCGGTCCTTGTTTTCATTACAAATGGATAAACTCGCCTATAATTGGACAGTGTTCTTATCTGTTTGCCATCGCATCTATCGCCAAAAGCCATAAATTATCACCAAATGTTGATACAATATTAGACATTTGTCGTTTATATTTATATGTTTTCCTTTAGAGGGTTCTTATACATATTCGGGTGATGCCGACAATAATTAGTTGTCAACTTTACTAGAGTCATAATAGGGGGACCTGTAAATAGAGACAGTCCCATAATTATCGTTGAAAGTGATCAATGGATCTA
>CAZVXE010000107.1:0-2554 GCA_964630765.1 uncultured Thermococci archaeon | reverse complement strand
GAGGTGGTACCGTTTTTTACCGGTGGGTGGTATCAGATTAGGCCGTCGTTAAAAGGTTCAGCTGCATAGGTGCAAAAATATTCAATGGAATGTGCTCACTACGCAGGAGATTCGAATAGCGTATAGTTCCGTTTATCTTACCATATCTATCTTCTGCCACCTTCATGATGTGGTCTCTATACCCTTCGTAAAATATAAGTCCCTGTATGGCGGCTTCCTGTGGGAGGAGATTTCCAAACTTTGCCCTTGGATTTGAGCTATCAAAATCAACCTGTAGAGCCTTTTCTCGGAATTCGGATTGATGAGCACGAGCACGACGACGAAACTCGTTATCCCCAGGATATGGATGTGCTACCTTCATGACTTTAATATTTGTTTGGGACCTCAATCACATCTGTTTTGTCCAGAAGAATATCTTTTTTTGCCGACTTGCTAATATGATCATAAAATAATAAATTTACTACACTGTTTAATAATATAGTCATCTGCAATCAATTAATCATGAAAGTCAGTATTAAGTATCTTCTTGAGAGGTTAACAGGGGAATCTGCAAGAATCAACCGTGACCAAGATATCTTTGACAGTATTTTTGAATCAGGTGAAGGGATCTGCTATAGTCAACTTAATGAACTACTGTTATTTTATGGCTATGACAGGATATCTAATGTAAATCTATTTGAATTCCTACTAAAGCTGGATTCAAAGCCAAAAGAGAAAATAAAGACACTTGACCAATTTGTAACTATTGTGGAAGAGTTTAACAAAGTGTCCTTACTCTGTTTTGGCAATATCAAATACGCCTTTCAGACCCTAGCATTTAATGATGAACAGCTTGAAAAGGTAAAAGAGCTGATAAGCCACAAGGATCTGACCTTTTATAAAAAAAGGCCTCCCTTGATGCAAAACATTGAGGAGATAGACAGTAAGGATACAATTTATCTCGGAGAATATATACGAGCGGAAATTGAAAAGAAGTATACCGAAAATCCAGGCGACTCATACTGTGTAATGGAAAAGAGTCATTTGGACAGAATAACTCCTATCGGCATTCGCAATAACAATACATACTTAATCTCAGATATTATGGATGTCTATATAGCGACATCTATGAGAGAAAGACATGAGTATGTCATTATTAATAATTTCATAAAGGAAGTTTTTAATCTCCCCGAGATAAAGGAATTGAATTTGAGGTATTTTAACCCAACACAAGCTTATTGTGAAAATCGTGTTGACAAAGGACTCACGGAAGCCCTTATGCTAAAGAGAGCTGATTGTACCATCTATTTGGCTCAGGAAAGTGACACTCTTGGGAAAGACTCGGAGCTGGCTACCACTTTGGCACAAGGGAAGCCCGTTATAGTCTATGTGCCAGAAGGTAATGTGGATGTTGTTAACAGATTAATAGACATTTCATCTTCAATGTACGAAGCGAAAAGCCGCAAGGATATCATTCTACATTTATTATGTATATTCGAACCCAAATTGATCTGGAAGAAAGAGGAAACGGAAGTAAGAGCTGCCATAGAAGCATCTGAGGTTGATGAGACGAAGCTTTACGAGAAGCTATGTTCCATAGTAAAGGAGAAATACGATAATAGAGCATTCAGTTTGAAAGAAAAGCATCCATTGGGGATTCAAATAGAACTAAGCTCTGGAGTAGGGAATGGGGTCCTTGTTGCCAGAACGCCCGCTCAATGTGCAACTCTATTAAGAAAGATTATCCTGAATGAGCTTGACTATGTTCTTGATCCTCCAATGCCAGATATAAACAAAGAATTCGTATATTTAAGAGAAAACACAACCAAATCGATCTTTAGGATCATGACCAATAATCCTTTGTTATCGAATACCTTCTGGAATTTTTATAATAACGATGAGAATTAATATGATATTGAAATGAAAGCAAGTAGAAATTTCCACAAAGTCTCCCCAAGAGAGTTTGCGAAAGCCCGTGACACTGTGCGCACTGTAAATAAAAGCCCTGGCATTAAACCAATAGAATTTCGAAATCACCTTTCTTACAATACTAAAGATCCGAAAAGTTATTCACTGGGAGCGAAGAAAAGCTAGATATTGCTTTTGGGGAATTATTCCTCTGCATCGCATTACCGCTTCATAGCTTATTACAGACACCTTACCATATATCCTCTTTTGGAGCGTGTTTGTTTGAGATTAGCCTGCAACAAGAAGTCAAGTTTGATTTCTTGTTTTTTTATAGAGTACAACAATCACAGTAGGTTGATCCTTGGGATAACCTTTTTCCTTGAAATCTACTAAGGAAGGATTTCCCCCTCTCGAGTTTTGTATGATGAATGTGATTGCCTAAGGAGAGTCTATTACAAGGCTAAAATCGGAATGATCTAAAGTTCGCATTAATTCTAGCCTTCAGAATTATAAATCTTTTAAATTTGGGCCCATTTTTTTGACTGGAAATTTCTTTTTAAGGAATTTTTTCTTTATATTTTAATTACCCAATGGGTATAAAAGACCGAAAACCCCGTTCTTTTGTAACCATATTTACTGCTCGCTTTCTGACGTGCTGTCCTTGCCT
>CAZVXE010000106.1:0-2623 GCA_964630765.1 uncultured Thermococci archaeon | reverse complement strand
TCTTTTAAACTATGATGGGTTACGATGTTTATGAATATCAATAAAAAGTGGATATTCATAGTAATTGCAGTAGTTCTGATAGTTGGAATTCTATATCTGGGCCAAGATACTATCTTCAATTTCAAGAATAATCCTAAAATATCAGCCAGTGTTGATGTTTTGACTACTAAGATGCTAATAACAAATGAAGAAACTGGAATTCTAAATTTAGAAAATACAGGGAAAAGCAATGCTATAGAAATAGAAGTTGAGGAAGTTTCACCATTTACTGTTACCCTAGAGGCTACACCCCCATTATTGTTGGAGAAAGGAAAGACCTCCACCATAAAATTTATTGTAGTTGCAGAAAAAGAGGTACTAAAACTTTCTGAAACAAGGAAAAATATACCCCTTGAATTTATAATAAAATACAAGAATAATGAAGGCGTTCAAATGAATGCTGTTACTGCTAAAACGACTGTTCAGGTTTACAGGCCAAAATTTGATATTAAAAAAATAGACCTAGGCGGGCTTCTTAAAACTGAGTTATCACTAAAACATGACCAAAATGGCCTTTTAATGATGGACATTGAATCTGATCAAGTCTTTAAAGAAGGAGAGTACTGGATAGAATTTACATCGGATTACTCTGATTTAGAGGTAGAGTCAGTTGATAAATATCCATCTGAGAAGGTATATGGTGGCTACAAATTTACTTTTCAAGACCCTCTTCCTGCAAATAAAAGAATATCAAAATCATTTCTATTAAAATCAAAGGTTTCTGCTGGGAGTTATGAGACTAGATTCATTGTAAACACAAAAGTATTTTGGAGAGGCATTTTGCTTGACCAAGAAAATATCAATGTAGTCGTATCAGAATGATAAAATCCTCCTATTTTATATTATATTTCATTAAATAAGCGAATAAATATATATTTTTAAGCAATTGTGAAATAACCAAAAAGTATATAAATAGGCAACGAAACTTTTTCATGCTAGTTCTCTAGCGTTTTTCAATGAGCGTTGATTAGAGGGATATTATGGATGTACTCGTAGGAAAGAAAAAGGCAATGGCGTATGTTCTTGCTATAGTCACTGGATTTAATGCAGGTGAGAATGAGATAACCATAAAAGCTAGGGGAAGAAGTATATCTACTGCTGTGGATACTGCAGAAATCGTAAAAAGCAGATTTGTTCCCGATGCTAAAATTACCGATATAAAGATTGGAACAGAGCAGGTAGAACAGAGAGCAGTAAGTACTATCGAAATAACGATGAAAAAATAAAAATCATTGAGGGATATAATGGGCAAAAGGCCACGAAAATGGAAAAAGAAAGGCAGAATGCGCTGGAGACACGTTAAGAAGAAAATGAGAAGAATGAAAAGAAAAGCTAGAAAGCAATAAATTCATTCTTTTGCCCCAGTTTTTTAGATACTTTTTTTAATATACTTTATTTATTTCTTTTATGAAGAGAAAAGAGATTGTTACTTCATTTTTATTTAAGGATGGAAGAGTCCTCCTTCTTAAAAGAAGCGATAAAGTTGGCACTTTTAGAGGCAAATGGGCAGGTGTTTCTGGATTCATTGAAGAAGAAAACAGCCTTGAGGCCGCTTTAAGAGAGATAAAAGAGGAAACAGGCGTTGATAACAAATACTTAGAACTTTTAAAGATTGGAACTCCTTTCGATGTCAATGATACTGTGAATAATACGATATGGTCAATTAACCCATTCCTCTTCCTGTTCAAAGGGGAGGAAATAAAGATAGACTGGGAACATGACACATTTAAATGGATTTATCCAAAAGAGATGGAAAATTATGACACTGTTACAAATCTTAAAAAGACCTTATTTGATCTTATTGAGAATTCTGATGCAGAACAAAATGATTGAAAACCTTAAATTCTAATAAATGGTAGTATCATTATGAGAAAAGTTGAAGCCCTGCCTTATACAGTTGATGAAGGAATAAAGAAGGTAGTCCTAGCCTTAAATAAGGCAGATATTGAGTATTATACTGCTGGTAAGGAGATATACATCAATGAAGATCTTCTATTAAATCAAGATTTAGAAGGGAATGATAGGTCATTTATTAAAAAAATCAAGGATTACTTAAGAAATGAGATTGAAGCGGATTATGCCATACTGTCCTTTGATTCTGCCCCAGATGGGTCCTATATGGTCATCGAATACAATAATTATGCAACTTTTTCAGCACTTGCCAAAATTTTTAGTTTGAAACCTGAGGATGAAGTGGGTGAAGAAAAACATTTGCCTGAAATCAAGGATACGAAACTAGAAAGAGAGTTAGATATAATAAACAGGGAAATTTCAGGTGAAGATATCGAGTTTGATGATAAAGAAGATGACGAAGAAGAATATGATTACATTAATTTTGGGGAAAGAAATTGCAAAGTTTGTGGCTCCGTGATTAGAAGAGTTACAGTCCATGACAAAGATGGCAAAATGAGAGATGGCTACAAGTGCGTAAACACAAACTGCCTAAAGATTTATATTATCAGGTAATTTTATAAGAGACAGGCTTGGATATTTTTCTAGGCGGGGGTTGCCGAGCATGGTCTAAGGCGCCGGACTTAAGATCCGGTGACGCAGGTCTTCGAGGGTTCGAATCCCTTCCCCCGCA
>CAZVXE010000105.1:0-2640 GCA_964630765.1 uncultured Thermococci archaeon | reverse complement strand
GCAACAGTATCTATAGAAACACCACATGGGATGTATGTTGGCGAAGTAATCAGGACCCCATATCTTTTAGATAGAATAGATATTGGGTACAGTACAATTACATTCTATAAAGATGGATACGAACCATTGACAAAGAGAGTATATGTAAAGGCTGACGGAGTAACTTACGTCGATGCAGAACTAAAACCTATTCTTTTTAAATAAAAATATTTTTAATTTTATATTTTAATATATCATTTGGCTTTTTTAATAATCTTCATTCTTAAGAAAAGAATGTCCCTCAAATCACAAAGATTCTCATCGGGACTATGGGGAGGCATAGATGGCTAGTCCTTTAGCCGTATTACCATAACCTTAGTCTTTAGAGATCTCTCCACCATGCTTTTGATATGCATTTATCGCATGTTGAAGTTCTTTCGTTCCAACAATCATCGCAACAAATATCCCCACATACCAAACACGTATGCGTATGCGTCATTTCACCGCATTTTCCACATTCCTTTTCTTCAGAAACATAAACCCATTTGCCAATAGAACTCATTTTTACCACTCCTAGATGTCCAACTGTTAATCAACTATGGGCTTTACATAAGTATAAGGATTTGTAAAAAAACATGTAAAACATGTAAAAATTTATGCCGAAAAAAGCTCTCTTCCCTTGTTAGTTAACTCGACAACCTTGTTTCTACCCTTAATCGAGACTATAAGATAGTTTGATGTTGTTAGAAAACTCATTCTTTTGCCAATAGTTGGTCTTGTTATATTGATCTCTCTACCTATATCCGAAAAAGTAGGCTTAACCCCAATTAAGTTTTTGTTATAAACGAATGTTAGGATTTCTAGCATATTGTCGGGGAGTTTTTCTTTTTCCACGGGGAAGATATCTGATGTCTCCTTTTCTATAAGCTTCATTTCAACATTACTGAATAATTCTGAATCGGCCGAAATGATTACTGTAATCCCTCTAAGGTAGGCTATCTCCCTTAGGTGATGTACAAAAGATAAAAATTTAACAAATCCATTTTTGGAAAGTAGATAATCCAATCTATCTATCAAAACAAAGCTTTTTCTTGGTATGTCCTCTAAGTATTTTTCAATTTCTGTAAAATCCGGAGAAAGAGAACCTCTTTTATCTTTTTCTGAAATCCATAAATAGTTGTATTTCCCTTTAACCTGTCCACTATATTCTGATTCAGATGATCTTGTAAGGATATATCCAGAGTACCCAACTTTCAACAGATCATTAAAGGCTTCAATTGAAAATAGACTTTTTGTTTCTTTTACAAGGTAGACTTTTCCAGTTTCTAGATTGAACTTCATCAACTGGCGTTTCATCTTTTCTTCAGTTAGCTTTCTCTCTGTTATATCCCTTACAATACTCAAGACTACAGTTTTTTTCTTAAGTTTGATAATTTTGCTGCAGATTTCAACTGATATTGGCTTATACTCCTTTGTCACAATCTCTGTTTCAAAACAATAGTAGCTTCTCTTCTTTAGTTCCTCAAACATTTCATTTAGCATCTCAACATATTCTGGAGGATGAATGTCACTTGGGGTCATATTTAGAAGTTCCAGTTTGTCGTATCCTAAAAGATCAGATGCAATCTGATTTGTTTCAATAAAATTCCCGTCAAGTTCATGGATAAATATTGCATCACTTGCATTGTTAAAAACTGTTCTGAATTTTTGCTCGCTTTCCTTTAATGCTTGTTCTGAGTACTTTCTTTCTATGATGTGCCCCAATTTTTCTACTATGGCAAGAATTAATTTTCTTTCGGCCCTAAGAAAAGGGCCTTCTTCAAGATCTGGTCTTTCTTCAAGATAAAACACTTCAAGTTTTCCAATATTGTTTTTATAATAGTTTATCGGAGCATCCAACTTCCACTTAGTTTCTCTAAAATTCATTGTTTTAAATTCTTGGCCATCTAGATTGATTCTAGCACATGCTATTTCTGGATATTTCCAGCCAAGAGGTATTTTTTCTACTATTTTTTGGAATAGTTCCTCAAGGGGCATATTTGGTTCTTCATTTATCTTTGAGATGTCATATAGGCAATTTAGCTCCTTTACTCGCTCTTTTAGATTGTCAAGGAGGATATCCTTTTCTTCTTCAAGTTCCTCTAATCTATTTTTTATTTTTTCAAGATCAGCTATTTTTGAGCGCTGTATTCCTAGCTCTTCAATAAGCTCTTCTTTTGATTTGTCTTCCTCTCGTTTCAATCTATCACTTCAGTAGTAATGGCCGAAATCCATCTCTGTCTATTCTGTTTCGCATTAAATATGCCAACGACTTTAAAAGGATTTATATTTATTAAAAAAAGACTAAATACAAATATCTTAAGATAATAATTAAAATGGTTAGTTATTTTTTATATTTGGGAATATTTCTGCCATATACGCATAAGGAGGTATTAGAATAGAAAATCAGTATTATTTTAATAAGAATGATCCTAAAGATATGGAAGAAGTTGTTAATACGGCAATAAGACTCATAAAAGAAGGAACTGAATTCCAATTTATAGAATTTGAATTAAATGGAAAAAATAAAGTGATTACCTATTGTGAGATAACAGCGATTGAAGATTGACATTATTCCAGTAGCAGCAAGCAGAAACTTGTGAAACACATATCTTCATTAGG
>CAZVXE010000104.1:0-2706 GCA_964630765.1 uncultured Thermococci archaeon | reverse complement strand
CAAGCCCAAGGGCGCAGGGGCATGCGATAACAAGAATTGAAATTAAACTTGTTATCGCGAATAAGAATGTACTGTTAAAGATATAGTACCAGCTTACAAAAGATATTGCAGCAATTGCTAAAACTGTAGGTATAAAGTAACTTACGGCCTTATCTGCAATTTTCTGTATTTCGGGTTTGGATCCTTGAGCTTCTTCTACTAACTTTATTATCTGAGAAAGCACCGTATCTTTTCCGACTTTTGTAGCCCTAAAATTTAGAACGCTATTCTTATTTATAGTCGCGCCAATTACTTTACTTCCTTTTTCTTTGAAAACAGGGATAGGCTCTCCAGATATCATTGATTCGTCAACATAACTTTGTCCGGAAATAATTTCTCCATCAACAGGGATTTTTTCTCCAGGTTTTACTATTACTATATCCCCAACAATAACGTCTTCTATTGAAATTTCTACTTCTTTCCCCTCACGAATAACTGTAGCGCTCTTTGCCTGTAGTCCCATCAATCTTTTTATAGATTCAGAAGTCTTTCCCTTTGCCCTCTCTTCAAGAAATCTGCCTAAGGTTAAAAATGTAGCAAGCATCACGGCAGCTTCGTAGAACATGAACTCACTGCCCAATAAAATATTGAAAGTACCAAGAATACTTGAAAAAAAGGCAACTCCAATACCCATAGAATACATAACGTCCATGTTCAGGTTCCTATTCTTAAGTGATCTGTAAGCTGCATTAAATATGGGATAACTTAAGTATATGAAAGCTGGCAGGGCTATTAAAAACATTAGAAATGACATCGATATACCATGCGGTAGCATCATCATTGGAGCGTACATTAATCCCATCAATATAGCAGAGTCTACTGCACCAACAATTATCCTATATTTCTTATTTCTCTGACTTTCTTCTAGTTTGAGCTCCTCTAAAGCTTCGCCTTCAACTCCAAGATACTGATAGCCTGATTCTTCTATTGCTTTTTTCATATCAGATATTGAAACAACTTTGGGATTAAATATCACATATACTTTCTCAGAAGATACATTCACGTTGACTTCAACAACACCGTCTAATCTCCCCAAAGCACTTTCAATTGAGTTGGCACACATTACACATGTCATTCCACCAACTTTTAGAATAGCTTTTTCATTTATCACATCGTAGCCCGCATCCTTTACAGCACTGTCAAGGTCGTTAATCTTCAGTATTTTTGGGTCATATTCTACAGATGCGATTTCCCTTGCAAGATTAACTTCTGCCTTAGAAACTCCATCTAAATTTAAAAGAGATTTCTCTATAGTTGTAGCGCATGTCGCGCATGTCATACCGGTTACTTTAATCTCTGCCTTTTTAGTTTCTTTCCCTACCATTTTATTCCCTCGTAATACTTATCATTGTTAAAAGTATTTATATTTATTTAGTAATCTAATTATTTAGAGCTATACCTATTAATAATATAAAGTAAAAAATAAAAATTTATTAAAATCTCCACTTGCCATTTTCTAAATTTTGTTTGTTAATTTTTAGATAATCGCCTTCTATTGTTGCAGGCAAGTATCCGGGCCAGCATCCACCGCTTTCTTTATTTTCTGTTCCGATTCCAATTATAGCAAACTTTAGCCCACAATAGTTGCATATCATATCGCTTCCTACTTGCCTGTAACCTTTCTTTTCTGGATAGCATACGTCACATGCGTCAAAAGCAACCTTTATTTTTCCATCAGATGCTTTAACGGCAAAGTACGAAATTGTTTTATTATCAACTTCATAAGTGTACCAATTCGCTTTTTCAGTTATTTCGGATAGAGGTATACTAATTTGATTTATCTGTGTCTGTGTACTAGACTTATTATTGGTATCTGCATTAACCTCTTTTGTAGAATTACATCCAGAAAATAAAACTAGTGAAATAAAAAAGGATGTAATTATCAAAGATTTAAGCATAATTATTTTTTTCATTTATCCACCTTTCATTATACTACTGAATCTTTCAAAAATTACTTTCTTCTGCAGCATGCGCATCCTGATGTTGAATTGTTAGTTGATGGGAGGAGTGAAGAATTATCCCCCGAAGAAGTTTCGTTTAATACTGTCGCAGGATACTCTCTAAAAACAGCGAGTTTCAATATTTCTGTTTTAGTAGTTCTTCCAGAATCGTATTTAACAGCAAATGTATTCGGTGTGCTATATTTAACCTCTTGAACTCCGTTGATACTCTTTAGTTCCTCAGATATTAATGGGGCATGGCCTGAACATGGTATATCAACTTTTAAAGTGATAAATTCGGCTGTGCCTAATGTTGTTTGATCTCCCCCAGATGAAGCAGAAACATTTGCAAGCATCGGGAAAACTATCAAAAATAAGGCCAAATTTACTCCAACTGTCGAACCATATGTTATTGAAACATACTTCCATTTTCTCTGTAATCCTCTGATAGATAGCAGCCCGTTATTTTTTAGGTATAGTACTACTGAAATGGTAGCAAATCCAAGAGACAATCCAACAAGGCCGTAGAAAAAGTATCTACTCATTAAAAGTGGTCTAAAGAATTGCATGAGTAAGGATACACCTAGTACTGATCCAACAATGAATCCTATACATCCAATGTGGGGCACAATTCCATATGCCAGAGCTTTTAGAATGTTATTTGATTTCTTCTTTTTAGAATTTAGCCCAGTCGAATAACCTAGGTTTTCTATCTCAATTTGAATTT
>CAZVXE010000103.1:0-2740 GCA_964630765.1 uncultured Thermococci archaeon | reverse complement strand
ACAATCCTCACAGTCGTCTTGGCAGTAAGCCTCACACCCCTGCCTTTGCATAGTTTGTAATTCACTAGAACATTCGTCATAACATTCTTGATTTACAACAGATTCTCCATAAATAATAAATTCCGTTTTACATCCTTCTAGATGATCATCATATATAAATACTCGAGAGCACCCTGCAAATAATGAAATTAAAATAATTCCAGATAACATCAATACTATTTGTTTTTTCATAATACCACAACTAATGCTTGCAAATAATAATATCCATTAATATTTAAAGATGCCGATAACAATTGTTTAATAATAAAAAATTAGGAAATAATTTAATTCCTAAAGCTTGTGACTGATGCCGGGATCCTTCCGCCCCGTTTCAAATTGGAGAGATCAACCTTCTTTAATCACTTTATGTGTAATCTGCCACTTCAATAATCCACCTATAAGCAGGTATAACTTTGATTCTTTTATCTTCAATTTTTATATCTTCAGTCTGCTCAAAAGTTATAATTAATCCTTCCTTTAGTTTTAGGGCATTCATCGCATCAATCAATCCGTTTATCTCCCGCTCTCTGTTAGATTCATCCAGTATATAAGACACCTGTATTGCTTTTGTTATTATATTTCCTTCTTTTACTAAAAAATCGCATTCATTCTTATTTGAGTAATAATAGATCTCCTTATTTTGCCTTTTTAATTCAATGAATATCAGGTTCTCTAAGTTCCTACCTTTGTTTGGTGTAAATGTTAGACCTGATACCTTGTTGAACGCTTGATCAACAAGATATATCTTCCTAGGAGAGTTAAGCTGCTGTCTCAATGAATGAGAGAATTTTAACACTTCAAAGAATAGGTAAGAGTTCCCAAGATAGGAGATATATTCCTTCACGGTTATGGCATTTCCAAGGCCGAGTGTTTTCTTAAGAGAGTTGTATGTAAACTTGCATGAAGCGTTTGTCGCAAGCATGCTCACAAGCTCCTTCAATATTTTCTCTTTCTTTATAGAGTACCTGACTATTATATCCTTGTACAGTATGTTCTCATATACTGTTTTTAAGTAATCCTCATCTTGATTTTTTAGGTACTCTGGGAATCCCCCTGAGACAAGGTATTCTTCAAAGAGATTTTGAAGATTAATCTTTTTTTCAGATAAGTAAAAATCATCTTTCTTGACGGCCATATTTTTAAATAAGAGGAATTCATTGAATGAGAAAGGATAGACTTCAAACACCTTGTATCTCCCGGTGAGCCTTGTGCCAAACTCTTTACTGAGAAGCGAAGCATTTGATCCAGTGAGTATTATTTTTTTGTCTTCGTCCTGCAATCTTCTAACAAAAGTTTCAAATTTCTCAACATTCTGAATCTCATCAAAGAAGTAGATTTTTGATTGGCCGTAAGCTTCTATCAAGACTTCATTTAGAGTTTCAAATTCTTTAGCATTAAAGTCTATTAGCCTTTCATCTTCAAAATTTAGATAGCACCATCCTGATGTATTCTGCATGAGCTGCTTTAATAAAGTGGATTTACCGCATCGCCTGATGCCAGTTAGGATAATTATCCTTTCATCGTCAAAGAAATCCAATATTTTGTCTAATAGCTCCCTTCTTACGGTTTCTTTCTGGATGTTTAGTTCATTCTTTTGATTTATTACTACCTGTCTTAATATCTCCTTGGTAGTCATACTCATTGATAATGAGTACTTATATATAAATTTACTCATTGGTAATGAGTATTTTAAAATAAAAATAAATTAATTCCTGAAGCTTGTAACTGATGCCGGGATCCTGCCGCCACGTTTCACAAACTTAGAGCAGTCAATTTTTTTAACTGGCATGACTGACCCTTCGCCCAACAAGCCTCCGAAGTGGACATAGTCCCCTTCTTTTTTACCTTTGATTGGGACAAGCCTTGCGCCCACTGTTTTATTATTGTAAACACCTATTGCCATCTGATCTGCTATAATCCCTGCGATAATTTCTGCTGGAGTATCCCCTGGAATTGGGACCATGTCTAGTCCTACAGAGCAGACTGAGGTCATGGCTTCAAGCTTTTCTATATTGATGTACCCTGCCTTTGCAACTTCTATCATGCCTCTATCCTCAGATACTGGAATAAATGCACCGCTATATCCCCCAATACGGGAGCTTGCCATAATGCCTCCTTTTTTAACAGCGTCTGTTAGAAGTGCTAAAGCGCATGTGGAACCGGGCCCACCGCAGTGCTCTATCCCCATATCCTCGATAATCTTTGCAACGCTATCCCCTACCGCAGGAGTTGGTGCGAGGGACAGATCAATTGAACCAAAGTCGACCTTCATTCTTTTGGCGACTTCTTCTCCAATCAATTCCCCGGCCCTAACTATCTTAAATGATACCCTTTTTATTGTATCGCATAGCTCCATGAAGTTCCCATCTGTCTTTTCTACCGCTGCCCTTACTACCCCAGGACCGCTTATACCGACATTAATTGATGCGTCAGAGTTTCCAATGCCGTGGTATGCGCCAGGCATGAATGGTATATCTTCTGGTGCATTTGCTAGTACGACTAATCGCGCACATCCAGTGTCAGATATTTCAGATGTCTTTTTTATTATGCGGCCCATCCTGAGTATTTCATCCATGTTGATTCCATCACGAGTTGATGCGACAACAACAGATGAGCATAGCCTTTCAGTTGCCTCCATAGCTTCGGGGATTGATTCGATTAGCATGTTGTCGCCTAATGATGCTGCACGATGAACTAAAGC
>CAZVXE010000102.1:0-2866 GCA_964630765.1 uncultured Thermococci archaeon | reverse complement strand
ATATCATTGAGGTCAATATAGGGAGACCTTGCAAATCTTCGGCCACAAATGATCTGACAACTGTTGGCGCCATTGGATCTATCTCAGGAAGCCCCCCAGATAGGTAGTAAGCGGCTTCTCTTAAGAAGAAATACGGGTCATACCCCAATAATCTGTTAAATCTTAGGGACCAAGACCTCATAAAATATCCAATAACTACAGATAGTGCGAGACCTATAATGATAAGATAATTATCAAAACTATTAATTCCCTTAAAAGAAAATTTTTCTTTACTAATGATTTTTTTATCTTTTTTCCCTTTAGACTTGACCATAAAATCTCCCTACTTAACTCGTTTGAAAATAATTTAAATAATTAACTGAAAAAAAGAATATAAAAATAAAAAAGAATTAATTCTTCCGCCTTCTGAAGTAGTAATAGACTAATGCGGCCGCACCCAATACTCCAGGAATCTCAAATCCAGGCACACCTTTAATAGGTGAGCTTGATTCTTGTTCAACTGTGACATAGATAACGTCTCTGTCTGTTTCTCCGTTGTTATCTGTTACGACTAAAGTCACTTTGTAAACACCTGGTGTTGCGTATGAGTGAAGAGGCTCCTTTTCATCTGAATCCCTGTCGTCTCCAAAATCCCAAGAATATTTTGTTATTGTTCCGTCAGAATCTGTAGATTTCGAAGCGTCAAAATGAACTGCTTCGCCAACTTTTACTTTGGCATCACTTCCAGCATCTGCTTTTGGAGGCTTATTTGTTGTAGCCGGTGGCGTAATTGAATCTTCTGTGATTATGGCAATTGCTGTATCGGTATTTGTGGCTCCGTTGTTATCTGTAACTGTTAGTGAAACAGTATATGTGCCAGGAGAGGAGTACACATGACTTACTATAGATCCAGCTGAACTACCTCCGTCCCCAAAGTCCCATGCATAGCTAACTATAGTCCCATCTGAATCTGTAGAACTAGAGCCATTGAAACTAACAGATTGCCCAACTTTAGAAGTTTTGTTGGCACCTGCATTTGCCTGTGGAGGATTGTTTGAAGGTGTTGGTGTAGGTGTTACAGACACAGTTAAGGTTTGAGTACGCTCATTATTTGTTTCAGTTTCCTCTGAAACTGTATTTGATGGGTCTATGCCTGCTTTTACAGTCGTAGAACCTTCGGGGAGTATCAGGGATGGAAAATTAACTGTGGCTGTTGATCCAGCAGGCATATTAACATTTCCAGTACCGTCAAACTTAGTAACTCCGTTAAACCAAATCTTTAGTCCAACTTCTCCAGTGTAATCCCCTGCACCACTGTTTGCAATAGTCACCACGACCATATTGGAAGCGCCTTTTTCGATATTAGTAATTTTTAAATCAGGTTTGCTGGATGGAGAGCTATAGAAGTATAATAAAGTGGGGTTGTTGAAAGTAATCCTATCAACTTGGCCATCGTTATCTGTTGTAGTTGTATATTCTATCCTAAACTGCAGATTTTTCTTGCCGGATGCAACTGCATTTGCAAGTTCTGATTTAACGTCCATCACGTCACTTGGAGCCGAGCCACCAGACCATACTGTCGATAACTTTGGCCCATTAAAATCAGATACTGTTAAACTAGTCCCATAATCTACATTATACACCCTTAGATTACCTAAAGTAGCAAAAGGATTGCCTAAAGTTATTGTATTATCTGTGAGCCCAAGAGTTGCAGAAGTAATAGTAGAGCCTGCAGGGATGGAAGATATGTCAAAACTCAAGAAACATCTGACCTGCAAATTTCCAGCTTGATCTCCTGCTGTATACGTTCCGCTACCATAACTTGACCCCGAGCTTGTCAAGCTTCCGCTTAACCCAGCATCTGGTGTATGTAATAGCAAGGGTAGTAATGGAAGAGGGTCTATGACAAATGGTACACTTGTTGTAGTTGTTAAAAGTCCAAGAAACAAAGTTGTTGCTAAAATTAAAGATATTATTTTTGTTTTGTTTTTCATAATTTCACCTATATTGTCCCGTTATTATTAGAAAAAGGAGATATTTAAATCTTATTATAGATTAATCATGATTTTAATTTCTTAGCTGCAGTTTTTAGAGCAATTAGAATACTTTTTTGGGGCATTATCGTAACTACTGGGATTGTAACGACTTTTTCTACAATCGAGCTTACTATCGGAGCACAAACAAGTGCACTTGCACCATCCCTTTCTGCCCGAATAGACTGAATAAATACTTCTTCGATGCTAGTTGCAGAATACTCCTTTATCAGATATTTATTATCGCTATCTGAAACATAACTCTCATCAAGCATGTTAAGAACAGGCCTTGAGGCGATCAAAGCAATGAATTTATTATTTTTTTCTTCCCCTTCTTTTAGGACTTCATGAATCTTTCTTAGTGTTTTGAGGTTTGGTTCCCTGTCACCGGAAAAAATCTTATATATAGTTGGAAGTGGTATTCCCGAAATTTCAGAAAAATTTTTGATGCTACCAAAACTTTTTATTAAAAGTGACTCCAGTTCAACTTTAAATCTATCGTTAGTAAAAAATATGATCTCTTTTAATCTTTCTGCTTCCGTATACCCCAACTTATCACCTTAATGTATATTCATAGATCATATATTTATACTTTTGGGTAATAATTTTATACTATAATAGAAAAATTTATAAGTTAGAACAATGATTACCATACAGGTGAATTAAATGAAAAAAATATTTGGGATAATCGCTTCTATCTTGATTGCTTCGACACTCCTCCTAGGATGTGTAGGACAAGGAACAGATGATACAAAAAAAATGACCGAACTTAGGATAGGTTACCAGCCAAGCACCCACCAGATTGCAGAAATGATTGCAATGGAAAAGGGATGGTGGCTAAACGATCTTAAGAA
>CAZVXE010000101.1:0-2909 GCA_964630765.1 uncultured Thermococci archaeon | reverse complement strand
ATTTCAAATACCTCTCTTTTTTTATTTTTTATATTCAAAATGTCAGTAAATTAACATTAATCTTATATATCTTTCATTATACTTTATTAAAGGGGATTTGATGAATATTATTGATGGTGGTATCACAAAGGTCAAAGGAATAAAGGGCCAAGGCGTTCATGCTGGCTTTAAAAAAGAAAAACTAGATTTCACGATTATTTATTCTGAAAAATTGTGTAATGCTGCAGGGGTATTTACTAAAAATAAAGCGGCTGCGGCCCCTGTTATGGTAGATCGTGAGTTTCTTTCTGATGGAAAAGCACAAGCAATAGTATGCAATAGTGGATTTGCAAACGCTTGTACAGGAGAAGAAGGAATTAATGACGCTTTGTTTACAGCAGACTACACAAGTAAAAAATTAGGAATTAAAAAAGAGAACTGTCTTGTATTTTCTACAGGAATAATAGGGGTACCCATACCAATGGAAGTAATGAAAAGTGCAATTGAAAAAACTGTGCCCATGCTTGAGAGTTCTCCTTGCGCTTCAGAGAATATAGCAACAGCTATTTTAACAACTGACCTTGTTAAAAAAGAGGTAACAATAGAAAATGACGGTTATATAATATCTGGAATTACAAAAGGAAGTGGGATGATACATCCAAATATGGCAACTATGTTGTGCTTTATTTTTACAGATGCTAATGTTCCTTCAGATATTCTAAAAGAATCACTTTTATCCTCAGTAAATAAATCATTCAATCGTATTTCTGTTGATGGGGACACCAGCACTAATGATTCATTGATAATCATGGCCAATGGTCTTTCAAACGTGACTGTTGATTCAAAAGAAAAAATTGAAAGTTTTAAAAAATCTTTGGACCATGTCTGTATAGAGTTAGCTAAGAAGATTGCAAGGGATGGAGAAGGCGCTACAAAGCTAATAGAATGTGAATGCGTTGGTGCCAAAAGTCAAGAAGATGCAGACAAAGCATCAAAAGCAGTTATTTCCTCAAGCCTAGTCAAATCCGCTATTTTTGGAGAAGACCCAAACTGGGGCAGAATTGTAGCGGCTGTGGGATACTCGGGAGCAGAAATGGATCTACCTAAATTAGATGTATGGATCGGAGATTTATTGATTGTAAAAAATGGCAAGGCCGCAGGTATTACAAAGAATGAATCGAGAAAAACATTACAAAATGACTATGTTAAAATATTAATAAATATGAACTTAGGAGATTATTCCTCTAAAGCTTGGGGCTGTGATCTATCATATGACTATGTAAAAATTAATGCCGAATACCATACTTAAGGTGAGATTATGAACTTAGAAGAAGCAAAAAATTTGGAAAGTAATTATGTATTTAATACATATGGAAGATTCCCATTGGTCGTGGAAAAGGGAGAAGGGTGCTACCTATATTCAACAGATGGTAAAAAATATCTTGACTTTTTAGCAGGTATTGCCGTTAATTGTCTTGGACATGCACATCCACAAATTGTTAAAAGTATATCGGAACAGGCAAGAAAAGTAATTCATGTGAGTAACTTTTATCATATTCCTTCCCAGTACCTTTTGGGGAAAAAACTGTGCGAAACGTCTGGTCTTGACAGGGCATTCTTTTGTAATAGTGGTGCTGAAGCTAATGAAGGTGCAATAAAACTTACAAGACGTTTTCAATCTCAGAAAGGAAAAGACGAGATAATATATTTTTCACATTCATTTCACGGGAGGACTATTGCAACTCTAATGACTACTGATAAGGACAAATATAGGGCAGGATTTGGGCCATTCCCGCCAGGATTTGTTAAAGCAGGATTTAATGATGTAAATGATATTGTTGAAAAAGTTAATAGTAAAACTGCTGCTTTCTTAGTTGAGCCAGTACAAGGAGAAGGTGGAATTAATATCGCTTCAAAGGAGTTCATGAAAACACTTTCTGACCTTAGAGATGATAAAGGAATATTGATTGTTTTTGATGAGGTACAATGCGGTATAGGTAGAACTGGAAAATGGTTTGCATTCCAGCACTATGATATTGAACCGGATATAATGACTTTAGCCAAAGCCCTTGGCGGTGGAGTGCCGATAGGGGCGATTGTTGCTAAAAAAGAAGTATCTGATGTTTTAAAACCCGGAGATCATGGAACTACTTTTGGAGGAAATCCTCTGGCTACATCTGTCGGAGTAACGGTAATGAACACTATCGAATCAGAAAAATTAATTGAAAATTCTAAAAAGATGGGAGATTATCTACTTAATAAACTAGAATTTATGTCGGATATGCCTCACGTTAAGGATATTAGGGGTATTGGCCTTATGGTTGGAATAGAATTTGATGATTTATGCAGTGATTTTGTAAAAAGATGTTTTGACAATAATCTACTAATAAATTGCACAAGAGACAAAGTAATTAGACTTGTTCCGCCATTAATAGTATCAAAAAAGGAGATTGATGAAGCTATAGAAATAATGAAAAAATCATTATAATTATTTCTGAAGCTCCATTATAGTAGCGGCAATATCTCCTTTATTTTTTAATAAAAGATTTTTTGCTTTTTCTTTATCTGCCCCTGTTTGGGCAACTACTAGATCTATATCATCGTCATTTATTGCAATCTCTACTTCTTTTAGTTCTTCTCTGTAGTTACCTGCAAGTTGGTAAGTTTTTTGCCCCATCATTGTAGTTTCTGTTAGTTGAGGGTTTTCAAAGACCATTTTCTTATCTTTTGTAAAAATAATAACTTTCTCTGCAGGGATATCTTTTGTGGATACTCCCATCTGTTTCATCATCTTCTGCATTTTTCTTTGATCCATCTTTGGATACATTATACCACCTAAAAATTAAAATAAAAGAAAAAATATAAAGTTAACTATTTATTTTCTTTTTCTTCTTGATATCAGATAGTAAGCAACTGCTGATCCGCCAAGT
>CAZVXE010000100.1:0-2918 GCA_964630765.1 uncultured Thermococci archaeon | reverse complement strand
GGATTTAAGTTCGTTAAATAGCAAATCTTAAAAAGGTTGGGCCATAGTTCATTTAATCTCACCTGCCGGGGTGGCTTAGCCTGGTTATAGCGCACGGCTCATAAGCATGAAACAAGGCTGGGAAACCGTGAGGTCGCGGGTTCGGATCCCGCCCCCGGCACCTTTTAATTCTTTTTTATATTAGATAGTTCTTTTTCAAAGAGAGTGTAATTTAAGATACGATTCTCAAATCTTTCGTAAAGTTTCATGAATCTTTTCTTACCTTCTGTAGTAAGCCAGTAATTACCATCAGTAATCCACATAAATTTTAGATCTGGATGTTTGAGCTTTATTTCATCATCTAAGTATTTATATTCATCGTCATTGATATTTATTTTTGATCCTGAGGTTGAATAAAAGTTTGTTTCAATCAAGATTATTGGTTTCATGTCATAATACAAAACAAAATCAAATTTCTTCTCTTTTCCATCATTTTTAGTAATTCCTTGAATTTTTGTTTCTCTACTATAAGAAAATTTAGATTTAATTTCGTCTAAAGTTTTATTTGAAATACCGTAATTATTGGCAAATCCGTTTCTCTCAAGTATTCTAGAAATTTTATATATGCCAAAATTTCCATGAATATATTTAGTATCAATTGGCATTCTCTTATTTCTTAAATATTCATCTAAAAGAATACATTTTTTTACTTCATTAAAGTTTAGGTTATTAATAATGTAAGAAGCAATTCTATCAGAAACATCAAGCATTTTATCATTCTTAATCCTATCATGAACAATTGTAACAGATTTAGACGCTTTATCGATATAATTTTGAATAGAGAGCTTAAATAAAAATACTAGTTCATTAGTTGTATCAGAATCAATATTATAAATATCTTGAACCTTTCCAAAATTAATAACAGATGATTCTTTAGAATTGTTAGTAAAGATTTTATTAAAAACTAAGTCATTATTTAGATTAGTTTGTAAATAGTTCAAAATCAATTTTGTATCCATACTGTTCAATAACGAAATATCAAATAAAAAATGCGTTAATTGAGTATTTGTAAATCTCTGTAATTGAAAAATCTCTTGGAATATCTCGTATGATTTAGGATATTGTTTCAAGAATAAAGATAATTCCTTTGGAGCCCAATTTGATTTTTCTGATAATTTATTTATTTCTTCCTGGTATTCTTCAGTTTTAAAGTGAGGATCTTTATGCTCTATCTGATAAAATTCAAAGAAAGAAATACTGGAAGCAAATTCTAAATATTTTAGATCTAAGCCATTCATGCAGAATATAAAAACAATTGATATATAGATTTTACTCTTATTGCGGGCTATATTTTGATTATAAGATGTGATAAAGACAAAATATAAATACAAAGATTAATACATTAATGAAAGAGTGGATTGAGAAGAATCGAAAATGAAAACTAAACATAAAATTATCCATGGAGATGCCCTAGAAAAATTAAGGGGAATACCTGATGAATCTATAGATTTAGTTTTCGCTGACCCTCCATATGGACTTGCAAAAAAGAGGGGTCTTGGGTGGAAATATAGCAAACACATTACATTGGAAGAAGAATGGGATATATTCACAAAAGATGAATTCCTAAGATTCAATTTAGAATGGATTCAAGAGTGTACTAGAGTATTAAAACATGGCGGCAGTTTATGGATTTGTGGCTCTTTTCACAACATATACCAACTGGGCTTCATAATTCAACATATGACGGACCTAAAAATTAACAATAGCATTGTTTGGTTTAAGCCCAATGCTCAGCCAAATATTACTTGCAGAATGTTTACAGAAAGTACTGAGCACTTAATTTGGGCTACAAAGAATGGCAAAGGCGAAAAATGGACATTCAATTATGAGGACACAAAAAACCTAATTGAAGATTCAATAAATCCTATAGGAAAACAAACAAGAAATGTCTGGTCAATACCGCTGACTCCAAAAAGTGAAAAATGGGCTGGGGCCCATCCTACTCAGAAACCTGAAGAGCTTTTAAGAAGGATAATTTTGGCTTGTACTAAAGAAGGCAATACAGTTCTGGATCCTTTTGTTGGCTCAGGTACAACCTCTGTTGTTGCAAAAAAAATGGGAAGAAATTCGATAGGTATAGAAAAAGAAGAAAAATATATTGAGATAATACAAAAAAGGTTAAATCCTCCACAGACTAAACTAGATTGTGATAAACAGTAAATCTCTTTATGCTACAATTAATTCTTATGATCAAAATATAATTGCAAAGCCATTTATGAAGTGGGCAGGAGGCAAATCACAATTGATCCCTGAGCTTACGTCAAGACTTCCTAAAGAGATTATAGATACTGGAAAAATAGATACATATATCGAGCCATTTGTTGGTGGCGGTGCATTTTTCTTTTATCTAAAAAGTAGATTTCAGATTAATAATTCCTATTTATTTGATATAAACAGAGAGCTAATAGTTGGATATAAAGTTTTACAAAATAATCCTAAAGAACTTATTAATCATCTAAATATTTTAGAGATAGAATACATCAATAAAAATGGAGAGGAAAGAAAAAATTACTATTATGAGATTAGAGATAGGTATAATGCTCAGATAAACTCTTTTGATTATATTAATTATAATGCCAAGTGGATTGAAAGAGCTTCACATATGATATTTCTGAACAGAACTTGTTTTAATGGACTATTTAGGCAGAACAAAAATGGAGAATTCAATGTGCCCCATGGTAGTTACAAAAATCCTAGAATATGCGACAAAGAAAATATCACAAAAGTTAATCTGGCCCTAAAGAATACTGAAATTATATGTGGTGATTTCTCCGAGTCTTCAAAATATGTTAATAATAATAGCTTAGTCTATTTTGACCCACCCTATAGGCCACTAACTAAAACTTCCAGTTTCACTAGTTATTCAAAGGAAGAGTTCA
>CAZVXE010000099.1:0-2968 GCA_964630765.1 uncultured Thermococci archaeon | reverse complement strand
ATCGCTTCATCTACCTTGCTCCACTCAAGATAAAGAATGTCCATAAAATCGCCTTACTTTAAGAATAAACTCAAGAACTTTCCGCCGGGGTAAGTTATCGAATAGATGTCCTCTTCCTTTTTTATAAGGTTCGTGTTGACAAGCACTCTAAGATTTCTTTTGACTTCAGCCTCTTCTATATCTAGGAACTCAGTTATCTTCTCAAGCTTTTTTTCTTTGTCCAAGAACTCTAAAATTTTGAGTTTCAATCTTGTCATGCCCTCGTCTGGAAATTTATAGATTCGCATGAGGGATAAAATCTTTGACATCTCAATACCTTTGGGTGTCAAGAAATATTCTGTGGAATAGCCAAGGTCATTTTCTTTGATCATCTGAGACATTAATCTCTTCGATAAAAGTGCATTTATCGCAGAGTTAAGTGTCTTAGAATCACCAACCCCTTCCTTCTCCAAATCGTCATATGTTCTAAAAGAAAGTTTCAGAGATTTTATTATCTGCATCTCTGTTCTTGTAAGAACACTATTTTCGTCCCTTGTTTCCACTCTATTATTAAAGCGCCCGAAACTTATAAAACTTACTAAGAAAATAAAAAATTAATAGGAATCTTCTAGTTCTTCGCCCTCAATCCTTAGCTCCTCAGCTTCCTCTTCAACTACTTCTGGTGGGATCTTTCCCATCTTGATGACAAAGTCTGAAGTGTTTTGGAGGGCTATGGAAAATCCAGGCTCGGCCCCAATGACTATTGTTTCCTTTCCATGTTCCTTTGCCTTTGCAAGTATAGGTACAAAATCTGCATCTCTTGTAGCGATTGCAATGGTGTTGATATTCTCATTGTAAATTATCTCCATGGCTTCAACACCCATCCTGACATCAATATCCCCTGTGACAACAATAGCATCAAAGCCCTGGTTTGCAATAGCCTCAATAAGGCCATGAGGTGCAAACTGATTCAATAAAACTTTTCCGATTCTTATGTCTCCCATGTCCTCTAGAATCTTTTTTATATCCTCTAGATTAATGTCAAATTCTTTTCTCAAGATATTGGGCCCGTCAATTAGAAGGCCTATCATTCTGTCAGCCTTTCTTTTTTTCCTTGATATTGAGCCCATATAACGGCTAAAACCTCTCCCAACACTTGTAATTGACCTAAATCTTTCTACCATACTAACACCTACGATTGTGATAAATATTTACCGATGTAACAAAATAGGTAATGCGTCTAGAGTTTTTAAACTTATCCAATTATCTTCCAAATCTCCTATTTCTTCGCTGAAAATCCCTTATTACCCTCAAAAAATCGATTTTTCTTATGAGTGGGAAGTAAACATTAAGAAAAAATAACTCGGCATAGGCTGACTGAAACAGAAGGAAGTTACTGAGTCTTACCTCACCACCTGTCCTTATTACGATGTCTGGATCTGGAAGCCCCTTTGTAAAGAGATTTTCACTGAGTAACTTTGCATCTATCTCTTCTGGGTCAATTGCACCGCCGTTACAGCTGTCAAGGATTCTCTTTATGGCCTCTATTATCTCCATCCTGCCGCCGTAGGCAACACAGATGTTTAGGGTCATATTGTCATATTTTTCTGTTGCAGATTCCCCTTCTTTTATCGCCTGCTTCACATTTTCAGGGAGCATTGCAATATTCCCTATGGCTTTTACCCTTACCTCGTTTTCAATTATTTTCTTGTTGGTACTAGCTTCCTTAAACTTCCGTTCAAGCATGCCCATGATATAGTTGACCTCTTCACTATCCCTCTTGAAGTTCTCAGTTGAAAATGCATATAACGTCACTATCTTTATCCCAATCTCATTGGCCCATTCCAAAAGATCCTCAGCCTTTTTCATGCCCATTTCATGGCCAAGATATGTTGGGATGCCCTTTGAAGCGGCATATCTCCTGTTGCCGTCCATTATCAGCCCTACGTGGCGTGGAACCTTTTCTTCTTTTATCTCGCCTATGAGCTTTTTCTCATATACCCTATAGGCGGGCCCTAGAATAAAATGTGGTATGTTTTTAGATAGTGATGATATGAACATAGTAATCTAATCATTTTTTATATTTCTTTGATAGCTCGATATAGGACTCTGCATTTTTCTTTATCCTATCGATTGCCTTCTCATCCGTTCTTTTAATAACCATTGCTGGAACTCCAACTGCAATTGAATTGTCGGGGATCTCCATGTTTTCACTCACTACCGCTCCAGCCCCGATTATACAGTTGTTTCCTATCCTTGAGCCGCTCAGGACTGTTGCATTTATGCCTACTAGGACGTTATTTCCAACGACTGCACCATGAACAACTGCACAGTGCCCTATGACAACGTTATTTCCAATAATCGCCGGCTTTCCAAAGTCTGTGTGCACTACAGCATTGTCTTGGACATTACTGCCCTCCCCTATCTCTATTCTTTCGATGTCGCCTCTTAAAACTGCAAATGGCCAGATGCTTGAGTCTTTGCCTACCCTTATCTTGCCGTTGATAAATGCCTTTTCATGAACAAAAGCTTCAGAATGTATCTCCATCTCGTCATTTATCATGATTTGTATACGGAAATAATTTAATATAAACCTTTTGTTATTTAATTTAATGGAGATAGAAGAGCTAAAAGAGAGGATTAAAAAGATACGAGAAGAGATTGGCCAGGACACTTCTACAGGCCCCAGGATAAAATGGATTAAGGATGATGATGTCCTTATAATCTGTGGGTACCACCGCTCAGACAAATCGATGCTTATAGGGCCAGGAGGCTGGGTAGCCGGTAGGCTAAGTGAGGAGATTGGAAAACCTGTCACTGTCATTGAAAGTACTGAAGAGTTAGTGAGTGAGCTAAAGCTTTTGGAATCCCTAAACACCATAGAAAAATTGTTAAAAAAAGCCACAGGGCAAAACAAGGACATTCTTGAATTTTTTAGGGACTATATCCAAAAGAAAAGAAAGACTATTGATAAGGATATTACAGTTGC
>CAZVXE010000098.1:0-2971 GCA_964630765.1 uncultured Thermococci archaeon | reverse complement strand
CAGGGCGCGTTCGGGTCTCTCACCCTATAGTTATCGCCCATGCCGGGCGCACCAATAAAAAATCCGATGACTTTCATCGGATTTTGCAGCTCTTGCGGTGCGGACGGGACTCGAGCAGAAATTTTAATTGCCATTTAATGAGCATCTTAGCATTTTCTTGTGGCAGATTTTGTGGCAGATTTTTATATCTTTGTATAAATTCTGCCATCAATGAAATTTGAAAACCTGTAAATCCGTACAAATCCATTTAAAAAATCACCTCCACGGAAGAAAGATGGTTTGCACCAGCTTAAAATTAGGGTCTTCATTGGATCCAATGACCAGTCTGTCACAGGATTATGAAAGGCAGTAATCAATCTCAAAACTGTTGCTCAGGAAAAGAGGTGGCATGTCAGAAGAACCTTTCAGGAGAAAGTTTCCGGAACCATCAAATCCGGATCCAGAACTGAGTTCAAATTGTTAATGGATTATATTGATAAAACACCAATCCAGGTCGTAATGGTATCAGAAATCTCCCGCTTGGGAAGGCGAGTGGTCGATGTCTTGAACTTTGTGGAACTGCTTCACGAAAAAGGTATTGCCCTCTATATCCAACAATTCAACATGCTCACCATGGAGAATGGCAAGGAGAATCCTGTTGCCAAAATGTTGCTGCAGATGTTGAGTATTGGTACCGAGATGGAGAATAGTCAGAGAAAAATCCGTCAATATGAGGGGATTCAGCTTGCCAGAATTAAACTGAAGTACAGCGGCCGCAGAATTGGGGCAAGGACTTCTCCTTCTGCCTTATTAAACAAATACCAGAATGTTTCAGAGCTTATTGATAAAAGTGACCTTTCTTTAAGACGTATCGCTGGAATAACTGGACATTCCATCAATACTATCAGGAAAATCAAAGAGTTAAAAGAGATTTGAGTTTATAAATTTTTCATAAAATGATCACTAAATGATACTTTGGTGAAATATTTACTTTTGTGGAAAGATCAATGATTTTGACAAAAAAATTGTTATCTATATTTGTTTTTATGCAATATATCCAAAATATAACTATATTTATGCAATTATATATGTTTTTATGCAGAACGGTTTAAATTTATAAAATATTTGGTATATGTCTGAAAAACCAATTGGAAGTACTTGGCTAAAACAGCACTATCAACTTTCAAATATTAAATTATCTCATGAATCTTATCTTGGTACAAGATCAAAAGTTGAAATACTGCAGGATGGGACAATTATTGACACCTACCAAAAGGCGCAATATAGTCTTAAAGTAGATACTCCGTTAAGCCATTTTGAGTTTGCTCTGAAATATGATGACGTTCAAATGAGCTTTTATCAGGCTGTATTAAAATGTATCCCTAAAACAGAAATAATTGAATATATAAAATCTGCACCAAGCTCCAAGTATTCCAGAAAGATTGGATTTTGGTACGAATTCTTAACTGGAGAGCACCTCCCCATTGAAGACAGACCAAACATCAACTATGTTGATTTAATAGACTCTAAAAGGTATTTTACAGGTGCAATTGTTAAGAATAGCCGGTGGCGCATAAACAATAATTTATTGGGTGATGTTGGTTTTTGTCCTACTATTAAGAAAACGGATACTATATCAAAAGCACTTGAACATGATTTTTCTGAGTCTCTCAGGGAACTCACAAAAAACTATTCTCCTGAAATATTAACAAGGGCCAATAATTATTTATACAAAAAGGAAACACGTTCATCGTACCAAATTGAAAAGGAAGAACCAACACCAGAGCGTATTGAAAGATTTGTTAGTTTATTGAGTAATGCTGGTAAGAAAGATATTGGAGAACTTCTTAGTGAGGAATCTCTTCTAGCTCTACAGAATCAGATTGTAGATCCACGTTTTGCAGCTACAGGTTTTCGTGATTTTCAAAATTATATTGGCCAGACAACATGGAATTATGATGAGATCATTCATTATATATGTCCACCACCGGAATTTCTTTCAGATTTAATGAAAGATCTTTCAAATACTGCCATTAAAATGGAAGGTTTAAATCCTATTGTAAGGGCAACTGCTGTAGCTTTTGGATTCGTTTTTATACACCCATTCGAAGATGGAAATGGAAGAATTCATAGATTTTTAATTCATGATCTTTTGTCAAGAGATAATTACTTACCTGCTGGAATGATTATTCCAGTTTCAGCTCATATGGTAAATAATTTGAAACTTTACGATGAAGCTCTTGAAGCATATTCTAAACCACTTATGCAAATAATTAAGTACACAATAGATAAAAAACAAAAATTAAACGTTTTAAATGCTTCAGAAGTTGAAGGATATTATAAGTTCCCAGATCTCACAGCACAAACTGAATATTTATGTACAGTAATTGAAACAGCTATCTCCCAGGATCTTCCAAACGAATTAAATTTCCTTCAAAACTATGATGAGGCCAAGGAGTTAATGAAGCAGAGGATCGATATGCCAGATAAGCTAATAGATTCATTTATCCGATTTACTCATCAGAATAATGGAGTCTTTCCAAAAAGGAGAAGAAGCACCTTCCATATGCTAAAGGATGATGAAATTGAAGCACTTCAGTCTATTTTTAAGGCTGTCTTTACTTCAAGTAAATAATCAGGGAACATTATAGGTATATATCTAATTTTATGCTGCGACCTCTTAAAATATCTAAATTTATGCATTAATATTTGTTTCTATGCAAGAACCTCGGCATCTATTACAATTAACAAATACATAGTCGATCCTTAACAAGTGCATATTCTTGCCCAATCCGGACAGTAATTCCTGGCCAATCCGGACAGTGATTCCTGCGTAAAGCGGACACTGATTCCTGCTGATTCCGGACAGTGATTCCTGAGTAAATCGGACAGCGATTCTTGCTTATCCCGGACACCTTTCCTGGAAGCAGGAGTGGATCAATTTTCATCCCTTTTTCCCGCTGAATATTTTGTACTTCTGTTGGTTTGAAAA
>CAZVXE010000097.1:0-3124 GCA_964630765.1 uncultured Thermococci archaeon | reverse complement strand
TTGAAATCAAAACAGGGATGAAGATTATTAGTGCCATCTCTAAGAACATCTTTTGGGTGTTGACGTTTATTTCATCTCTTAGAATTAGATATATGTAAGTTGGAGTTATTAGCGGTGACAATAGTATAGTTGTTACTATCAAAAGCAAAGTAATCTCAACTTTTCCACCTAACTCTTTGGACCATACTAGGGTTGACCCTGCCGCTAGTGGCACAGCTCCTGTGACGATTATTCCAATAAATAACGGAAAATTGATTAAATTCATTTTAAGGAGGGACACTCCTACTAAAAAGAAGAGTACGGGAATGAAAGCATAGCATGTGAAGAATCCCAGTAAAAATGGCTTTAGGAGTTCCATGTATTTCTTATAAATCTTGAAATCGACTTTAATTGTAGATAAGAAGATTAGGATGCTTTGTAGAATTGGCACAATTGGAGATATCTCTTTTCCGTAAGAGGGAAAATAGATACCCAGTATTATCGAAGAAATAATTATTATTAAAGGAATTCCAAACATCAAGGATTATAAAATAGATTAATATTAAAGTTTATTGTAGATAGAGGCCAAAGCTAATACCTGAATTTTTTATTTATTAGTTCTCTGGCATATAAAATCCTTTCATCCATCCTTTTTACCATATGATCTCTTAAGAATGGTTGAAGCCTTTTTTTCATTTTTACATAATCCCCTTCTATATCTTGAAAGGTACTTATAACCTTGGGGTCCTGAACGCCTCTTGAGCTTTCAAGGAACTTGATAAAATTCTCTACCCTATCTTCATAAGCGTCCCAGATCATTTTCATTCCAAATAGTTCGTCCTCTACTATTACTTCACCTTCAGAGTAATATGGAACTGAAGGAACATTTTCTCTTGAGATTGGTTTCTTGGCAGGCGCCTTCGGAATTCCCTCCTTCTTTGGAGAGTAAAAGAAATATAATACAAAAAGGATGGCTATTAAAACGACCGCGCCTATTAAAATCTCGTAAATCATGCAATTAATTTATTTTATCTATATTTAAATATATTCAATCAATTTCTTTTAGTTCGACTTTTACTACTTGTCCATCTATTTTTATCGTTCCGTAATAACCTTCTTTTAAAGGCCCAGGATTTAACAGTTGAGTTTTGCCAATAGAATCAATTGCTCTTGATTCGTGAACGTGCCCTGAGACTGCAACTAATGGTTGCATTTTTTCTATAATGGATCTAACTGAAGTACTTCCTATTGATTTGTTACCACCAATCGTGTCCAATTTAGTTCCAGAAGGGGGCACATGAGTTACTAGAATCATATTTTCAAATGAAAGTTTTGAAAGTCCTGCCATTATTTGGTCTTCCCCATATTCTGAAGGTGTTCCAAAAGGAGATTTATTTGATCCTCCAAATCCCCCTAGGGAATAATCTGCTACTTTGACTTCCTTTTCATGAAGTGAAATCCCTATTGATTCTATGTAGTCCTTGACTTCACTTCTGTCGCAGTTTCCAAAAACAGTATAGAATTGGATATTTGGTATAAGTTCTAAGACTTCATTTGCTTCTTTTTTCCCACCAAACGAAGTTATGTCCCCGCAACAAACTAAGAGATTGAATTCTTTTATATCTATAGAATCAAACAATTTCTTTAAAGAACTTTTCTTGCCGTGTATATCTGTTATTGCACAAATATTCATAAAACAGAAAACAATAATTTCTATTTAAAGATTTTGAAGGAGAAGGTAATAAAAAAGCATACTGGCGATATGGCTGAAATAATACCTTCCCCTAATTTATAACTTATATATCTATTTTTAAAACTTACGTAAGAGTATGAATAACTTAGTACTCTGCGATTACTAGTATCTCAAAATCTTCAGTTGTTAATTTATCCGCTCTACTAAAAGCTCCAAGCTTGCATCCGTATATATCTACTTTTTTAAATCCCAATGATTTTAATAACCATGTTATCTCTGAAGAGACATAATATCTTTCATCACACTTGATCTTCTTTTTATTGCCGCCATCATCTGTAAATTCTAACACTGATTTATTTCTAAAGGTCATTAAATCGAATGTATTTGCATCAGTTTTTCCATCGGTAGAATTCGAGTTGATAAAATCTTTAACAGAATGAAATAATGGAAAAAGACCATTTAATGTTGTGAGTATTAATTTTCCTTTATCATTTAAAGATCTGGCGGCACTTTGAAGAATCATAAAGTTCATCTCATCTGTTTCCATCAGTGGAAAACCACCTCCACACATTATAAGGGCAAGATCAAATTCTTTTTCAAATTTTAAATCTCTTGCATCTGCTTTAATGAAATCAACTTTTACTTTAGATTCCTTAGCCTTTTCTATCGCTCTTTCCAACATACATTCAGAAAGGTCAATTCCAGTTACATTATATCCTCTTTTTGCAAGTTCTATAGAATGCCTACCTGTACCGCAACCGATATCTATAATTTTCTTAGATTTATCTTTTTTAATTTCTTTTTCAATGAAGTCTATTTCTCCCACTGTTCCTTTAGTATAAACTTCAGTTTCGTAAGTTTCAGCATAATTTTGAAATAATTCTTCGTACCATTTTGCCATGAATTAATTCATTCTACTTTTCTTTATATTATTTTTGTCAAATTAAGAAAAACTATAATCTTAACAATTAAAAATTTATATTAAAAGAGCAATAGTATTCATAACATTACAAATGACTTTCTAGGTGCCCATAGTTTTGATAGTACAAAATATGTCGAGTAATTAGACATAGTTATATCCTTATTTTGCTGAAATTTAAAAATTATATAATAAAAAATAAATTAATTTGAGATTTAAATTTATTTTTCTTTTCTAAAGCACATAAACCAGTCAAGACAGTATTTGCCTTCTTCTTTTTTCTCCATCCTCTCTTTGGCTACGCCGCAAGAGCCAGGAGGTGGAATTATTACGTCGTCACCTGGCTGCCAGTTAGCTGGAGTTGCAATTTGTTCTTTGTCTGATTTCTGCATTGCAAGAAGTAATCTCTTGATTTCTTGCATATTTCTTCCATTTGATAAGGGGTAATAGAGCATTGCCCTTACTTTTGCTTTAGGATCTATTAAGAATACCGCCCTTACCGCCTGAGTTGTAGATGCATTTGGTTGGACCAT
>CAZVXE010000096.1:0-3138 GCA_964630765.1 uncultured Thermococci archaeon | reverse complement strand
TTTTACCTCCGCCGCCGTTACCGCCACCATTGCCATTTCCGCCTGCGTTGCTAGAATTTCCTTTAGAGTTTCCCTTGTCTTCATTATTCTTGTTACTGTTGTTAGAGTTATTGTTTTTATCCTGGTCTTTTTTATCTTGGATCATCTGTTTGATTCTCTCTCTTTCCTCTAGTTTTTCCTGGAGCTTTAGTTCATTCTGTTCCTTTAGCTGCGTCCTTGTGGCATCCTTCTCTAGATATCTTTCAGTTGCTTTGAGTCTTGCTTCAAGTGAAGTTAATAGACCAAATGCTCTGCCTGTTTTTCCTTCTTCAATGGCTAAAGAGATTTTGTCGAGTGTTGAAGAGATCTGGCTCAAGTGAGAGTAAACAGATTGTGGTAGATTAAAGCTGTCTATATAATAGGAGTTGCCGTCAATATCGGTAAAGTAGTATCCATCTTCCTTTTCTTCAAAGTAGAATTCGGATTCGCCAAGTGTGTAAACGCCTTCTTCTGGGGCTTCTTCTTCACTTGTCGTTTCCTCACCAGTTTCTTCCCCTAAAGGCTCTTCAGGTGTCTCTTCTGGAGTTGTTTCTTCCTCAGTTTCAGGTGTGACGCCATAGAGGATGAATATTTCCTCTATGATCTCGTAAAATGCATTTGATTTTTCTGTGAACTTCTCATCAATTACTGAGGTTTCAGAAGTAGCTTCTTCGATCTCTTCTGCTTCTTCAAAGGCAACATTAGCTATATCTTCAATGGTGCTTTCGGCCATTGCAGGGGCAATAACACTTAATAGGAGCCCTATACCTATTAAGAATACCATATATCTATGTGTGTTTTTCATACGAAAAATAGTGTTTCTTTTACCTATTTAAAGCTTTCTGTGCCTTTATTTTAAATTTAGAGTTTAATAATAGTTCATAATAGTTTTTAATCGTTCATTAAAGTTTATTTTGTTTTTTTATTGTTTATAATTGTTTATTTTAATTTTTAAAGTTTAAATTAATCTTATTATACGATATAAGAATTATAAGAAACTTAATATCTAAAAAAAAGTTGAAATAAAGAATATTTATAATAGAAAATAAAAGATATTTATTTTTCTTTGCCAATGCCAAGTATCTTCATGAATTGTTGCATTGGATATGATTTTGGAATTACTGTGACTGTAGCTGTGACAGTATATTCATCTTCACCGGTATAACGTTTCATATTTAATGTACCCGGACTAATTGCTTTATACGTTCCCTGAATCCAGAAGTCACATGGCCCCTCTGGAGGATTATCATCACTTAGTACATTGCCTTCTTCATCAACGTAATTAAGATCAATCAGTTCAACAGCCCCCAATGAAAGGGGAAATGTACCATCCCAATTATCCCAAGCTTCAAAATCTTCAACTATTAAAATTCCTTTATCAGGGATGAATATACATAATCCCCTTATTGAAGCTGTGAATGTTTCTCCAACGTGGACGGTAGTTTTGCTAAACTTGTAGTAGTTTTCCTCACAATCGCATTCAACATCAGCCATCGTTTGAGCAACACCAAAAACACTTGCTATAAAAAACAAGGAAATAATAATTGCATATAGTTTTTTCATAATTATCACCATAGTTAACTAATAAAGAATATGATTATTTATAACTATTTGCATTTAAATTAGAATTGTAAGAAATAAAATAAAAGATATTTATTTTTCTTTGCCAAATCCTAGTATTTTCATGAAGGAAAAAATCGGGTATTCTTTTGGAATTATTGTAACTATATGAACATCACTACAATCTTCACTTGTGTATGTTATAGTTCCAGGCTTCAATGCTCTAAAAGTAACAGTTTCCCAAATGCCCTCATCGTTTGCACTTACGAATTGCAGCATCTCTCCAAGTGTTCCTGGATATGGTTGTTCGTCGTATTCACAATATCCCCGTTTAGTTATTGTAAATGTGTCCCCTACCTGCACAGTAGTCTGACTCAGGAGAAAGTTCACTTCACTACAGTCGCACCCCCCGCCTGCCGTTACAGAAGCTACTCCAATCACACTTCCTATTAATAACAATCCTGCCAATATAGCAAATATTTTTTTCATAGTTATCACTTTTAATTAGCATAATTTTTATCTATGTGTTTTTAAATATTTGGTATCACTTTTAGAAATAGGAAAATGAAAAGAAAAATAAAATTTTAAGGAACAACAATCTCAACTAAGATCCTATCAAATGTTCCATTTGAAGAAAATGCTATCATCCATACCCTGTATGTGCCAGAAGGTACATTTGGGCCAACTGTGAATGTTGCCTCGTAAGTTCCAATATTGTGAGCATTAATCTTCTGTACGCTAGGTGAGGTATCAACGGTAATACCTTCTGGTAACGCTTCAAATCCAACGCTGACCTCGTTCTGTGTGAAGAAGCCCCTGTTTTCCACCTGGATTGTAGTCTTCTGAGTTCCTGGAACTGCATTAAAGGCTGAAACTATCTTACCATCCTTAATTATTGCATATCCACCTGTTATAGAAAATCCTTCTATATCGACTTTTGGGTAGAGAATAGCCGCAGGCATAGATTTTTGTCTGCACTCATAGCAACATTCTCTTTCTAAAGTAATTCCAAATCCATTTGGATCAAAGCCCTCATCTGCATTTATAGTTATGCTTGAAGGTAGACCAGCTATACTATTATAAGATCCATCTGCTTGGTCATAGAAGTATACCGTAATATATTGCCCAAAAGTAGGATCTGATGAGGACATAAAAGTTGAAAATGGAACTCCGTTGACATATATTGTCCCTGAGCCGGAATAATATACCTTAAGCTCATACTCCTCGTCCACTATTTGGCAAGTGTAATTGTTTGGGATTGTGCAGCCAACAGATATCTCGGGGTTACAATCACCCTCTGAAGGACAATCTCTTTCATCTATGCACGCAATAAAGCCAGAGAAGAGATATGCTGCAGGGCCAGCTGAGCTGCACCTTGAAACGGGAATTGGTTGTCCAAGTGTTATCGGTTTAGGAGAGAATTCGATGCAATCTTCTTTACACATATCTTCAGAACTATAAGGTGACTTTTTATATAAGTTACAACTTTCAATACAATTTTCCTCACAATCCTCACAGTCGTCTTGGCAGTAAGCCTCACACCCCTGCCTTTGCATAGTT
>CAZVXE010000095.1:0-3149 GCA_964630765.1 uncultured Thermococci archaeon | reverse complement strand
TTTTTTAGATTAATATAAATTTGGCCTAAAGCTATTTCTCATCCTTTCAAGTTTATCATTATCAATCTCAATTCCTTCATAATATCTGCCGTTGTGATCTCTTGACCTTTTGATTCCTATCTGGGCAAGTCTTCTTCCAAATACCCTGTTTGGAATTGGATTTATTTTTACAAAATTGCAGTACTCTTCATAGGTCTGGTAAAGCTCTCCGGTCTTTGTTTTGCCTAGAGTCTCTGTCGTGCAGATATCCTCTAAAAACTCCTTGATTGGATCCATCTCTTCCTCATATTCTTTTGTTGCGAGTTCAACTGATTTTGGAGTTTTTAGCCCTTCAGATTGCCATCTTCTGCACCCTTCAAGCGCCCAGTTCAAAATGCCTGGGAGCTCCTCCTTTAGTTTTTTACCAAGCTCTTTGTCCTTCTTTTCTTCTGGGATTTTCACATTAAAAGGTATTAGTCTTATCCTCCTCCATATTGCAAAGTCACCGCCCTTGATTATCGGCTTATTATTGGCAACTAGCCAGATCTTAAAATTTGGCAGAAACTCAAAATCCTCTGAATATAGAAATCTGGCCTTAATTGTATCCTCACCAGTTACTTGTTTAACAAGGCTTTCTGCAAGCTGCTTTCCCTCCTCGATCTCTATCGTGCTTACAAGCCTAGCTCCTTTGAGTCTTGCTAGATCATTTCTAGGACCAGAATCGTTCTTCCTAACAGTAAATGTTGAAAAGTCAGTCTGCTTTGCATATTCCCCAAGTAAGGCTTTTAGAACATTCATAAAGGTTGATTTCCCGTTTTGACCACCGCCATAAAGAAAGAGAAGTATCTGCTCACTTGTATCTCCTGTGAGACTATACCCAACGAGCTCCTGGATATACGAAATTAGTTCCATATCACCTTCGAAGATCTCATGAAGGAAATTCTCCCATAAAGGGCATTTTGCCTCGGAATCATAGACTACATCGACAATCTTTGTGATATAGCTATCTTTAGAATGGGCTTCATCAAACTCTATTGTCTTTAGATTTATTGTTCCATTTTGAACATTCAAAAGAAATAAATCTTTATCAAGATCATCTGGAGTTATAGGCACCATAGCCATTGCAGCATTTACCATTGCATTTAATCTTGGCTCCATCTGAGAAGTTAACGCCCAGTTGGACAACTTTCTCTGATTTTCTAGATATGGCTCCATAGAAGCCTCTGAAAAAATAAATCTTGCAACTTCCATAGCTATGAGCTTAATCTTTTTTACCGAGTCCTCTTCCCATCTATCCCCGTTCCATATATACCATCTTCCAAGAGAACTGCAATACCTTATAGTTTCGCCATAGTACTTGACCATACGCTCTGCATTTCCCATATCGCTCAAAGTGAAAAAACTCTTTTGAAAATCTGTAGTTATTTTTGATACCTCTTTTTCTGGCAACGGCTCTTGCATTCTAACTTGATTTATTGCAAGGAGTGTGGCTCGTATGTGCTCTGGATCAAGACCGATGTTTCTCAGAGTTCCAGATATTGATGTTAAGGCCTTATTTCTCTCCCCTTGTTTTATCTTACCTTCAAATATGTTGGGCTTACTTCTAATCTTTTCCTTGAAAGCCTCAACTAGCTCGGTAGGCATTTCAGCTATTTCTGTTTCAAGTATGGGATTAATCCACCTATACTCTTTTCCACTAGGGTGTATGCTTGGAGGTGCTACTATAAGCCCTCCTTCCCCTCTTATGTCGATATCAGGATAGATTCCAATATGACTGCCCCATTTGTCTGTATTTTTAAAATAGTAGTGTTTTCCTCTTATTGACTTTGTTACGGCCGTTAATGGCATTTCCTTGTTGTAAAGTATTTCTAAAGATTTTTTGCCCTGTTCTTTATCTACATCGACTACTACTAAGTTATTTATTTCTCCAGTTATAATTCCAATATTTGCTTCAGGCTGTTTTGTCCACCAAGAAATGACATCCTCTCTTTTTGCCCTCTCTTTCTCATACTTCCCCCATTTGATCATTGGAAATTTATCACGGGGTACGAGGGGCAGAATGTTTAATCCTGCGTCATAATAGGTCAAAGCCCAATCCATCAGTGTCTTTGGGCCACAAACTGTATCTTTTACAACTGCATTTTCAATTAGAATCTCATATGTTCTTTTTGGTATCTTTCCAATATCTCCTTTTTTATAAGGGCCATAAACCTTTAGATCGTCTCCGTAAAAGTTAGGAGCATCCTCTAAGAATAAGACTTCCTTGAGATATATTTTTTGGGCCAGTTCATCAATTAGAGGATAGTTTAACCTAAGTGAAAGTGTCAGGATAGTTTCTGGAACCTTCTGATTTCTATAAATTATTGGAGAATTCTTACACAAAAAATTAATGGCCTTTTCTTTCGAAATTGTCCTATGGACATGACGCCATGTATTTCCTTCTTTGTGTACACTCTTTAGTACTGGCGTGAATATTTTTTCGTAGATTAGTTCAAAGAGAATAATCTCTACTCTTGAAAGCTCATTTGTCCCCCAATCCAATGTGACCAGTTCGATAGAAGTTGGTTGCTGCCAGTTTGAAGCTATATCGAAGCTTTCCAACATAGCTAAGTGAAACCCTTTAAGGAAGAACAATCTTTCAATCGATGTTTTTGGCCCTAAATTTAGGGCCTCTAGATTCTCATACACAAGTACGGCATTATCTAGGTCAAGATACTGAAAACGCTTGTCTTTTGCGCATGCCCTAAGATCTTCAAGAAACTTTTTTTCTCTATCCTCATTAGTTATCATGGGGTAGTCTAAACAAGTATGCGAAACTGGATAATTACTGGTATACTCTAGATAGCTTTCGAGGTCTTTATCATCAAAGTAGACGTCGTGAATTAGGCCTTCATGCTTAACTATACCACTCTTTTCCCAATAAGAAAATAGCATAATATCAGGCCACCTTACAGAAGGCCTTAGTGATTATTAGGATCTTGGCCCTAAAATTAGCATCTATTGAAAACATGGCTAACATATTTTTGAGCCATTGATTATCCTTATCTCGGCATAGTTGCATTTCAAATGATAATTTTATTAAAAATATCCCTATTTTAGAATTTGGCCCTAATTTTAAGGCCAAATAGATTATAATTAGACTTTATTTTAGAAAATCTATTCTATTAATT
>CAZVXE010000094.1:0-3168 GCA_964630765.1 uncultured Thermococci archaeon | reverse complement strand
CCTGCAAAGGGTCTCCAAGTCCAAGTGGATACCATGGATCCATTATCGAGTCATCAGCTATAGAGACATTTATCCCCATTGCGTCCATTTCCTTTACCCTTGTGTGGCCTCTTCTTTTTGGATAGGTATCAAATCTTGCCTGGAGAACTGAATTATCAAGGGGATTTGTAACCATATTTAGTTCTGCCTTCTTAATCCACCCAAGAAGTTTGAAAGCATAAGCATTATTATAGGAGTGCATTGCAGTTGTATGGCTTGCCGTTACTTTTCCTTGGTAATTATTTTTTATTGTTTCAGCGGCTAGGACTTCAACAAATCTTGAGTGTTCGTCATCAGTTTCATCTATGTGGAGGTCCACCATTTTGCCTAGTTCTTTTCCTAATGAAACAGCAAATATTGTGTCCTTTACACCATCTTCTCTCGTCCACTCATAATGCGGAATTCCTCCAACTACATCTGCACCTTTCTCCATTGCTTTTCTCATAAGCTCCTCGCCATCAGGATAAGAGAAAATACCTTCCTGGGGAAATGCCACTATCTGGAGGTCGAGATAGTTCTTGAATTCTTCTTTGATTTCAGATAATGCATTTAGGGCTTTTAGGGATGGGTCGCAAACATCAACATGCGTCCTAACTCTAGTGACTCCGTTTGCAATTTCCCACTTCAATGCTTTCCTTACCCTAGCCTTAACATCTTCTTTTGTAAGGGTCTTTTTTCTTTCGGCCCATATGTCAATACCTTCTAAAAGAGAGCCACCAAGATTGTATCTTGGCTCACCCACTGTAAGAGCTGCATCCATGTGGACATGTATATCAACTAACGGCGGAGAAACAAATCTTCCTTTGAGGTCAATTTCTTCATCGCCTTTTTGTGAGATATTCTTTTTTATCTCGGAAAACTTGCCATCACAAATCCCTATATCAACTAAATAATTATTGTCATTTAATCTAGCATTTCTTAAAATTAGTTCCATTCACACACCCTTAATATTAGTAATATATTTCAATTAATATAAATTTAATCTCAAGGATTTCAATAAAATAAAAGAAATAGATATAAAAGAAAATAAAAAAGATAGACCAGATGAAGAAAATAACTCTAGAAAAACTATGGGATGTTTTAACGCCAATTCAGTTACTTGTAATAGGGTATATTTCCATATCAATAATAGGGTCATTATTGCTTATGTTGCCTGTGGCCTCCTCATCTGGCATCTCTCAAAATTATATTGACGCCCTTTTCACTTCTACTTCGGCTTCAACTACCACTGGCCTTATAGTCGAAGATACTGGAACATATTATTCTCTTTTTGGCCAAGGGATAATATTGCTATTATTCCAGATTGGAGCACTTGGGTATATGATAGGGGTTACATTAATGGTCTTGGGACTTGGAGGAAAAATATCCATCACAGATAGAATACTTCTAAGAGAATCTGTTAAGAGACCAACGACAGTGAATATGATATGGTTTGTAAAAATAATAACAATAATTACATTCACAATAGAAGCTTTGGGCGCTTTAGTACTCACTCTTTATTGGACAAAAGATTTTGGTTTTAATGATGCTTTGTATTTAGGGGTCTTTCATTCAGTCTCTGCTTTCTGCACCGCAGGATTCTCACTATTCAAAGATGGATTTATAGGATACCAAAGCAGTATTTTATTGAACGTAGTCATCAGCATTTTGTGCATACTTGGGGCAATCGGATTTTTTGTTATCTATGATGTCTTAAGATTCATCGGAGCATCTTATAAAAAGGAACAAAAGAAACTCTCAGTCTATACTAAATTTAGCTTCTTGCTAACAATAGCCCTAATATTATTTGGATTCGTTATTATTTTTATTTCTGAAGGCGATTCAATTATGGCGTCTTTGTTTCAAGCAATATCATCCTCAAGCACGACTGGATTTAATAGCGTTGATATATCTATTATGGGCTTACCAAGCCTTTTTATCATGATGATCTTGATGTTTATAGGTGCATCTTCTGGAGGAACTGGAGGGGGTATGAAGTCAAGCACCTTTGGGGTGTTAGTTCTATTCACATATTATCTTCTAAAAGGCAAAAAAGACGTAAATGTCTTCAAGAGAATTATATCCCCTGAGAAAATAGACAAAGCTTTTGGTATTTTTATAACTTCAATGATTTTTATAGTCGTTGCTTTAGGAATATTGCTTTTCACAGAAGAATTCTCTTTCATTTCACTTCTTTTTGAAATTGTCTCTGCACTTGGCACTGTTGGTCTTTCTCTTGGTATAACTCCTCACCTTAGTTCAATCGGAAAATTAGTAATTATATCACTTATGCTAATAGGGAGAATAGGTCCATTGGCAATAGGATTTTCATTATTGGGTAAACAAAAGGAAATATCTTTTAAATACCCAAAGGCAGATATCTTTGTGGGATAAGAGTGTGATTTGATGAAACAATTTGTAGTTATTGGTCTTGGGAATTTCGGCATAAATGTTGCAACTGCCCTTCACAAACTAGGAAATCAAGTCTTAGTTATTGACGAATCAGAAAGAAAAGTTGAGCAGATTAAAGATTTTGTTACCCAAGCAATTGTTGCTGATACGACTGACAGGAAAGTGTTATCGGAGTTTGTGGATAAATCTGTAGATGCGGCAATAGTATGTATGGGGGACAATATTGAAGCAAGTGTTATGATTACCCTCTATCTGAAGGATTTAGGTATTGAAAAGATAATAGCAAAAGCAATAAATGAAGATCATGGTCGTATTTTAGGGCTAGTTGGTGCCACAAAGATAATCTATCCTGAAAAAGATGTTGCGATAGAACTTGCAGAAACGCTCACAACGCCAAATCTTATCAATTGGCTTCCTGTTGAACCCGATTATAAAATCTTTGAGCTAAAAGCTCCAAAAGATTATGTGGGTAAGACACTTGCTGAATTAAAATTATATGATAACTATGGAATACAGGTTATAGCCGTGAAAGAGGGGCCAAAAGGACCTTTCCATCTGATCCCAGGAGGGAGCTTCACTATAACTGAGAATAGCTCTCTTGCTATCATAGGTAAAAATGAGGATATTGCAAAGCTAAAATCAAATAATAAATAAAATATAACAAATACCTTTTTATTTCTAAATCTCTAAATATATTGCATGGATGATGAAGATAAGATTATCCTTGCCGGACTTGGG
>CAZVXE010000093.1:0-3233 GCA_964630765.1 uncultured Thermococci archaeon | reverse complement strand
CAATCTGAACACGATCCTCTTGCTTCAGCATACCTATTGACTACATCAAGATCCATTGCTGAAAAAGTTGTTAGAGAAATAGAAAATGAACTTAAAATACTTCCAAGAAAGGAAATACTTGAAGAATCACTCAAACGAGGCGGGATATTCATTATATCCTCTATTGATGAGGCTATAGAACTTTCAAATAGCTTTGCCCCTGAACATTTAGAGATTATGATCAATGAACCATTCTCAGTTCTTGCAAGGATAAAAAATGCCGGATCAGTATTCTTAGGAGACTACTCGCCTGAAGCTATGGGCGATTATGTTTCAGGAACAAATCACGTCCTTCCGACATCAGGATTTGCAAGATTTTATTCTAGCCTTTCAGTTGATGACTTCCTAAAAAAATATACATTTCAGTATGTTACAAAGGATGGGCTAAAGGCTTATAGGGGTACTGTTTCAACACTTGCTAAATCAGAAGGACTATTCGCACACGAAAAAGCTGTTAATGTGAGGTTTGAAGATGAAAAGTAAATTTGATAGGGATCTCTTAGACAGTCTTGATCCATACTCTTCAGAAGTTTCAGTATCGGATCAGAACATAAATAGGTTACATGCAAATGAACTCCCATGGAAAAACGAAGCGGTAATTTGGGCCTTACATGACAAGCTCTTATCAATGCCTTTTAACAGATATCCAGAAGTTACAAATTCGGACATAAGGAAAAGAATTGCAGATTATATTGGATTTGAAAAAGAAAATGTCTTAATTGGAAATGGTAGTGATGAGATTATTGATACAATAGGGAAAGCATTTATCTCTCCGCTTGATAAAGTTTTGATACCATCCCCTACTTTTTCACTTTATTCGTCTATAGCAAGGATATATTCGGGACTTCCAATAATAATCCCTCTTAATAATGATTATACTCTCCCAGTTGAAAAAATAATCTCAGAAGCCAAAAGTTCTAAAATTGCAATTATTTGTAGCCCGAATAATCCAACTGGCGTCTTATACCCTGATGAAGAGATTAAAGCTGTATTGGACACAGGGATACTCGTTATCCTCGATGAAGCATACGCTGAATTTTCTGGCCATTCAGGATTGCACTTGTTAAATAATTATGATAATCTAATTGTGATGAAAACATTTTCAAAAGCATTTGGGCTTGCAGGATTTAGAACAGGATACTGTGTGGCATCAGAAACGTTGATTGAGTCGATGAGCAAAGTCATGCTTCCATATAATCTAAACCTAATATCCATGAAAGTTGTGGAGTTGGCGATCCAACATGAAGATTTCATGAAAGACGCTGTCAAAAAAATAAAGGAAAACAGGAAATATCTTTATGGTGCGATGCAAGAGATAAAGGAAATAAAACCAATTCAGTCAAGTGCCAATTTCATACTATTTGAAACAGAAAATCCAAGAGATTTATATGAAGGGCTTTTGAAAAAGGGGATTTTAATAAGATACTTTGAAGGCAAAAACTACCTTAGGGCGTCTGTGGGAACTTACGAGGAATGTGTTAAATTAATTTCTAGTTTAAGGGAGATATTAAATGTCTGTTAAGATTGGTATCATAGATTACGGAATGGGGAATTTAAAGAGCGTGTATAAAGCATTTAGATTTCTAAAAGTAGAACCTGTTTTTATCGATAAAGAAGAGGATTTTGATTGTGACGGTTTAATTCTCCCCGGTGTGGGAGCTTTTGAAGATGGGATGAAGAATCTCGCGCCTTTCATAAAAGTATTAAAAAAAGAAGTGGAAACAAAACCCCTTTTGGGAATATGTCTGGGAATGCAAATGCTTTTTTCAGATAGTGAAGAAAACGGATTTTTCAAGGGATTAGATCTCATACCGGGTTCAGTAAAGAAGCTTCCCGAAGGACAAAAAGTTCCACACATGGGTTGGAACAGTATAGAATTCTTAGATGATGACCCGCTCTTGATAGAAATAAAAAATGAATCTTATTTCTATTTTGTACACTCTTATGCACCTTTCTGTGGCCCTGATTACACTTTAGGCGAAACAGAGTATGGGATCAAGTTCCCATCAATAGTTGCAAAGGATTTTATCTATGGCACACAGTTTCACCCGGAGAAGAGTGGCGACCCCGGACTAAAACTTCTTAAAAATTATATAAATATAGTGGAGAGCACAATATGAAAGTTTTGCCCGCAGTTGACATCTTGAATAGAAAATGCGTTCAACTTGTCGGAGGAGACCCTGGCACCAAGATATTTGAGAATGCAGACCCAATGACAATAGCAAAAAAGTGGGCAGAGTTCTCAGATTATTTGCATTTGATTGACCTTGATGCTGCGATTTATAATACCGATACAAATAGGGACATAATTAAAAAAATCCTTTCAGAAGTTAAAGTCCCAGCCGAGGTCGGAGGCGGGATAAGAAGCATAGAAATATTTAGAGAATTAATAGATGCTGGGGCAGATAAACTCATAATGGGAACCTCAGCAGTAAAAAATCTTGAACTTCTAAAAAAGATAAGGGATGAATTTGGAAAGGAAAGGATAGTCATAGCATTGGATGTTAAAGGAGAAGAGGTGTCAATTTCTGGTTGGACTCAAGGCTCAGGATTAACAATATTTGACGCAATCAAAAATTTAGAGGAATATGCATCTTCTTATCTCATTACGAGCATAGGTGTTGAGGGAAGAATGAAGGGGCCCGATATAGAATTATACAAAAAGATTTTATCTCTTACCGATGTAGAAATAATTGCATCAGGTGGGATTTCATCAATTGATGATTTAATAATGCTTGATAAAGTTGGGATAAACAAAGCTGTAGTTGGAACAGCAATTTACACTAATAAGATTGATTTAAAGAACGTAAGGGAAATTTTTGGGTGATTTGTTTTGAGAGAATCAAAGATTGAAAGAAAAACAAAGGAAACCAATATCAAGATTAAGTTGAATATAGATGGTCAGGGAAAATATAAAATTTCAACATCAAAGAAGTTCTTTGATCACATGCTTGAAACTTTTTCCAGGTACAGCCTTTTTGATATAGAGATAAAGGCAGAAGGGGATCTAACTCACCACCTTGTTGAGGATATAGGCATAGCGATGGGGATGGCATTTTCTGAGGCCATAGGCGACAAAAAAGGAATCAATAGAGTGGGCTGGGCCACCGTACCAATGGATGATAGCCTTGTCATGACATCCCTTGATATAGGGGGAAGGCACTATACAAAGTTTGATTTGAACTTCAAGTTTG
>CAZVXE010000092.1:0-3248 GCA_964630765.1 uncultured Thermococci archaeon | reverse complement strand
CTATCTATTTATCCATCTCTATATATCCTTAAAGTGTTTAATATTCTCCATAATATGTTAATATAGGCACAAAGGAGACTCTCACCGTCCCTAATTAAGGCAGGAAAAAGAGAATCTATAAATATAGTACCAGAAGTAAAATATTCAAGATTAGAATCCATCAATACACCAAAAGACCTTATTTCTTAGACAGGTCCCTATAGAAAAACCTTTTATAATAATATGAAAATCTAAATCTTATGCCCTGGTGGCTTAGTGGTATAGTGCCTGCTTGGTAAGCAGGAGGTCGCGGGTTCAATCCCCGCCCAGGGCTTCATAATTCTATTTTCGAATATTCAGTTAATCGAGGTAATACCCGGCACCAACGACGTACGTCTTACCCTTGTGGGTGACATTCTTGATGAATGATATTTTTTCTGAGTCAATACTTTCTCCCGGCCTCTTCCAAAGATAAGGTTCAGACCAGCCTTCGCCCTTGTGGCTGTTAGCTATCTTCATTATCATTTCAGTTATGTTTGTGTCCCTTGCGTCTGTCATATTAGTTATCTCTATATCTTCTCCCATATTGTCCGGGGGAAATACAAGCCTTATTATCCTCTTGCTCCTAACAATCCAGACAAACACATAAATATCATCAGATAAGAATCTGCCTTTTGTCCGAAACATTGGAAATGCATCTTCTCCTTGAGCCTCTACAAAAAATGCAGCTTCTCTGACCAATGATTCGATTTCTTGAGAAATATTTTCTGACATGTGATCACTAACGCCCTAATAATTGATTTATTTCTTATTGTCTATTTTTCTACTATTTTCTTAATTTTTCGTTCAAGAGGAGGAATATCTTGATTAATTCTGACAATGTCAGGACTAGGACCTTGCATAAATTACCTCTGAGCTTTGAATTACTTGAGTTCTAAAATATCTACTAAGATCATTTGGTGTCCTTAGATCGATTTTACATTCTTCAAAAAAAGAAAATAGTTCTTCTTCCATTTCTAATATTTTAAAAATGCTTGGCGTATGCCCATCTTCAAACTCTACTAGCAAATCAATATCACTTTCAGGATTAAAGTTTTCTGTCAAAGCTGATCCAAAGAGGGATAATTTTTTGATATAATTATCTTTACAGAATTTAATGATTTTTTTATTGGATATTAAATTACTAATTCTAGAGTTCATAAACAGTATTATGAAACTCTAATATAAATCTTTTATTGATATATATCCATCTGCGGGGTGTAATCCCCTAATCAGTGTCACAGTATGCCAAAAACGGGCAGTGTGAAGTGTAGCATTCACTTTTTGGAATCCTTCTAAAGTTTGAAAGAAAACACCATAATGGTCTCTTTGTCTTTGGTATATAATCTTTATTTTTTTCTCTAACCTCTTCTTCAATGTTGGTCAAATCATCCTTCATTCTGTAAAACACGTGCACCTTCTCAGATCTATAGGTATAAATGCAATAGCCTTCCATCTTTTCTCCATCAACTTCAATATAGTCCCATTCTCCCATAGCATGACCTGCTGTTTTATACCTTAACAGTTCTTACATAAATACATTCTTATTTATAGTTCATATTAGCATTAAGAATAAACTAAGTGGGATTGCCCTATATTTATTATCAAGATCTATATGATTTTTTGTGACAAGTAATCCTTTATCAAATCTTCTTAAATTCTTAAAGTCGTGACTGCCAATTTTTGATTGGTATTTTACCTCTACGGGGATAAGTTCTTCCCCAAGCCTTACAACATAATCTACGGATTCCCCTTTGTTCGTTCTGTAATAGAAAAGAGAATTTGATACATCAAATAAATCTGTAGGGGAATAATTATATGCTAGTCTAGCAAGATGATCACCACATAAACTTTCTGTCAAAATAGATTTATTTTCAGGAGACAAAAGATATGTTTGGGCCATTTTATAATAGTTACCTCCAGGATTTACTAAGAATCCTCTAAAAGCATGGAAAAAGAAAGGATTTGGAATCTGTATTTTTTTCTCAGATCTATGTTTGGCCGTTTTTTTATCGAAATCTACTGCAGGATAAATATTGACTGCAAATAAAGTCTGAAGCAACTCACAGTACTGATTGACTGTCACCGTGCTTGAAACATCTGCCTCTCTTGAAATTTTAAGCCACCCTATGGGTTTACCTTCATGCTTAATGATTGCAGAAATAATCCTCTTAGCTAAACCCTCGTCTCTCCCAAGTTTTGTTAGATCTCCAAAAAAAAATTGGAGATAAAGCTCATAAATGCTATTTGGAATTGCTCCTGTGGATGCGATAGAGTTAACAGCTGTCATAATCCCTCCATCAATAAGATAATCCTCCATTATGTCTTCTAAGGAATTCATTTGAGGAATTAAGGGATTAATCCATTTTTCAGCGTCCCCATTTAAGATATCGTTTAGAGCATCTATTCTTATTGAATTATCAAAAAGCCCCATATCCTTAAATTTCTGTCCGAGACTTTTGGACTTTAGTTCAACATATTCAGAAAATTTCATTGGGAGAAGTATCTTATTGATGTTGCCATTCTTCATCTCACCCTTTCTGCCGGGTAACCTCTCAATGCTATGTTTTAAATCCCAGGAAGATGAACCTGTTAGGACAAATGTTTTATCCATAAGCCCATAAGTATCAACTATGAATTTTATTGAAAGCTCCCAATCCTCTACTCTTGATATCTCATCAATCATAATTATTTTTCTATCTTTAGACTGTCTCAATGCCCATTTTAGATAAGCTTCAATTGTATCCTTTAGTTCAATATTTGATCTCATGAGATCACATGTGAAATAACAAATATCAACAGGATTTTTTTTCATTAGCCGTTCTCTAATCATTATTTTTAGAAGAGTAGTTTTCCCAACTTGCCTTGGGCCCCTAAGCGAATAGACGCTATCCTTTTCAATATCTATATGGGACTTAATTCTTGGAATCCATATATAACGGGCAGAATTTAAATTTGTTAACTTCTCATCATTTTCAATGAGTTTTTTATCCTCCCACCAAGGATTTTGTGGGAGTATATCATATATTTCTACCATTTTTGGGCACCTACGATATATCTATATACTAAAATTGGTATTTTTAATATATCATAATATACTAAAAATACTATTATATAAATATTACTATTCAAAAGTCCATAATTAAAGGAACGGGCAAAAAATAAGTGGAGATATTAAATAATAAAAAATTAATTTAGATAGTATCCTGCGCCTAGGACATATGTTGTGT
>CAZVXE010000091.1:0-3409 GCA_964630765.1 uncultured Thermococci archaeon | reverse complement strand
AACTGGGAGCTTGTTACTACCCTCGTTAAGAAAGGAGCCTCTATTGGTGCTAATGCTACTATAATATGCGGAATTATTATCGGAGAATATGCTATGGTGGGGTCAGGTGCAGTAGTTACAAAGAATGTTCCAGCATATGGGCTTGTGTTCGGAAATCCTGCAAAGCTCAAAGGTTTTGTCTGCAAATGTGGTAGAAAAGCAGTCAAAATTGGTGACGAGAAAGATAAAGTTTTAATGGAATGCATAGTATGCAAGACTACCTTTTATTTGAATAAAGACGACTATGGACTTTTAGAGGAATAAAAATGATACCAATTGCAAAACCATCTATAGATCAAGAGGAAATAGAAGCAGTCAAATCTGTATTAATGAGCGGAAATATTGCCCAATCAAAAAAAGTCGATGAATTTGAAAAAAAATTTGCAGATTATATTGGTACAGAATATGCAATATCTACCTCTAACGGAACAACGGCTTTGCATGTTGCCCTCCTTTCAAATGGCATAGGGAAGGGAAATGAGGTCATAACTACCTCGTTTACCTTTGTTGCAACGGCCAACTCTGTCCTTTTCACAGGCGCAAAACCAGTCTTTGTTGATATAGATCCAAATTCCTTTAATTTAGACCCTTCTTTAATAGAAGACAAAATTACTAAGAAGACTAGGGCAATAATGCCCGTCCACCTATACGGGCAAGCGGCAGATCTAAAGGCAATAAATGAGATATGTGAGGATCATAATCTAATCTTGATAGAAGATGCTGCCCAAGCACACGGGGCAAAATTTGACGGGAAAAAGGTGGGTTCATTTGGTACCGGATGCTTTTCATTCTATCCAACAAAAAATATGACAACTTCAGAAGGCGGAATGATCTCAACTAATGACAAATCAGTATATGAAAAAGCAAGAAAGTTTAGAAACCATGGGCAGGAGAAAAGGTACTACTATGATGCACTGGGATTTAACTTTAGGATGACTGATATTTGTGCAGCTATCGGTATTTGTCAGCTGAACAAACTTGACGGATTTAATAAAACTAGAAAAAAAAATGCAGAATATTATTCAAAAAAATTATCCAAACTAGACTACCTGCAATGTCCAAAAATTAATCCAAATAACGAGCATGTTTTTCACCAGTATACTTTGAGAATAAAAGATGGCAGAAGGGATGAAGTAATTCAAGGTCTTAAAAAATCCGATATAGGCTATGGAATTTACTATCCAATGCCTCTACATAAGCAGCCCTTATACATTGAACTTGGGTACAAGGATAAACTAAAAGAAACAGAAAAAGCTGCAGAGGAAGTTATATCAATTCCTGTTCACCCATTATTAAATAAAGAAGAAATTGAACATATTGTTTCGTTCTTTGAGGAATTCAAATGATTAAAATTGGAGTAATAGGCGCCGGAGTTATGGGGGGTCACCACATAAGAAATCTTGCGTCGATGGATGTTGAGCTAGTTGGCATATCTGACATTGACAAAAAAAGAGTTACTGAATTATCAGGCACTTTTAACACAAAAGGATTTTTAGATTACAAAGAGCTTGTAAAAGAAGGTATTGATGCTGCTGTCGTGGCTGTTCCAACAAAACTCCATAAGACCGTATGCGACTATCTTATAGAAAACGGCGTTGATATCTTAGTTGAAAAACCAATTGCAGATACAGTTGAACATGGTAAGGAAATAATTGACAAGGCTAAGAAAGAAGATATAAAACTATCAGTTGGTCATATCGAAAGGTTTAATCCAGCTATTCAAAAGCTAAAGGAATTAATAAAAAATGATACTCTTGGAAAAGTTGTCACAATGTCTTCAAAGAGGGTCGGACCTTACAATCCTAGAATAAGAGATGTGGGAATTATTATTGATTTAGGTGTTCATGATATCGACATAATGTCTTTTTTATTGGAAGAAAAAGTAAAAACAGTATACGCAACAGGTGGCAAAAGAATTCACCCTTTCGAGGACTTTGCAACAATTCTCATGACTTTTGGGAATACTTGCACAGGATTAATTGATACCAACTGGCATACCCCGCATAAAGTGAGGAGCCTTACTGTTGTCGCAGATAAAGGCATAGCCGAAGTTGATTATATTGAGCAAAAGCTTGTTTTATTTGATAAAGAGTGGGAAAAAGACGCGAAAATTGAAAGAAAGGAGCCATTGGCAATAGAGCTTGATTGTTTTATCAACTATCTAAAAAAGAACACAGCACCTCCAGTTTCAGGAGAGGAAGGTCTTCATGCGCTTGAAGTTGCAATCTCGGCAATAGATTCTTATATGACTAATAAAATAATAAAAATTTAATCTATCCTTTTCCAACACCTTTGTAAAGAAATCCTTTTTTTATCATTTCTTCTTTATCAAAGATATTTCTTCCGTCAATTATTATTGGGGTCTTCAATAATCCCTTGATTTTGCTTAGGTCAAGATTTTTGTATTCAGAGTGTGCTGTGACAAATACTAGGGCATCTGAGTCTTTTACACAACTGTAAAAGTCTTTTTTTATTTCAAGCCCTTCATAGCTTTTTACGAAGGGATCATGAACCTCAACAATTGCACCCTTTTGCTTTAGTGCATTAATTACGCCTAAGGAAGGGGTGTTTCTGGTATCATCAGAATTCTCAAGGTAGGCAAATCCACAGACTGTAATCTTTTTGCCTTTGGCATCCATTCCTTTTTCTTTTAAGGCATCTGTCAAAAGCCCAGCTGTGTGGGAAGGCATTTTTTTGTTTAGATTTCTTGCAAGTATCATTAGTTCAGGAGTTAGTATACCTTTTACACCATAAGACAGTAATAGTGAGTCTTTTGGGAGGCAGTGCCCTCCAACACCTGCACCTGGTAAGTGCATATTCCTGTAAGGTGCTTTGTTTACTAATTCCCTTACTTCGTAGACGTTGATTCCAAGTTTTTCACAGATCAATGCAACTTCATTAGCAAAAGCTATCTCAACATCTCTGTAAGCGTTTTCTGCTGTTTTTACAACTTCAGCAGTAATACAGTCTGTCGGGTAGAGCTCTCCTTTGACAATATGGGAATAAAGTTGAAGCATTCTCTCCCTTGTTTCTTCGTTTATTCCACCACATACTCTGGATAGATTTTCAATGTTATAGAGAAGTTTTCCAGGCATTACTCTTTCAGGACAGTTACCAAGTAAAAAATCCTTACCCGCTTCCATCTTTGAAGTATTTTCTAGGATCGGTTTTACTAAAGTTTCCATAGTTGTAGGGGCTATAGTTGATTCAACAATTACTAATGAGTTTTTTGACATATTTTCAGCCACACTCTTTAGAGCTGATTTCAATGAATCATACTTTGGCTCCCATTTATCAGAATCAAAAGGAGTTTCGACACAGATTAATATCGCATCAGCAGTTTTACATGCAGAATAGTCAGTAGTTGCGA
>CAZVXE010000090.1:0-3430 GCA_964630765.1 uncultured Thermococci archaeon | reverse complement strand
ATGGAAATTTGTTTGTAGTTTGAGTAGTGGGGGTAGTTTCTGGAGGGGTTGTTGTCACTTCCGTATTCTTATCTGGTTGTTCCCCAGCTTTAGCGTAATTAACGGTGTTGAAGAAACAAACGTTATTGCTATTTTTCATATCTGGGTTACCGCCCATATATTTTCCATTTCCACCAAGAAGCCATTTCCCATCATCAGCGACATGAATTGCCCAGAAGTATATCTCTTTATTTGCACTGTTCCAAAGTTTCTTTCCGTTCCAATCAAAGAGGTAGTATCCATCCTTATCTGCGCCTGCTGCAACGTATTGCCCTTGTGAGGAGATATCTATGTTGTTTACTGGCCCATTTGTCTTGTATGTCCATAATTTAGTTCCCTCTCTATTAAAGAAAAAGATTGATCCATCAGTACTACCTGCAACAATGTAAGTTCCTAATCCCGTCATAGATATAGTTTTGATGGCAGATTTATTTTTATAGCTCCATTTAAGAGTGCCTTCGCCATCAAGTAAATAAATATTACCGGTACTTGTCCCAACGCTAACATATGGCCCAGTTCTACTCATAGCTATTGTTTCAGGTGTTCCGCTAACAGAATAAGTCCAAATTAGATCTCCATTTGTTTTGAACAAATAAACAGATTTCTGTGATCCTACAGCAATATAGTTTTCAACTATAGAAATATAGTTAACTGAACTGTCTGTTTGATATTCCCAGGATAATTTACCTTGTTTATCCAATACAAATACTTTATCGGCGGCCCCTACAGGTATATATGAAGCAGTTTCATTGATTGCAAGAATTCTTGTTTCCAATTTGGTAGTATATTTCCATAAAGGATTACAAGTATAACTTGTACTCTGAGTTGTATGATAATCCTCTACCCACCTATATCTTGAATCAGGATCTCCTGGCAAATATGGTTCCCAATGGCCCCCCACAATTTCCCTAGAACTACTCTTTGTGATATCCACTGCCTTAGAATTATCATAAAGTTCTACACCATCATTCATTCCTACAACAGTATATCTACCGTCAGAAGTAAGAAGTATGGCTAAGGCACGTTTTTTACAACCCCATATCACTCCATCTTTATCACAAATGAATATTTCTGGATCTTCACCTACTGCTGCGGCTGCTGTATAGTATCCATTTGCAACTAAAGATAGACTTCTTACAGTGTCAGGCACTTGATAACAAAAAGTGCTTTCTGTCTCATCTGCTAGATAAACAGTCAAAACAGACAAAGTCAATATTAATACTATTGTAAGTCCTATTGATCGAATTAAGATTTTTTTCATTAAAAACACCATCCTATATTATAATTTATAATTTAAGTATCTTTCTATAAGAATATTTCAAGATTTGAAATTTATATCGAAATTAGAAAATGAATAAATGCTATATTGCTTATTATTAATTACTTTTTTAATTCTTTGATATATATTCTTGCCCAAATAAAGGCAATAGTTGCACCTATGACATTACCCACAACAAGCCCCCACCAAGCACCGTTAAGTCCCATCTTCATGGGTATAGCAAATAAATATGAAAATGGTACTGTAAATATTATTGTCCTAAAGAGGGTGATTATAAGCGAGTTGATTCCTTTTCCAGTGCCTTGAAACATAGCTGAAGAAAACATTCCAAAAGAAACTAAAGGATAAAAAATAGCAGAGATTCTCAAGAAACTTACAATATCGTTAAAAATCCTCGCCCCACCTTCGGATTGAGTAAATATGGAAGCAATTTGTGGCGCAAATATAAAAACTATTAATGCAACAAATACTTCAATTAGGAGACCTATCTTTACAGAATAGATGTAAGCAATGTCCAATTTTTTTATTTCATTTGCACCGTATGCAGCACCGGTAACTGCAGTTACTGCTGTGGCCATTCCGACTAGAGGTAATGTTCCAAACATTACAATTCTCCAACCGGTAGTGTATACTGCAATTCCGTCAGTGCCACCAACAAAGACTACAATTAGATTCAATCCCAAAAAAGAAAAGGACATTAGTAATTGGGATAATGAAAATGGTATGCCAACTCTTAGTATATCCAACAAAATAAATTTATGAAATCTGAAATTAGAAAGATTAATTGATACGTAGCTATTCTTTTTAATGAAAAGCCAGTAGAACAGAATTCCTGAAGATATTACCATTGAAATAATTGATGCCCATGCTGCGCCTGCAACGCCCATCTTCAGAGGATATATAAATATTGGATCAAGTATTATATTCAATACAGAACCAAATGCCATTGCATACATAGATCTCTTTGCGTCTCCTTCCCCCCTAAGGATCGAATTTGCAACATTTGAGAAGAATATAAGTAATGTCCCTGCAAACATAATCTGGGCATAAATAGTTGCATCGTCAATTACATTTCCCGCACCCATTAGTTCAAAGAGATTTCTTGAAAATACAACAAAAGGGATTGTAATAATAATTCCCAATATTACCATTAATACAATAGTATGCGCTGCAACATTATCGGCTTCTTCTTTCTTATGGGCCCCAATAAATCTTGATATTGCGGCACTTCCCCCCATTCCAATTCCAGCTCCAACTGACATAATCATGAAAAAGAAGGGAAAGAAAAATCCAACTGCAGATAGTGCATCAGGCCCCAAAAAAGAAACCCATAAAGCATCGGCAAAATTGTATAAAGTTTGAACAAGCATGGCTATTATCATGGGCATAGCTAACTTTATTATAGCTCTTTTAGGGTCACCAAGAAGTGTCTTTATCCCTTCGGTGTGTTTTTTTTGTGTATTCTGAACAATATTTCCCGACATAAAAAAGCCTATACAAATTAATAGACTTCCAAATCTAAATTCTAATTATAAATCTATCGATATTTTGCAAAAATTATATTAAATAATATCTTATATAATATACATCCAAGAAAGATTTTAATAGTTATATTCTTAATAGTGATTATGGATAAAAAAGATATTGTAAAGCTCCCAAGAATGGAGAAAAAAGAATATGACAAACTTATTTCAAAACAGTACCTCTGTAGAGTTGTCTTTAGAGGGGACAAATATCCATATATTGCGCCACTTTTATATATTTTTGATGAAAATCATATGTATTTTTTATCGACAAATTATGGTAAGAAAATATCATTTTTTAGAGAGTATCCTTATGTCCTTGTAGAAATAGAGGAATATGAAAAAGATTTCTCAGACTTTAGCTTCGTGGTACTTTCAGGAAAACTTGTTCAGATTGATGATGAAAAAAACGATGAAGAGATAAGAAAAGATTTTGTTAAAATGATAAAAGAAAGAAATTTATCAAAAAATATAATGATAGCTCTTGGTCACTCACCTAAAGAACCTTTAGAGTCTCTTGTTAACGAAAAAAGGAGCATAGTCTGGAAACTAACTGATGTTGAAGAAATAAAAGCATTTAAGAAAAGCT
>CAZVXE010000089.1:0-3476 GCA_964630765.1 uncultured Thermococci archaeon | reverse complement strand
CTATCCTTGGGCATTCTTGGGTTATGTTATCTTTGGAAATCTTCTTGGTTGGTTCTACACTGCCCCGCCTATAAGATTATCATACAGAGGATTGGGAGAAATATCCACAATGCTTGCTATAGGCTTTGTAGTTCCCGGGATGGGCTATTACGTAATGAAAGGCCTCATCGATACTAACTACTTAATATTTACTATCCCCCTTCTAATGTACGGGATTTATTTTATTTTGAGCGTAGAGATTCCGGATATGGAAACAGACACCCTAAGTGGAAAGAAAAGTTTTGTGACAAAAAATGGGAGAAAGTTAAGCCTAAAAATGATATTTCTGGCAGCTTTATTTGCAACTGTGATGTATATAGTATTTCAAATGACAAATCTGTTTGAATTAAATGTAAACTTCTTTATGGTATCTGTTCTTTCATTGATCCCTCTTTTATTTAGCGCATTAGCATTAAACAAAGACTCAAGAGCAAAATCTGTAAAAATTGCCTTCACTAACTTAAACGCATTGATTCTTTTTGCTGTTTTGACAAATTTATACTTCTTAATAATAACTTTGGGATAATCAAATTAACTCTTCCTTGTCTTCTCCGTAGAAGTAACTCAGCATTTCACGACTTTTCAAGAATTTTTTTACTTCTTCGGATTCGTTCCAGCCCTCGTCAAGTTTTAAAATTATTTCATTTATCTTATCTATCTGTTTTAGTATATCTTGTGATTGTTTGGTATCATGAATCTTTAATTCTGCTATACCGCTAATTATTGCAAGAGGATTTCTTATTTGATCCACACTAGTTGCGAAATAATGAATATTTTTTTCTATTTGCCCAAGCGCCATTTTAAGTTCTGTTATGTCACTACCTATAGACAAAATAGATTCAATTTCTCCTTTTGAATTTTTTACAATCTTATCTGTCCAGTATATCCAAACTCTCTCTCCATTTTTCTTTATATTTTCATTTAAATTAGATCTGAATTTATCTTCATTTGTAAGAATCTGAGATACCAAGTTTCTCATATCGTTCCCATTTGAATCAAATTCAGGTATAACCGTTCCTATGATATTTTTCCCATTAATCTCTTTTTCAGAATAACCAAAAAATTTTAGCCCAAAGTTATTCAAGGATAAAATATTTCCGTTTTTATCGAAATTCAATATGATGCTGTTTGCATTTTCAATTAGATCGTGGTAGTTTTCTTCACTTATTTTTAATGCTTCTTCAGTTTTTAATAAGTTAGGGATAGACCAATGAAGAATTTCGGCCACAAATATTGCCATTATAGTTACAGCAACTAAAGTTTCAACTGAGTTTAAAAGAAAAGTTTGCTTTATGGATAAATATGTTGTATTTGAAAGATGATAAACTAATAGCACAGAAATTAAACCTGTAATCAATATCATGGAATAGTAAATCTTTCTTGAATAAAATGGTGAAACAAATAGTATTATTATTACTGTCAGGATCATGAACTGAACAGGGATTTTTAAGAGAAATATTATTAGAGCAGATAAAATAGTATATGATACAAAAAACAAATACAGCCTAAAAGGGCTTAGATTCTTTAAATACAGATTTCTAGAATTATTTAATATTCTCTCGTCATTAATCAAATTCTTTTTTTGACTATTCATTTATTCACGCTTGTTAATTAACATGCGTAATTAGAAGGTCGATTATAAAAAGATTGAGGTAAAAAATAAAATTAATTAACCTTAACTTCCTTTGAGAATTCCCATAGGCCATGAATGTTACATAGTGAAACTGCAAATAGTGTTCCAGATTTTGCTATTTTTAGAGATGTTTTTACTTCATGATTTGTGTAGACTGGACCTGTATTTGGCCCCTGTGTACTCTCTCCATGCGCAGTGAATTCATAGTTTCCGACTTGGTATAGGGATTTTTCACCTTCGGGCTGGTAGTAAAGCATTATCCATCTGATATGGTGTTCAGTTGTATTTGGGTGAGCGATATCTTTACCGATGGCAACTTTGACCTCAAACGCCTCATTTGCTTTTACAGAATCTGGGCAGTCTATAACTGGTACATGCTTTTCTTTTTTCCAATCAGCTTCCTGAATCTTTTCTCCAATCTTAACCATCTATATCGCCTACTCCTGTAAAATCATTGGCTCTCCGCAGCAGATTAGTTCTCCACCGCCGGCTTCCAATACTTCCACAACATTTCCACAAATTTCACATTTGTAGATTTCCCCAACTTCTTTTACATTTACCATTTTTTAACCTCCTATCTAAAAATTAATGATTATTTTTCTTTTTCCTCTGTAGACTTTTCCATCTTTTCTGCCATGCTTTTGAGACGTTTATCAACCATTCCATAAATTGTATCTTCTGGATACTTACCGTCTGGACCTTTTTCTCCAGCTTTGATTCCTGTTAGTATTTCAATTCCTTCCTTGATATTATCAACGGAGTATATATGGAATTTTCCTTCTTTTACTGCTTCGACGACCTCTTCTTTAAGCATTAAATTTTGAACATTGCTTCTTGGAATCAAAACACTTTGTTTTCCATTAAGCCCTTTGGCCTTGCAAATTTCATAGAAACCTTCAATCTTGTAGTTAACGCCCCCTATTGCCTGTACCTCTCCTTTCTGATTAACAGATCCTGTAACCGCAAAATATTGTTTTATTGGGACTTCAGATAGGGCAGATAATATTGCATAAAGTTCTGTGCTTGATGCACTATCCCCATCAACGCCTTCATAGTTTTGTTCGAATACGAGTCTAGCAGTGAGATTTAACGGTTTATCTTGTGCAAAGTTTTCGGCTAAATAACCACCTAATATCATTACACCTTTCGAATGAATATTTCCTCCCATCTTGGCTTCACGCTCAATATCTATAATTCCCCCGCGGCCAATATTTACGGTGGCGGTGACTCTAGATGGTCTCCCAAATGCATAATCTCCTAAACTTAATACTGCAAGACCGTTTATTTGACCAACTGCTTCTCCTTCAGTTTCAATGAGATAAAAGCCTCGTGTTACCATTTCATTTAATCTTTCTTGAATAAGATTTGAACGATAGTTTTTTTCCTCGACAGCTTTTACTATGTGAAGGTCTTTTATTACATTATTTTTGTCTTGTTTGGCATAGAAGTTTGCTTCACGTATAATATCCGCTATATCTGCAAATCTTGTAGATAATTTCTCTTGATCATCGGCCAATCTTGCACCATACTCTATAACTTTCCCAATTGCTGAAGAATCAAGGTGAGATAAGTTTTCTTTTGAGCAAAGTGAGCATATGAATGAAACATAGTTTTTAACATTCCCATCGTTAAAATCCATATTAATATCAAATTCTGCCTTGACTTTGAAGAGCTCTTTAAAATCCGGATCAAGTGAAAAAAGAGTCTGGTATATCATTGGATTGCCAATAATAACGACTTTAGTGTTTAATGGTATAGGGGCAGGTCTTAATCCTTTTGTTGTGATAAATCCAAGTCGCTCTCC
>CAZVXE010000088.1:0-3553 GCA_964630765.1 uncultured Thermococci archaeon | reverse complement strand
TTAAATCATTCATAGAGGTATCTTCATAATACTTTTTTTATTCCGCCTATCCCCTTTGATTTCGCTTCCCTGAAAATAAACTTGTCACCCTCGCTAAGATAATAACTATTATATTTAAATTTCATTTTTATTAAAGCCCTGTCTCCTGTAGACAGATACTCCTGATTGTAAATCTTTTCAAAAGTGACTGTTTCAGATACAGTCTCAAGATGTATTATCGGCTCGTAACCTTCTTTTATCCTTGTTGGGTGATTTAGTATGAAAACTTCGGCTAAGAACTCCCTCACAGATTTACTTTCGCCGTTTTCATCCTTTATCACCATCCCCCTTTTTATGAGGTCGGCGTCTACACCTTTAATAGCTATGCCAAGGATGTCACCGACTTCACCCTTAGCTTGAACAAGATGGTGCTGTTTTATTGACTGGCATGACACCGTTTCATATCTATCGTTTATTGGCCCTAAAAGAAGTTCCTGGCCTTTTTTCACAATGCCTTGCTTGACCCTCCCACTAACAACAGTTCCTGCACCTCTAACTTTGTAAACTTTATCAATGTACATCAAAAACGGTTTTTTGTAGAGCTCATCATTTGTTTTTTCTGGGAGATTCAAAAATAGTTCATTTAGTATGTCAAGACCTTCTAAGGTAATTGAAGAAGCTTTTATTATGGGAATCAAAAATCTTTCGGATACCTTCTTTGAAATATTCTGCGCAGTTTCTTTGTCCTTAACAGTAAGGGGAACTTTCCCGACCCTTCTCAAAAGTGCCGAGACATCTGATATAACTTGTTTTGCATCTTCATAGGAAACTTTGTCTATCTTTGTTATTACTATGATAAGGGGGATATCCATTGCGAGAGCAATTCCAAGGTGCTCCTTTGTTATTGGTGTTACTCCGTCATCTGATGCAACTATCAAAAGCACATAATCTACCCTCTGCCCGAGGATCCCTCGGACAGTAGTCCTAAGCCATGGCGCATGACCTGGGCAATCAACAAATGAAATAATCTTTGTTGACCTATCAATTAGATCAGCAACTTCTTTTTTGTTAAGGGGATTTTTTAGATATATTCTTTCATCACCTTTAAATCCAAACACAGCATGTGTGATCTCAGCAGTCAACCCTCTTTCTATTTCATGCGGGAGAAAATCAAGAAATATTCTGGTCTTTCCAACGCCATCATCTTCCATGCCGGTAAGTAGGGTCCCGATGAGTGTCGATTTTCCATGATCGACATGGCCGATAGTACCTATAGTGATGTGCTCTTTTATGCCTTTTTCAGAATTTGCTTCTTCAATTGTGACCCTCGCATAAAAGCCATTTTCATTATATCTTTCTATGTCAGTTATTTTAGCACCTATGCCCTCGGCAAGTCGCTTTATAACGTCAAGTGTTTTTTCAAACTCTTCTTGAGATTCACAGACAACATCGCCATCATCCGATACACCTATTATATAATAGGCCTTCCCACCGCCTGTTTTTAATCTGTACTTCATCTGGGCGGACAACCTCTCCCTTCTGTCCTTTAAGAGGTGCTCATCTCCTAGTGCTGACTTGAACTCTATGTTCTTTCTCTCACCTTTTTCAAGGACCTGGTGTATACTCTCCTTCATTCGAAAGTATTACCTGAAAATACCATAAAAAGGTAACTACTATTAAAAAATGAAAATCGGTAAGCAATATTTAGAAATATACATTTTTTGATAGAAAACCTTTAAATAGTAAAATTTATAAGTTATAATGTATATTAGCATTAATGAGATGATAGAATGGTTGGCAATGATTATGATGACCTCAAAATGGAGTATGTCAAGCTTAAGCAACAACTTGATACCTTCATGCAGATCATGCCTCGAATGGGATACAGTGGCGCTCCGGTAGAATCAAAGGAGATTGTCACAAAGCTCGACGAGATAAAAGAAATATTAAGTGCGGCGGCAGTTGAGGAAGGAGGGGTCTATGAAGATCCCATTGTCGGAAAACTTGAGAAGCTGATAAATCTCTTGGAATCAAGCATGGTAGTCGAAGGTGCAGAAGGCGAAGAGGACAAATTGATGGACTCCTTATCAAAAGTTGCCGCAACGATGGAGCAGGTAGCTGAGTCAATCAGGATGAACACAGAAAAGCTTCAGGAGATGGAGAAAACTTTTAAGACGATGGGTCAGACTTATTCAACAAAACAGGAGCCACTAAAAAAGATGCAATACGAACCGGAAGAGCGGTTTGAGAGAAAGATAACAGAGGAGAAAAAAGAGCCTTCAAGCAGGGAGAAGCATGAAGCCCTGATTGATGAAACACTAGGTGAATTTTCTGAAAGTGAATTCCTAAGAAAGGTAAACCAAGTACTTCCTGAGGAAAGGATAGAAACCATTTTTTCAAAAAAGGGCATGGAACCTAAAATGGAAACTGGGCTGATGGACGAAGAGCCCTCCATGGAAGATATCTTAAGAGAAGCTCAGGAACTTGGTATTGACACAAAAGAACTCATGAAGGATATAAAGGGTGGTAGCACAAAAACAAAAGCTTCGGGATCTATATTTGCTCCCATAACTCTTTACATTCTTGGTATATTTTGGTTGGTATTTGCCGTACTATTTTTGTTCAATAATATGGGGATGCTTCCAGCAAACAATCCAATTTCTTCAGTATTCAATATTTTGAGAACTGGTTTTATGGGTTTAATATTTTACATAGTAATGATGGTTACAGGTATACCACCCATACTATTTGGAATGAAAGCAAGAACACCTTCAGGCTCAAAGGGAAGCGATAATGGTGTACTCTATGTAGTAGGTGCACTGTGGCTTGTTTCAGGAATTCTGTTCCTAGTTTTCAAAGGACTTCCGGGGCTTCCTCTACCAGACCTTGGTATAACTCTTGATCTAGGACTTTCACTGATACTAATATTTTCTTCTGCCCTTGCAATAGTTATGGGGACAGAGTTTTCAAGAAAGAAGATATTGGTATGATCTTTGAGATATTCGCAAATCAAAGGATAACTATTAAATAATCTTTTATTATTTTTAATATATACTCAAGGTATTTCCATGAGTTTTAAGCTAATAAGAAAAAGAGGGCCAGTATCAAAAAAGGCCCAAGTAGAAGTAATTACAGTAATGTTAATTTTAGCTATTACAGTCGCAGCTGTTTTTGCAGCATATCGTTTCGCTGGACCCCAGATTGAAAGGTCAAGAGATGTGTCAAGGATTACTTCAATGCAGAATGCTCTTTTAGAACTTGATAAAAAGATCAGAGAAGTCAGATTTGAAGGAGAAGGAGCTCAGCGTTATATTGACATTAATTTTGACAAGGGAAATATCAGCGTTGACCAGAACGATGATACAGTTTGGTTTTATATGGACGCACCTGGAATTGAAATTGCTCCCCAACAAATGGGAATGGATACTTATTTTAATGGAAGAAGTATTAATATTAAACTTCAATACGGTGGAGAAATAGATATTATCTCTCGATTTGAAGTGTTGAACTTTGGACAGTATAGAATTTATATAAAAAATGAAGGTGCAAATGATGTCCTTCTAAGTCTTTCCCC
>CAZVXE010000087.1:0-3725 GCA_964630765.1 uncultured Thermococci archaeon | reverse complement strand
ACCTTGTGGTGGCCGTTCCATCATCAATTGTGAAAGAACCGTAGGTATTTTCATTGTTTCTATAGGAATCTATTATAGTGCCTATTATTCTTGCTTCTTTTGATTCCCCAAAGGGGGTGGAAAGTAAAACTCCCCCCATCTCGTCTTTTTTTAACTTACCATTGACAAGGTCAATAATCCTCATCTTGTAGGCTATCATTCAATGCTTTTTAACTTGAAAGATATATAAGAGTTTTCTTTAAATTTAATTAGAAAAGAAATAATAATTAAAAAATAAATAATTTATTTAGTTTATGAGTTTGTGTATGTGTGTACTATAGTTCCGTTAGTTGGTGTTCCTGATGAAGGGGTACTTGTATATGCAATTGTAAATACTCTTGTTTCTCCGGCTGTTATTGGAATGTAAGCGGTAGCATTATACTCCACAGTTTTAGAATCGCCTGCGGGGATAGTCCAAGTTTGAGTAGTTACCTCATTAGCGTTACCCGCAACTGCTATTATTATACTACTAACAGTACCTTTTCCACTGTTCTTAAGAGTAATATAATATTTTGAGTCATCGTTAGCTATATTTGCTACCTGTAATTCTGCCCCAAGCGCACCACTTGCAGCTTCCTGAACTGATCCCTGTGACTGCGTCTGGAAAGATCTAAACCAAATAAAGTATGCTCCAACGGCTGCAACAGCAACAGCAACTAATAGCATAGTTGCAATAACTGGTGATACAGCCTTCCTGTGTTTTCTAAAAAATTTCATCATTTTTTCATCCTCCATTTTTGCATGGACAATAATGAATAGTTTTGAATTGTTTTTAAGTGTTTCGGTAATATATGTTAAATTCGCAAGAATTTAAACTATCAATAATTTAATTCCAAATATAACAAAATTAATTGCGATAAATTTAAATAGTATGGGATTTTATTCCTTATCATGAAAGATATTGATCAAAAGATTATAGATGTCATGAAAGAAAATGCGAGAATCTCAATAACTGACATCTCAAAAATCACGAATATCCCGGACACCACTATTCATTTCCGCTTAAAAAAGCTGAAAAATGTCCTAAATTACAGGTTAACTCTAAATCACAAAAAACTTGGTGAAACTTACTATATGATTGAAATAATCCCGGAAACTTATGCAATCGACTCAATCACAATAAAAAAGGCGGAGGACCTATTCGAAAGATTGAGAAAAATGGAGGGAATATTGTTCGCTGTCAAACTCAAGGATTCATTTATGCAGATAGGAAAGTTCTGCGCCATATACTCAGGAAATGACAAACCAAAGCTGGACCTCCCCGGGATAAAAGTTGCAACAATAAGTGAAATAGATAAAATCTGGGGTGAAATCGCCCTATGCTCAAAGAGCTAGAACAGAACAACATACTTCTTTTAGGGGAGCCAGAAACTGGAAAGGAGTATTTTGGCAAAGAATTAATCAAGGGTGATTTAATCTATGTTGGTATAGACAAAAGCCCTCTAGAAATTAGAGAACTCTTTAAGCCGAAATTCATTATCGATTGCTATACCGAACGGCTTGGCATTAAGAGCTCTGAAAAATACCACATCTCCTATGCATATGATCTAGATGAAATAATAAGAAATATCTTCATGGCAAGGGAGGAGACAGGGAAGAATACTACAGTAATCATAGACTCCCTATCGCCTTTGATAGTCACATTAGGTCTTGTTCCAGTATACAGGTTTCTCCAGAGATTATTTGCAATCGGGAGGGAAAAAAATGCCAGAATAATAATACTCCTACACAAAGGCATGCACAAGGATGAAGTGGAGGTATCAATCAGGCACCTAGCCGAAGCTACATTATTTCTAGAGCGGGCTGTTGAAATGGGCGAGGAAATCTTCTATGTCGATTTTGGTAAGCTTTATAGCGGAAACTATAAAAGAATAAAGTATCGTATAGATAATAATAAAGTAATATTTGATAGATTCACAATATAAGGGATTCCATGGTAGACGTACTATTTTTGGGGATTGGAACGGCCATACTACTATTTTTCTCAGTAGAGCTTATCACATTCATTTTATTTAACACAACAAATGACTACAAGTCAAAAACAATGTATTTTATCATGGGAGAAACTTTTTCCATAATGGGATATCTTCTTTTATTCATATTTATCTTAAGCTCCTCAGATATTCTAAATGCACTTTTGAAGTTCTCACCTGCCTCATATCCTGAAATTGCCAGATCATCAAGTATTCTAATCTCAATTTTCCTCTACACAATTCACATCATACTCCAGTTCAAATACAATCTTGAAGAAAACGATCAGAAGAATCAATATATGATTTATCTGATAATTGGTGTCTTAGGTTACATCTTTTACCTTTACGGGCTTATGGCGGGGGTGAGGTAATGAACGAGACTTCACAGAGCATACTCCAAGCATCAATCATAATGTTTGCGGTATCTCTATTTTTGGCGCAGTATGCACTCATATCGGAGTATGTGTACAGCGAGTCATTATCAGTTTTCCTATTAATATCAAGCATAATCTTCATGGGATCATTTATTACTGCGTTTAAATCTTCAAAGCTAAAGGAGGAAAATATAAGGAAGGAAGCATTTATTAATACATCTTTTAGTGTATTTATATTAGGGCTTGTAATAATGATACTTGCATTTTTCCTAGTTACGTTAAGAATATAGGTGAGAATATATGGAAGATAGGGTAAAGACAGGAATTAAAGGTCTTGATGAACTAATAGGAGGGGGCCTCCCAAAAAGCTCATCAATATTGTTATCTGGTGAGGCAGGAACAGGAAAGACTATATTTTCCCTGCAGTATATCTACTCTGGTGCTAAGGACTTTGGAGAAGCCGGCATTTATGTAACGTTTGAAGAAAAACCCGAAGAGCTTAGGAGAGAAGCGCTCCAGTTTGGATGGGATTTAAAAAAGTACGAAGATCAGAAAAAGATAGTAATCCTTGACGCTGCATCTTTAAGAGTAGGAGTTCCAACAGATGAAAATTTTTACGTCAAAAGTGATGTTGATATAAAGTCCCTTCTTTCAAAATTATACGAGATAGCTATTGATATAGATGCAAAAAGAATTGTCATAGACTCTCTTCCTGCATTTTTCTTTTCTAATGAACCTGAAAAAATGCGTGATGATATCTACATGATGGGAAGAGTCCTAACAGAGACAAAGGCAACATGTATTCTAATAACTGAGATAATAAATAATCGGGGATATTCCAGATTCGGATACGAGGAGTTCATAACAAGAGGGGTCATCACAATGCATCTTGTTGAGGGAGAAAAAGCCATGCCCAGGATGGCAGAGTACAAGAGAGGCATATTCATTAGAAAGATGAGGGAGACAAATCACAAGATAAAGCAGTACCCCTTTTCCATATCAAAAGAGGGCATAGTCGTATACCCACAGGGAGAAATATATTAGCCCTTGTTGATCCATATGATAGCTGTACCAGATACATCCGTTGTTGTCGACGGTAGATTCAAGGCCCTTTTGCGCGATGCTGATTTTGTCAAAGATTTAGAAAGAATTGCCATAGCCGAAGCCACAGTCGCCGAAATTGAGCATCTGGCAAACGAGGGGAAATCCTCCGGTATATCTGGCATTTCAGAGTTAAAGGCCATATTCAATATTTCAAAGGAGATATTCATACCTTTAGAATACTACGGCAAGAGACCAACAAGATACGAAATTGCAGGTGCAAAAAAGGGGGATATTG
>CAZVXE010000086.1:0-3941 GCA_964630765.1 uncultured Thermococci archaeon | reverse complement strand
AACTTGATACTTATGAAGAAGCCATAAAAAAAATTGAAGATAGTGTATCTTTTGATTTAAAGTCAGAAGATACGCCACTTATTTCTTCTTTAAATAGAATATTGGCAGAGGATCTTATCTCTCCTATCGACATCCCCCATTTTACAAAGTCTCAAATGGATGGGTACGCAGTTAGATCAGAAGACACATTTAAAGCTAGTGAGAATTCACCTGTGAAATTAAAATTAATTGAATGTGTGAATGCAGGCAGCACCCCCCGATATCAAATTAAGAAAGATAAATGCTCTTACGTTGCAACTGGCGCTCCTGTTCCAGAGGGTGCCGATTCTGTCGTTATGATAGAGAATACACAAAATCTAGGGGAGTATATTACTCTAACAAGAGGGGTCACCCCTGGAGAAAATATAATGAAGATAGGCCATGATATAAAAAAAAGAACTCGGATCTTATCAAAAAATAATCTTATTACACCCAAGATTATTGGATTACTTTCGGGGCTAGGAATTGAAAAGGTAAAAGTTTATAGAAAACCTAAAATCGGGATTTTTTCAACTGGAAATGAAATTGTAATGCCCTGGGATAAACTTGAGTATGGAAAGACTTATGATGTTAATTCTTTTTATATTTCTTCTAAATTAGAAAGTATAGGTTGCGATACTTATAATCTTGGTATAGCAAAAGATACAAAAGAAGAAATTCTTTCTAAATTAAATGATGCAAAAAACTGCGATATGATAATTCTCTCAGCCGGCGCATCAAAAGGCGAAAGAGATTTTGTAGAAGAAGCCATAAAAGATTTTGGTAATTTATTAATTCATGGTATTAGCATAAAACCAGGAAAGCCAACCATAGTGGGGCTTAGGAAAAACAAACTTATTTTTGGCCTTCCAGGCCATCCGACATCATCATTTGTCATATTCAATGTCTTGGTGTTACCTTTTGTATACAAGATGATCGGAATAGAAAAAAATCTGCAGATAAGAAAATTTGTTTCCAGTGAAAGGATTTACTCAACAAGAGGGAGAAAAGATTTCTTACCAGTTGTAATCAAAGGCAACGAGGTAGCATCAGTCTTTCGTGGTAGCGGGGCGATATCAAGTTTTTTAAAAGCTGAAGGCATCGCTCTGATTAACGAAAACACTGAATTCGTTGACAAAGGTGAAGAGTTAGAAGTAATAATCTTGGAAGAATGAAAATGTCTGAATTACCAATTAAAGTATTGAGAGTTGCATTGACTCAACGTTGCAATTTAAACTGTGTCTACTGTCACCATGAAGGCGAGTGCGCTCAATCAAACAATGGCAAAAAAGAAATAACTAAGGAAGAAATAGAAGACCTCCTTAAAGTTACTAGCGAATTGGGAATCAGAAAAGTTAGATTTACAGGGGGGGAGCCTCTACTTCGAAAAGATATTGTGGATATTGTTCAAATAGCATCTAAGTACATGGATGATGTATCAATTTCTACAAATGGAACTCTTTTGTGTGAAAAGGTATCTGATCTAAAAGATGCTGGAATATCCAGGTTTAATGTTACCTTAAATACCTTGGACAATGAAACCTATTTAAGCATAACAGGTAAAAATAAACTCCAAGATGCCATAGAGGGCATAGAAGAGATATATCAACAAAAAATCTTCCCGATAAAAGTCAACATGGTCGTAATGAAAAGGAATTATCGTGAAATTAAAGAGATGGTAAAATTCACAAAAGAAGGTATGGTACTCCAGTTGATCGAACTTATCTCAGCCAAAGACGATCTAGATTCTAATTTTTACAGAGAAAATTATGCAAGTCTTTTACCTATTGAAGAACATCTTGAGAAACATGCTACCAAAATAATTGAAAGAGAGAAGCACCGCAGAAAAAAATATTTTGTTCCCCAAGAAATTGAAGTAGTCAGATCTATGCACAACACTATATTCTGTAATAACTGCATGAGTATCAGAGTTACAAGTGAAGGTGAAATTAAAAATTGTTTATTTAGGAATGACAATCTAATTAAAGTAAAAGACTTTTCTGACCATGAAGAATTAAAAGAGTTATTGATTTACTCAATTAAGTCAAAAACACCGTACTGGTGCTAAAATGAAAATTCTTGTGAAGTATTTTGCATCCTTCAAAGAGTTAACGAGTAAGACCCAAGAATCTATTCAAATAGAGAAGGGTAAAACAACAAAGGACCTTTTAGAAATAATTATGAAAAAATACAATTTTAAAGATAATGTGAATATTGTAATAGCTCTAAATCAAGAGTATATCAAAACTGACACCCTATTAAAAGATGGTGACGAAGTTGCCATTATGATGCCTTCAAGTGGTGGTTAGATATGATTAGACTCCAAAAAGAAGATTTCAGTATTGATTATGAATTAAATAAAATAAAAAATGACAAGTGTGGAGCTTCAGTTATATTTTTAGGATCAGTTAAATCGGAAATGCATGGAAAAAAAGTCAAGAAAATGGAACTTGACGCTTATGCTGAAATGGCTGAAAAGAAATTAAGGGAAATTGAGGTCGATGCAACGAAAAAATACGATATTATAGAAAGTTCAATTATTCACAGATATGGGGAACTTTTTGTTGGGGATAATATAGTCTTAATAATAGTCAAGTCGATTGATAGGACAAAATCATTTGAAGCTTGTGAATATATTCTTGAAAGACTAAAAGAGGAAGTACCGATATTTAAGAAAGAGTATATGGAAGACAATGTATTTTGGCATGGAGGCATATAGAATGTTTTCACATTTATCAGATAAAGGGGTAAAAATGGTGGACATAACCTCAAAAGACGTAACAGTTAGAACAGCTGTGGCTGAAGGTGAAATAAAACTTAAAAAAGAGACTATAAAGTTGATAAAGCAGAATAAGATTACAAAAGGAAATGTGCTTACTACTGCTCAGATTGCAGGTATTCAGGCGGTAAAAAAAACACCGGAAATGATTCCACTTTGCCATCAACTTCCCATAAATAAAATAGATATAGAATTTGAAATTAATGATAACTCTATAATCGTAATCTGCACAGTAAAAACAGAATCTAAAACAGGTGTCGAAATGGAAGCTTTGACTGGGGTGTCTGTAGCCCTTCTTACCATCTGGGATATGGTAAAATCAAATGAAAAAGATTCTTCTGGCCAGTACCCCAATACAGAAATTGGCCCCATAAGAGTCACCAAAAAGGAGAAATAACCATGTCTTCAGAAAAACACAAACACACCGCACCAAAAAGTTTGAACTATGGAATAGTGACTATATCTGATTCTTGTTCCAAAGGAGCTGCAGAGGATAGATCCGGCAAATATCTTTTAGAAAAATTATCTGAAAATAATAAAGTAGCAAAGCACTTAGTTGTACCAGACGAGAAAGATCAAATAAAGAAAGCTGTTAATGATATGCTAAAAGATGTTGATTGCGTTATTACAACTGGCGGTACTGGAATCACTAAAAGAGATGTGACCATCCAAGCTATAAAGCCGCTTCTCGATAAAGAAATATCTGGATTTGGAGAAATATTTAGATATTTAAGCTACAAAGAGATAGGTTTCCCCGGAATTATATCGGGGGCGATTTGCGGTACAATTGGCGAGAAAGTTTTATTCTGTCTTCCTGGAAGCCTTAATGCTGTAAAACTAGGTACAGATATTATTCTTTCTGAAGCTGCACATTTGATAAAACATTTGAGGGACTAAATGAAAGAATTCAAATCATTACTATCATATAATAAGGCTCTAGAGTTAGTTAAAGCTCATTCAAAAGAATTTGAGTCAGAGATTATAAACATGGATGAATCCTTAAATAAGGTAATCTCTGAAGATATTTTTTCTCCAATTGATTCGCCCGCTTTTGATAGATCTGCAATGGATGGCTATGCAATACAAGCAAAAGATACATTTTCCATCTCTGAAGGCTCACATGTTACCTTAAAAATTATTGATT
>CAZVXE010000085.1:0-4107 GCA_964630765.1 uncultured Thermococci archaeon | reverse complement strand
TTACCTTTAGGTGAGCCATCTTCTGAGATAAGTTTGTATTTTAATCCAGTAAGCTTTTCTGCAAATTCTATCGGATTTGCCAAAGTAGCAGTAGAAATAATAAATTGGGGTTTTGATCCATAATACTCACATATTCTTTGAATCCTTCTTATTAAAAGTGAAACATTTGATCCAAAAACACCCCTATAAATATGCGCTTCGTCTAAAACAATGAATTTTAGATTTGAAAAGAAATGTTGCCACTTGTAGTGCCATGAAAGAATATGGTGGATTTCATAAGGGTTTGAAACGATAATTCTGGATTCATTTCTTATTCTTGGCCTTATTGCAGAGGGTGTGTCCCCATCATAAACATTAGGATTGACCCTAATCTCAGTTTCCAACTCAAGTTTTCTTAAGACCTTAAGCTGGTCATTTGAAAGAGCCTTTGCAGGGTATAGATAGAGGGCAGTTGCATGGACATCTAGTAATAGAGATTCAAAAATAGGTAAATTAAATGCAAGAGTTTTACCAGAGGCAGTTGGGGTCGTTATTATAATATTATTTCCTTTTCTTATTTCCTCTAAGCTGTCACATTGATGTTTGTACAACCTGATATTGTTTATATCCAAGTAATCGCTAAGCTTATCGGGCAGTTGTTCTTTGATTTCACCATAGATGGGTTTCCTTTCAGGCAATAATTCAACATGTGCTATATTTTTCTCAAAAGAAGAGTCTTTTCTTAATTTTATGAGTATATTCTCAATCACTGGCTCCATTCCTCATAAAGTTTTGAAAATATCATTGTAAGAGTAATAAGGTCTTGCCTGTTGTGTTCAATTATTGGTATTACTGGACCAATGTTTCCAGTTCTAAGATAAGTTTCATAAAACTCTGGAACTAAAGCACTTGGCACATCATCATTTCTATCTATGCCAAAAAGACATTTTTCCAGTGTTACAAGTCTACAGTTTGGATATTTGTTTCTCCACGCTTTTCTTGAAAAATGCAACATGTCAAAGTGTAGTTTTTCTGTAAGACCGTGCATTCCATAATATGAGAGTCTTTCCCTTATGTATGGAACATCAAATGATTTACCATTATAAGATACCAAGACTGTATTTGGGCTAACGTGTGAAAGAAATTCGTTCAAAGCTGCAGGTTCTTGATTTAGGTCTCTTAGAAAATATTGATTTATTGAAAGATGCCCTTCATTAAATTTTGCAACGCCGATGAGGATTATCGGCCTATTAAATAATCCTAATGTTTCAATATCAAAGAAAACAAAATCCTCCTTGTCGTGAAAACCTGAGCAACAGTATGCAAGCTCATCTGATTTTGATAGCCAGTGAGAAATTCTATCCATTATATTTTTAGTATTCATTGATTCAATCAACTCCACACAATGTTTAGCCTCACTTGAAAAATACGGGTGGTAAACTAGGTCTTCTATTGTGTGGTAACCTCTGCTCCTAAGATATTTTTTTTTCGTATCCCCTATCCCATATATTAATCTCAGTTCCGATAGAATTTTTTCTTTTGCCTTTTCTCTTGAGAACTTTTTTAGGTCTGATTTGATTTCCTGATTAATAGTAAATACATTCCCAAATCGACTATTAGTTTCAAATCCTTCAATTACTTCGGGAAGTTGCATATTCTGATATTTATTTATCAGCTTAGCTTTGAGATTTTGTGCATTAACATAATCATTATAATTAAGGCCAAACGGCATGCCGTAAAAAAAGTCATTTTTTATGTCTTCATTTTCTTCTATTATCTCATATTCTTTTACTGTGTCAATTTTTGTTCTGAAGTTTTTGCCAATCCCTCTAAAAGGAGATTTTTTAGAAATATTTGGGTTATTTTCTTGATCTGATTTAATTGTAATGGGCATAAACTCACAGTTAGTTTGAGAATTGATTAACAACTTTAAGTTATCGATTTCTATTTAAGTGTTATTATTATAATGTAGAATTAAATAGAAGAGTATATTAGAAATAAAAATAAAAAAATAAATATTTATTTAATTATTATGTTTAATATGATTTCGTCTAGTGAGCCCATTGCAGAGTAAGCTGTTGCTTTGACTGTATATGTTCCAGGTTGTATATTTGGAGATGCTGTTAGAGTTAAAATGTAAGTGCCTAAGTTGTGTGCAGTTATCTTTTGCAACTCTGGTTCTAAATTATATGTTACTCCTTCGGGCAATCCTTCGAATCTTACTCCGACATCTGTTTGAGTTAAAGATCCCCTGTTTTCTACTTGCACGAGTAAGGTCTGAGTTCCAGGTAGAAGCTCTAAAGAAGATACGACTTTTCCATCTGAGATAATATTAGTGCCTGTGTCAAGTACTGCACCTATGGAGCCATCTATTGGAATTGGGCCCCCGGGGATTGTCAATCGCTCTAGACCTATCCCAGGGTATAATATAGTTTCAGGTAGTGGTGTTTTACAGGGTATTGTAACTGTAACTGTTGCAGTGTTCGATATGCAATCATTTTCTGTGATGTAGTAGTATGTGAATGTGTCTTCTCCGCAGTAATTACCTAATGGACAGTAGTAAATTTTCCCTCCAGATTCTTCAGCTGAGCCATAATGTGGCTTAGTAACGATTATTTGTTTTGGATTTTTGTCATCGTCATTGTCAAGTACACTGAAATTGGCACAGGTGTTCTCATTTGTTTTATAAGAGTCGTCAACGGCAACTGGTGGAATTTCACATGGATTGGGTGGTGGACAATCAACATTAACTGTAATTTTTATGGTTTTAGTTTTACTCGAAAACCACTTAGTCATTTTGACGTAAAAAATGTTTTCTCCACAGCAACATGTAGAGCCAGGAGTGTATTCAATAACGTGCAAATATAGATATTTGCTTACCTGAACCCATTTAATCTCTGCGTTGCCGCAACCAGGTGGGCATGTGATATCGTCAAGGTAATAGAAAAGGGGTAAACGGAGATCACTGTCCCACAGGTAATAAGTTTGACCACAACTAATTGTATCATTAATAGTATAATTTATTTTGGTTGGTGGACATCCATCTCCATTTGCAAACACAAAAGACGTAAATACAGTTGAAATTAATACTAATACCAAAATTGCCGAAATTAATTTTTTCGTTGTCATATTTTCTCCTTTTTAATACAATATTCTATGTATAGTTGCTTAACGTGAAAAAGAACATATATAAAAAGTTTGCGGTTGTCGCAATCTATTTCGTCTAGTGACGTTAATATAACATCAAAGATCAGTTCTAAAAGAAAACTATTTATTTTATAATTTACAATATATATTGACTTAAATGAAAAATCATGATTATGAAAAGTACGGCTTTGACTGGCGAGGCATTCACAAAGATACAGGTACAATGTATGATAAAAGAGGTTTCGATAAAAACGGCATTCACAAGAAAACTAATCATAAATACGATCTAGACGGGTATAATAGAGAGGGATTCAATATCTCTGGATTTGACAGAGATGGATTTGATCTAGTTGGATTTGATAAAGAGGGGTATAACAGGGAAGGCTTCAATAGAAAAGGATTCAATCGTGAAGGCATCCATAACGATACAAATAACAAATACAATCCCGAAGGATATGATTGCTTTGGGTACAACAAAGATGGATTTGATAAGAATGGATTACATAAAGAAACAGGAACAAAATATGATCCCGAAGGTTATAACAAAGAAGGTTATGACTCAAGAGGATTTAACAGAAACGGTATCCATCAAATTACCTGGGATGTCTTTGATCTTTTAGGTATGGATAAAGATGGCAATAAAATAGCCCCTCCAACAGAAGACCTGTCTAAAATTGTAGGCGCAAAGCCTCCAAAGAAAAAACAAACAAAATTAATAACATTAAAACATAAAAAAACAAAGAAAACACCTATAAGAAAAAGAGGCCAAGAAGTTATTGAAAAATTTATTTGAATTAAAAAATGCTTTTAAAATTAATCCACAATAGATATAAAGCGTTCTGATACTTTCTCTATCAAAGCAATTGCTAAGTATTTGGGTGATTTGTGAGAGAAATTAGATTTATATTATGAGAATAGTGAGACAAAAGGAGAGATTTTTTGAGAGAGATTAGTGACGAAAAACTTACAAAATACTTTGAA
>CAZVXE010000084.1:0-4108 GCA_964630765.1 uncultured Thermococci archaeon | reverse complement strand
GTTAAAATGAAGGAAGACCTGACATTAAAACAGGCGGAGAATGTATCTTGTCTTAACGGGATTGAAGGTTATTCTTTTGTCATGCCCGATGGTCACCAGGGGTATGGATTCCCCATAGGTGGGGTCGCCGCAATGGATTATGAAAACGGCATCATATCCCCTGGGGGGGTCGGATACGACATAAACTGCGGGGTAAGGCTTCTAAAATCTGACTTAACTCATGATGATGTTTTTGAGAAAAGAAAGGATATTATTGATTCTATATTCAAAAATGTCCCTTCTGGGCTCGGTTCCCAGGGCAAGGTAAGATTATCTTCTAAAGATCTTGATGAGGTCCTGATGGTCGGGGCAAAATGGGCAGTTGATGAGGACTACGGCTGGAAAAAAGACCTGAAGCGCATTGAGAGCGAAGGCAGCATGGAAGGAGACCCAAGCAAGGTCAGCAGCAACGCAAAGAAGAGAGGGATGCCTCAGCTAGGAAGTCTTGGCAGCGGTAATCATTTCCTTGAAATGCAGGTTATCGATGAGATTTATGATGAAAAAATAGCTGCTGGATTTGGGCTCCGGGAAGGGCAGATCTGTTTTATGATGCATACAGGATCTAGAGGGTGCGGTCATCAGATATGCTCTGACTATATCCAGACAATGGAAGGGGCGCATAAAAAATACAATATAAAAATTCCAGATAGGGAGCTGGTATGCGCACCCGTCCACTCTAAAGAAGGGGAGGATTATTTCAAAGCCATGAGTTCAGGTGCTAACTTTGCATGGGCGAACAGGCAGATGATAACGCACTGGATAAGAGAATCTATTTCAAAAGTGATAGATGAGGATCCAGAAGATCTAGGATTAGAAATACTTTACGATGTTGCCCATAATATAGCCAAGCTCGAAAAACACAACGGCAAGAAGTACTGCGTCCATAGAAAAGGGGCAACAAGGGCATTTTGGAAAGGGAGAGAAGAACTACCAAAAGAATATGAAGGCATTGGGCAGCCAGTTATAATCCCCGGTGATATGGGGACAGCATCTTACATAATGGTTGGAATTAAATCATCCAGTCAAACATTCGGCTCGACATGCCATGGTGCTGGAAGAGTACTTTCAAGGAGTGCAGCGATTAAGAAATTTAGGGGCGAAGACATAATTAAAATGCTTGAAAAACAAAATATATATGTCAAGGCAGCCTCTCCAAAGGTCGTTGCCGAAGAGGCGCCTGACGTATACAAAGATATCCACAACGTAGTGGATGTATGCGATAAAGCAGGGCTTGCAAAGAAGGTTGCAAAATTAAGGCCAATAGGGGTGGCTAAAGGATAGTTAATCCTTTAGATAGCCCTCGATGCTTTGATCCCACATCTTGTAAAAGAAATCCTTTGTTTTCTTTATTGTGGCCTTGTCGTTAGTTATTATCCCAGCTTCAAAGTGGTCATAGAAGCTGTCTCTTGTTAGATCTGAGGAAGAAATCAACGCCTCTCTATCATCAGAAACTAAGAATCTAGCATGGCATTCCCTATTTACTCTGACCTCTGCGCCATTTTTCTTTAATATTTTGAACGCCTTTTTATTGCCTGGCCTTGTAATGTGTCTGAATATCACTCTTACTTTTGCACCCTTTTTCACAACATCTATTATAAAAGATACAATGGAATCATCGAGATACCCTGAAATAAGAAGCTCATTTTGAGTGTTTTCTATGAGATTAATGGATCTATCTTTTATAATTTTGTCTTGGGGGGTGGTGAAGATTAATTCAAAAGGAGATTCCAAAGGCGGTAATTTTTCGTAAGTTACTTTCTTAGATGATATTTCTTCAACTTCAGCAGCCTGGCCTAAAGTATAATAGACTCCGGGATCTGCTACTACGCATTCGGTAATCTTACTGATTTCTTCCCACAACTCTATTAGTTTTTTAGGATCACCATGATTTAAAAATACTTTTTTTGGTGGTTCTTTAAATGATGACACATAATCGATTAGATCTGGATGGGAAGCATGGGCAGAGAATTCAATCCATTCTACCCTCGACTTAATCTTTCTTAGTTTTCCATCCTCATCTTTAAATTCTCTTAATCCATCTAGAATTTGTCTGCCAAAAGTTTCTTCAACTTGGTAACCAACTAATACAAGGGTATTCTTTTCGTCAGGTGCCCATGATTTAAAATAATCAATAACTGGACCCCCCGACATCATTCCCGCAGTAGTAACGACTATTACCGGCTCAGGTGACTGAATTATTTTCTTCCTGTTCCACACCTCTCTAAAAATTGTGCTGTTGAAAGGATTTTCTTTTTTGAAGAGATTTATCATCTTTTGATTCATCCAGTTGGGGTAGTTGTCGTAGATGTCATTTGCTTTGACAAGCATGCCCTCAAGGTATATGGGCTGCGATACCTCGCCCCTTTCCTTTGCCTCTTTTAGAATCATCATTATATTTTGGGCTCTGTCTATTGCAAAAACAGGTATCAAGACATTTCCTTTCTTCTTTTTTGTTTCCTTAATTATTCGGATGAGGTCCTTTTCTCTCTGTTCTATTGGTGGGTGTGTGTCACTTCTCATTCCATAAGTTGATTCTAGTATTAGGTAGTCCACTCCGGGTATTCCTTTTTTAACTGGATTTAAAGTTCTAACATCGGAGCCGATATCCCCTGTATAGACAATTCTTCCGTAAGGTGTGTCAAGACATATTTGAGCCGCGCCCAATATATGGCCGGCATCATAAAAAGTAAGGGATATGTCATCATTTATGTAGACCTTTTCTTCATAGTTTAGAGCTACTGCTCTAGCGATCTCTTTTCTTATATCTTCTTGATAATAAGGAACTTTTTCTCCCTGAAGCTCTTGGACTTTGATAAAATCTTTCTGGATTAAAAGTGCCAGGTCCATAGTTGGCTTAGTAAAGTATATGGGGCCGTTATATCCAAGAGAATAAAAACGGGGTGCATATCCAGAATGGTCAAGATGTGCGTGAGATATAATAATAGCTTCAATTGCGGATATGTTAACATCCGATAAATCAGGATACATTCCTTCCCCAGAAAGCTTTACTCCGCAATCAAAAATAAATATTCGTCCATCAATATCAACTTCAACGCAAGATCTTCCGACCTCGCCAGCAGCGCCTAACCATCTAATCTTCATGGACATTCAAAAGTAAAAACCTTTAAATGTTTTATGAATTATTAACTAACATGGAACTTCAGTATCATATTAAGTGTAAGGATGGCGATGTTTTTCCTTACGTTATCATGCCAGGGGACCCAAATAGGGTAAATTTAATCGGGAGCTTTATGGAGGATGTCAAGCAAATTGCATCCAACAGGGAGTATACCACAATTTCGGGGTATTACAAGGGTGTTGGGATAAGTGTTACATCTACGGGAATTGGCGCACCCTCAACTTCCATTGCAATAGAAGAGTTAGCGAGGATTGGTGCAAAGACTTTGATTAGGGTGGGGAGCACTGGGGCATTGGAAGAAACAATAAAATGTGGGGATTTAATAATAAACACAGCTTCAGTCAGATATGACGGTGCAACGAAAGATTATGTCAATCCATTTTACCCCGCAGTTGCGTCCTACGAAGTAACTCTTGCGTTAATAGAAGCATGTGAAAAACTTAATTATAGATATCATGTCGGCATTGGTGCCAGCAGAGATACATTTTATGGCGGGCAGGAGAGGCCTTCTTTTGGGGATTATCATCAGTCTTTCATGGATAATCTAATAGATGATCTGGAAAAAGCTAAAGTTTTAAATTTGGAGATGGAGGCATCAACAGTTTTTACACTTTCAAGTCTTTTTGGACTTAGGGCAGGAGCAATACTTGCTGTATTCGGAAATCGCAAGACTCAAGAGTTTGAGGTTAAAGGAGAAGAAGAGGCTGCAAAAGCAACACTTGAGTCGATAAAGATTCTCTCTGATTGGGATAAGATTAAAGAAAAAAAGAATAAAAAATACCTCTATCCCTCTTTAATCTAAAAAATTAGAGCAAATGTTTTAAAACGACCTAATTTTATACAATTAATCATGCCGTTGTAGCAAAGCTCGGCCATGCGCTAGACTCGTAATCTAGTTCGACGGGGGTTCAAATCCCCCCAACGGCTTCA
>CAZVXE010000083.1:0-4211 GCA_964630765.1 uncultured Thermococci archaeon | reverse complement strand
ATCTGATTTTCAGGATTCTGGAAAAGGTGGCCAACTTTTCTTGAGAGCTCTGCAATTGAAGAATTTTTTGCATCCTCTCCAAGAATATAGACTTTGCCTTTACTAGGCCTTAAGAGCCCATTGAAGTGCTTTGCCAATGTTGTTTTTCCACTTCCATTTTGACCCACAAGAGAAAGGAATTCACCTTTCTTTATGGATAAGTTGACGCCTTTTATTATTTCTTTTGATTCTGGATAGGTAAAATGAAGATTTTCGATATCAATTGAATTCATATGAAAAGCCTCCTGCCTTCCTCAACTGTTAGTGCGATGTCCTTAACGTATCCTCCTTCTTTTAGGAGGTATGTAAGATAACTGATGTCAGGAACCATTATGCCAAGTTCTCTTAGAAGAGGAACCTTCTCGAAGACTTCTCTTGGCGTTCCTTCCAAGACTATTGACCCTTTGTCCATTACTACTACCCTGTCAGAAAGCTCTGCTATGGGCTCAGTTCTATGCTCAACTAAGACTATGGTCATCTTTTCTTTTTCGTGAAGTTCTTTTAAAACAGAAAATACTTCTCTTTTACCAACTGGGTCAAGCTGGCTTGTTGGCTCATCAAGCACAAGAATATCAGGTTTCATTGTGAGGGATGCCGCTATTGCTATCCTCTGTTTCTGCCCACCAGAAAGATTTCCTGGAAACTCTTCCCTCTTGTCCCTCATATTAACAATGGACAGGGCCCAAGATATTCTCTCTTCAATTTCTTCTCTCGGAACAGCCAAATTCTCGGGCCCAAATGCTAACTCTTCCTCGACAGTCATTGCAAAAAGCTGGGACTCAGGATTTTGGAGTATCATGCCGACTCTTCTTGAGAATTCGCTTACTTCCCTATCTTTTGTATTGATTCCATCTATGATGACATCTCCTGAGAACTCACCGCTTATAGTCCTAGGTATTATACCATTTAATGTAAGGCAAAGCGTTGATTTTCCACAGCCAGAAGGTCCTATGATTGAGACAAATTCACCTTTCTTAATAGTAAGGTTTATTCCTTTAAGGACCTCTTCAGTCTGAGAATGGTATTTAAAACGAAGATTTTTTATCTCAATCATTATAACTGAGTTTCCAACAATCTTTATAAACTTTACATCAATTGAATTTGGAGAGGGGATTGTTAGTTGAAAGATTTATTGTGTATCGGAAATGTTAATCTAGATACAATTATGGGCGTTGAATCGTTTCCAGTTGTCAATGGTGAGTCAAGGATAGAAGGTCTTGAAATCAGATACGGGGGTTCTGCTTTCAACGTTTCTGTGAACAGCTCGATTCTTGGCCTAAATTCTGGCGTTATGGCATCAGTTGGAAACGATAGTGATGGGATAATAGGTAATCTAAAAAATTATAATGTTGATTACTCTAACCTGATTCTTCAAAATTCGCCTTCTGGCCGAATGTTTATAATAAACAAAGAAAACGACAGGATGTTCCTCTTCTACAAAGGTGCTAATGATAAATTTGAAAAAAACATGATAAACTATCAAGTTTTTAAAGAATATAGATTTGTTCATGTTTCTCCTACAAAACCTGAAATCGCTGAACATGCTATTAAAATTGCAAAAGAGAATAGCAATGTTGTAAGTTTTGATCCAGGAGAGCAACTATGTTACTCCCACTCTGAAGAGGTATTAAAAATTATTAAAAATGTTGACTTTCTTTTTGTCAATAGGCATGAGCTTTCAGCACTTTTAGGTTCAAGTGACATAGAAGAAGGAGGACAATATCTGAAGAAAAGAAGAGCCAAAAATGTCATAGTTAAAGCGGATAAAAACGGTGTCTATTATTTTGGTAAAAATTATATCCATGAAAAGGCATTTCCAGCGAAGGTAATCGATCCCACGGGTGCGGGGGATAGCTTTTCCTCCGCTTTTATTGCTAATTATCTCAGAACTTCCGATATCAGAAGTTCATTAAGATATGCAAATGCAGCTGCAAGTTTCTGTGTCCAGAGTTATGGTGCCATATTAAAAGTTAAAAAAGAAGATATTGAAAAATTATACAGGAGTAGATTAGATGGATAAAAGGGTAATAGATATTGCAGAGGATATAAAAGAAATGAAGATAAGAGGGGCCGCTAAAATAGGAAGAACTGTCGCTGAGGCCCTAAAAATAGAGGCAGAAAACTTTAGTGGAAATGATCCGAAGGAATTTGTCAAAGATATTAAGAAAACTGCCAGATATCTTATTTCAACAAGGCCAACTGCAGTATCCCTTGAGAATGCCCTTAGGTATGTATTAGTTGAACTTATGAAGGCATATAAAAATGGGGAAGATGTCAAAACTCTAAAAATTATAGTATCAAAAGCTTCTGATGAATTTTGTGAAAATTCAAATCTTGCACTTGAAAGGATAGCTGAGATTGGGTCAAAACGCATAATGGATGGAGACGTTATTTTTACTCATTGTAATAGTTCTATGGCACTTGGAATTATAAAAAAAGCCCATAGAGATGGGAAGAAGATTAAAGTGTTTGCTGATGAAACGAGACCGAGGCTTCAAGGATTACTTACTGCAAAGGAGCTTTTGGACGAAGGCATTGATGTAACATTAATCGTTGATTCAGCAGCTAGGATATTCATAAGAGAGGCGGATCATGTGATTATTGGTGCAGATGCTGTAACAGCAAATGGTGCTGTTGTTAACAAAGTGGGCACTGCCACACTCGCCTCAATTGCGCACGAAGCAAGAGTAAAAGTAATCGTTGCTGCAGAAACTTACAAATTTAATCCTCAAACTTACTGTGGAGAATTGATTGAAATTGAAGAAAGAGATATCTTTGAAGTCATTTCAAAAGAGGACTTTAAAAAACTTAAAGGACTTAAGGTAAACAATCCTGCCTTTGATGTCACTCCTCCCGAGTTCATAGATCTGATAATTACTGAAAAAGGATTAATAGCACCGCAAGCAGCAATTTGGGTGTTGAAAGAAACATATGGATTAGGGTTATTTGACAAGGAGCCTTGGGAGGATTAAATTTATAAATTGCTATAGTTCTTTTTAGATTACGCCTTGGTGGCTCAGCCTGGCTAGAGCGGCTGACTTGTAATCAGCAAGTCGGGGGTTCAAATCCCCCCCAGGGCTTCCGATTTTAATTCGAAAGTTTATTTTCCAAAATAATTTTCTCACTTTTATCTAATAGAATAATAAATAAAGAAATTTAACAATAATAAAAATATAAAAAGTTTTGAATGAAAACTTTTTGCAGATCTAAATAAGACCTTATTTTTTCTTAGCTGCTGGCTTTTTTCCTTTTGCTGGTGCCTTTGGTTTTTTTTCTACTTTCTTTTCTTTACCTTTTTCGGCCATAATTTCACGCTCCGTAGTTTTTAACTACCGCCATCTATTAAACATTAATACTATATAAAGTTATTGGCTACCGCTAACTTCAAATGATAATAATCATCCATAATGAGAGTTCATAACTGCCGATAATCAAATCAATAACGTTTACAATCTAAAGTCTTTTAGTTTGTTTAATTTACTTCTATTTTAAGAAATAGATTTTACCAGTCATTTCTCTTTTGTTATAATCTCAATTAGATTATTCGTAATCTAACTCCCCATTTATCAAATTTATAATAATTCTTAATTTACTCTTTATTTATGTATAATTAATATTAAATATCAGTTGATACTAATTATGTTCATGAAGGAAACTGAAGGTATAAAATATACCAATCAAAGAGTTGAAATCTTAAATTTTCTTCAAGGTAATTTTACCCATCCAACAGTAGATGATGTCTATGAAGGTGTAAAGAAGAAACTAACAAGAATTAGCAAAGCTACAGTTTACCAGAATCTTAGATTTCTTACCAATAAGGGTTTAATCCAGGAAGTCAATATCAAAGGTGTTTCAAGATTTGAGCCAAACTTAACTCCCCACCACCATATCATATGTAAAAACTGCGGATCTATTATTGATTTCGAATCAAAAGAATTAACTAATTACTCTTTAGAACTAATCAAGAAAATGAAAGAATTTAAGATAGAGTCTACAAATACAAATTTCTTTGGAATTTGCAGCAAATGTAAATAAAATATAATAAATTCTTTGAGTTGAAATAAACTGAAACTACATATTATTTAAATATCCTAACTATAATAGATAGTAAGGTGATTTTATGCCTATTGTAGATGAATCTGTTCCTTTAACAAAGAAAAACATTGAAGTTA
>CAZVXE010000082.1:0-4233 GCA_964630765.1 uncultured Thermococci archaeon | reverse complement strand
TAATTCATGGTAAAACAGATAGGATAGATGTAGATATAACCACTTCAAAAAGCAAAACATGTGAAATACAAATAACAGATTATGGGAAAGGTATCCCAGACGACATAAAAGATAATGTATTTGAGGAAGGTTTAAGCTTTGGAGACAGCAAGGGTAGTGGACTAGGCCTTTATATCGTTAAAAAGACAATCGAAAGATACGGTGGCACTATTAAATTAGAAGACAATAAACCAAAAGGTACTATTTTCACTATAAAACTAAAATGTGTGGGAAATTAATTTTTCAAGACCTATAACATTTATAAAGTTGTAGACAAATTAAATAACATGGATAATTTCGATCAGATTCCTAAAAGACGCCCAAAAAGTACTGGATGGGGCAGGTTTCTTCCTTTACTAGTAATTGGATACATTCTTTTCACATCATTTGTCGGTTCAATCAGGCTACCTTCAACAACTTCTTCAGATCCGGTATACTCGCTTTTTTTTAATTCAAGTATTTTTATCGGCGGAATTATAGTTGCTATTATTTTAGTATTTTCGTACATGATGTATTCCAAGAACTAAGAAATATATTTAAAGTAACTTTTCCTAATTAATATTAATGTTTAAACGCATCTTTTTAATTGTTGATGCGGGTATAGAAGTTAGAATAGTTTCAATGTATGCAACTTTAATTTCAAAATCTTCCAAAGCATCTTTCTTCTTAGTACCTTATACAAACAATAAAGGAGTTTTAGAAAATATCGACTTTATTAAAAAAATGGCGAAGGAAGAAGGGATAGACGCTGAAATATTAGAGATTAAGGATGACATACTCTATGGTTTAAATAAAATTATTAGAGACAAAGATCTCGATTTAATCATTACCCCATTAAAAAGGCAGGAAAATGGCTTATTCTTCATTGGTAGCTTCTCCCAGAGATTAATGAAATACGCTTTATCTTCAGTCATGGGAATTAGGATAGTTAAGGCCCGGCCCTTAAAACAACATAAAAAATTATTAGTTCCAATTTCTGATAAAGACTATAATATCAAAGAAAGATTATTTTTAATAGAAATACTTTCAAAATCCTTAAATCTAAGTGTATCTGTATTACGTTGCATTAAAAATCCCAAAGGAAGATTTGGGAAAGAAGAGATGCAAAAAACTTTCTTAGAAATAAAAAATTATTATTCCCCATTTATTAATCAACTTAAAGAAAAGGGGATTGATACCGACCTTAGAATTAGAGAATGTGAACATGCAACTGATGGAATACTTGATGAAACAATGGCTTCAAACTATGACCTCCTTTTTGTAAAAGCCAAAACTCAGAACACTCTCAAAGAGTTTCTTATGGGAAATGAAGTTGAAGATATACTTAGAAGGACCCCATCTAACTTATTATTTTGGAGGTCAAGGGAGTAGTGCATAGATGGAGTCTATTAAAGATATACATGAGCTTTCAGTAGAAGAAGCAATCCGTAATCTTCAATCTACCAAAGAAGGTCTTTCAAAGGAAGAAATTGAAAGAAGATTTTCATCGTTTGGCCCAAATGAAATCCAGGAAAAAAGGGTCACCCCTCTCTATGTTAAACTTCTAAAACAATTTTTGAATTTCTTTGCTATTTTACTATGGGTTGCAAGCGGTCTTTCGTTTTTAGGAGAATATTTGGCCCCAGGAGAAGGTAATATTAATCTTGGAATTGCATTAGTTGCCGTAATTTTTATCAACGCCTTTTTTACTTTCTACCAAGAGTATAAAGCTGAAAGAGCTGCCGAGGCCCTAAAAATGTTGTTGGCACCTTTAGCAGTGGTATTAAGAGACAATAAAGAACAGGAAATCCCTTCAAATCAAGTTGTAGTTGGAGACATAATTATATTATCTGAGGGCGATAAAGTACCGGCAGATGCAAGATTAATTGAACAGTATGAATTGAAGGTCAATAATTCACCTTTAACTGGCGAGTCGATATCTCTAAAGAGAGATATTGGTCCATTTAAGGGAAATATTCTTGAATCTCATAATATTGTTTTTTCTGGAACTACTGTAGTCTCTGGTTCAGGGAAAGCCATAGTTTTTGCTGTAGGAATGGGAACAGAATTTGGGAAGATAGCAGGACTTACCCAAGAAATAAAAGAGGATCCAACTCCCCTACAAAAAGAAATATCTTATTTTATAAAGTACATATCAATTATTGCAATCTTCTTGGGAATAACCTTCTTTTTAATAGGGTGGTATCTAGGTAATACCTTCACTGCAAATTTTATCTTCGGGATAGGAATAATTGTTGCCAACGTTCCAGAAGGGCTACTACCTGCAGTTACTTTGACTTTATCTATAGCCGCTCAAAAAATGGCAAAGAAAAATGCCCTGATAAAGAATCTAAATTCTGTTGAAACTCTGGGATCTACTACAGTGATTTGCACAGATAAAACTGGAACCCTTACACAAAATGAAATGACAGTCAAAAAAATATTTGTCAATGATAAAGAAATTGATGTTTCTGGGGTTGGGTACTCACCTGAAGGAAAACTTCAGATTGATGGGAATGATATAGCAGAAAAAGAAATTGAGCCAATAATCCCATTTCTAAGAACTTCATTCTTTTGCAATGATTCAAAATTAATTTTGGAAGAGGGCAAGTACTCAATAATTGGAGACCCGACAGAAGGGGCACTTTTAGTTTTAGCTAAAAAAATCATAGACACAGATAAAACATGCAACTTAGAAGAAAGAATTTTTGAGATTCCATTTACGTCAGACAGAAAAATGATGAGTACAATATACAAAGGAGAGATAGTTACTGCTTATGTTAAAGGTTCTCCCGAGTCTATCATTTCTTTGTCAAATAAGATATTGATGAATGGGAAAGAAATCGAATTAACTCCGAAAGATAAACAGAATCTTCAAGAAAAAGCTGAAAGTTTTCAAAAGAAAGCTTTGAGAACTTTAGCTCTTGCATATAGGCCTATAACTGAAAAAGAAAAATATGTGGCTGAAGAAGTAGAGAAAGATTTAGTATTTTTAGGATTGGTTGGGATGATAGATCCCCCAAGGCTTGGCGTCAAGGAGGCAGTTAAAAAATGCAAGGGTGCTGGAATTAAAATAATAATGATTACAGGGGACAACAAACTTACAGCTGAAGCTATCGGGCGAGAGGTAGGTATAATTGAAAGTGACACCCCTTCTGTAATAGAAGGGAGTGATGTCACAAAAATGAAAATAGAAGAATTGAAAAATTTATTGAGTAATCCAGAAATTATTTTTGCAAGAGCTTCCCCAAAGAATAAACTTGAGATAGTCATGGCACTAAAACAGATGGGGGAAGTTGTGGCAGTCACAGGCGATGGAGTAAACGACGCACCTGCCTTAAAAGAGGCAGATATAGGTATATCAATGGGGAGTGGCACTGATGTGGCAAAAGAAGCTGCAGACGTAATACTAATAGATGATAATTTTAAGAGCATAGTGGAAGCAGTTCTTGAAGGAAGAGCCGTCTATGATAACATCCGAAAGTTTATTTCTTACATCTTAGTTAGTAATGTGCCTGAGATAGTCCCATTCATAGTATATGTACTGTTTAGAGTGCCCCTTCCATTGACTGTTGTTCAAATATTGGCTATAGATTTAGGCACTGATATGCTTCCAGCAATTGCTCTTGGAACAGAGCCTGCTGAAATAGATGTAATGGAAAGGCCGCCACGTTCTAGAAAAGACAGGCTTCTAACTGTGCCCCTAATACTAAAATCATATGGGCTTATAGGGCCAATCGAAGCTGCTGCAGGATTGTATGGATTTTGGTGGGTGTTAAAACAAGGGGGTTGGATATGGGGAACACAGTTAGCATTCACAGACCCACTTTATCTTAAAGCCACAACAATGTGCCTCATCGCCATAATTGTCTGTCAAATAGTAAATGTTATGGGTTGCAGAAGCCTAAGAAATTCTGTATTTAAGATAGGCTTATTCAAAAACAAATACGTATTTTTGGGCATAATGAGTGAGATAATTTTAATTCTTGCTTTTACAAATCTCCCTATCTTAAAGACTTTTCTTGGAACTGCATCGATAGAACCAGAATTAATTCTCTTGATTATACCGTTTGCATTATTGATATTCGTCGTAGACGAATTAAGAAAATACTTGATGCCGAAATTAAATATTAATGATCTATAGGTATTTTGTAAAACTTGCCAATATTTTTCAATTAATAATTTAAACTGTTTCAGCCTAGACTTTCAAAAGGG
>CAZVXE010000081.1:0-4404 GCA_964630765.1 uncultured Thermococci archaeon | reverse complement strand
AAGTGGAGGGAGTGGGATTCGAACCCACGAACACCTACATGACAGGACTCTGAATCCTGCGCCTTTGGCCAAGCTCGGCAATCCCTCCTTATTATATCACATTTTTGTCTGAGAATCAGAGTGTTTTAATCTCTCAACTTCGTTCCAGAGCTTTTGTTCTTCTTCTCCACTTGGTTTATATTTAATCCCATGCGGCATAGATTTTCCCTTCTCATCAACTGTGACAAAAGTTACAAATCCATCTACAATCTGCTCTCCACTAACTCTTTTGTATATTTTTGTGTATATTGAAAGACTTGTTTTCCCAACATGAGCTAATACCGATTCTATCTGTAAAATATCACCATTGTTTCCTGGCCTAATAAATTTCATACCATGGACTTTGATACAGACAATTCTAGAAGGGTCTCCATATACTCTAGAAGCTTCAATAAAAGCGGCTTCAACAAACCACATTGATGTCACACCGGCAAAAAGAGTGCCGTGATGATTTAAATTCTCAGGTCTAACAAGTTTTGATATTGTAGTAAAATTTGAAGTATCCATAAAATCAACCTTAAAGTGGGGACACAGGGATTTGAACCCTGATCCATGGATTTCCCCATCAAACTCCAGAATTTCTTCATCGGCATTACGCCATCAGTATTCTCTTTCATCCGGAAAGGATTCTGGAGTCCATGATGATGGCCTGATTACACCATGTCCCCTTTGCGAAGCCGGGGGAGGGAGTTGAACCCTCGTGATCGGATCTGCAGTCCGAGGCCGAGCCTCTCGACAACCCCGGCTTAATCAAAATAGCCTTTAAGTATTTTATAAAACTTTCGTTAAATACTTTGAAGGCGAAGAAATGAACTCATTCAACGAAACTTTACTTTCTTCCCCGGATTTTAAGTCACGCAACGTCACATTGCCCTCTTTTAGATCTCTCTCACCTATAATCAAAAGAGACTTTGCACCTAATTTGTTTGCAAACTTCATCTGATTTGAAAGATTCCTACCCATTATATCAAAATCAACTTTAAACCCATTATTTCTCAAACTGGTCAATACCTTTGAAACTTCCTTTTCAACATCCCCAATAGTTGCAATGAAGAGATCAATCTCAACCTTTTCTTCTGGCCATATGTTTTTTCTCCTCATCATGAGCTCTAGGACAGCATCGCCCATCCCAAATCCAATGGCAGGTATATGTTCCCCCCCAAAAAGCTCTGCAAGATTGTCATATCGGCCCCCACCAAAGAGTGCTCTAAACTCCCTTTTTCTATCATGGACCTCAAAAACCATACCTGTGTAGTAGTCAAGGCCTCTGACAATCGATGGATCAAAGGTGATAAATTTTTCATAGCCTCTATCATTTAGATTTTGAGCGATCTTCTTTAGCGATTCAATGACCTTCGATAACTCTTCTCCCTTGTAGCTCCTTGATATGTTTTCAATAGATTTAAGGAACTCCCCCTTTGAATTAAGAAAAACTTCTATTTCTTTTATCTGATTACTATCTAATCTGATGCCGGAGAGCATTTCCTTAAAGTCTCTTTCAGTTATCTTTTCTCTCTTGTCAATAATTTTAAGAACATCATGGTAATTTTTTATTCCAAGATCTAATAGAAATTCCTGAAGCATGCGCCTGTCTGATATCCTGACTTCTATGTCTGATTCATCAAAACCTAGGTCGCATAGTAGTTTTATGGCGCATGATATAACTTCCGTATCCGCTCTAGGGTCTTCAGAGCCGAATATATCAATATTGAGCTGGTAGAACTCACGTAATCTACCACTCTGTGGCCTTTCATACCTCCATAGTCTTGGTATTGAATACCACTTCACTGGAAATGAAAGCTCCTTTGCCCTAGAAACTAATACCCTGACAACTGAAGGGGTAAGCTCTGGGCGCAAAGAGATCATCCTGTTACCTTTATCCTCAAAGGCATAAAGCTCTTCAATGATCTCTTCACCGCTCTTTATAGAATAAAGTTCAAATAGTTCGATTGCAGGTGTATCTGTTTCAAAAAATCCAAATTCCTCGACACTTTTTTTTATCGATGAAAACACTTTCTTTCTTGCAGCCATTTCATTTGGAAGAAAGTCCCTTGTACCTCTCAAGCGTTCGAACATCTTTGCACCCAGATTAAAAATTAAAGCAGTTTGCTGATTGATTTTCCTTGCTCTATAGCTTCCCTGATTATTGCCTCCCTTTTAAGAGTTTCTTCAGCAATATGGATGATGTCTTCAACCTTATCCTTTGGGATAACAACAACACCATCGTCATCACCAACTATCCAGTCCCCAGGATTTACTATGACTCCACCGCAGACTACTGGGGCATTTATTTCCCCAAGTCTTGTTGCAGTGCCTGCTCTTGTGACTATGCCGCGGCAGAATACAGAAAGCCCTTCACCTTTTATGCTCTTGACATCCCTTATGGCTCCATCGACGACTACTCCGCTAACTCCTTTTATTTTAGCCTGTCTAGCCATAAGGTCTCCGAACAGAGAATATTTTGTGATTCCTCCGCCGTCAATCACTAATATTTGGCCTTCAGAAATCTCTTCAAGCGCCTTTAGCGCTGTAAGCATATCGCCAGGGCAGCATTTTGCAGTGAAGGCAGGGCCGCAGATAAAATCGCCTTCTTTTATGGGCTTTATAGATTCATCAACTGAGCCTCTTTTTCTTAGGGCATCATTGATAGAAGCGGTGTCTAACGTTTTCAATTTTTTCTCTATCTCTTCCCTTTTCATATTTCTCTACTCCCTCACATATATTATTTTATCTTTTTTCAATTCCTCTATCTTTTCCTTAGAGTATCCCAACACCTTAGATAGAACTTCTTCGGTATTCTCCCCGAGAGCGGGTGGGCGTATATGGTCTTTACATGGAGTAAGAGGTAAATTTAATGGACTGTTTGCAGTCACCATATTCCCTGCAATTGGATGGTCAAATTCAAAGAGCATCTTCCTATATTTGGTGTTTGGGTCATTTATGACCTTATCAATTGTATTTACTGGACCGCATGGAACACCAGCATCAGTTATTATCTCTACTAGATCTTCAGTAGTATGCTTTTGTGTCCAGTCTTCAATTATCTCCTTTAGCTCGGCCTGATTTTTAGTCCTCAATTCATTATTTTTGAATCTTTCAGCCATAATCAATAAATTAAATTCAGGGATACTCTTACAAAACATATCCCACAAATGGTCATTGCCTATACCAATAACCATGTACCCATTAATGGTCTTAAAGACATCAAAAGGTGTAAGGCTTGGATGCCTTGATCCGATCCTCTGAGGTACCTCTCCAGATACGGTATACCTGACCGCAGCATTTTCCAAAATTGCAATGATGCAGTCAACCATTGCAGTATCTATGTACTGGCCTTGGCCAGTTTTATCTTTAGTTCTCAAAGCTCCGAGAATTGCAATAGCAGAGAACATCCCTGACATTATATCTGCAAGTGACGATCCTACCCTTGTAGGAGGATTATCCGGATATCCCGTTATACTCATTAATCCCCCATAAGCTTGAGCTATGATATCATATCCTGGCCTTCCAGGATATACTGAATCATTTCCAAATTGAGATATCGTGGCATAGATTATACTTGGATTTATTTTCTTGATATTTTCGTATGAGAATCCGAGCTTTTCCATTGTTCCTGGTCTGAAGTTTTCCGCGATTACATCGCATATTTTTATGAGTTCCCTAATAATCTCTTTCCCCTTTTCATCCTTTAGGTTCAAGACGACGCTTTTTTTGTTCCTGTTAATGCTCATAAAGTAAGCACTTTCCCCATTCTTATAGGGCCCAAATTTTCTTGAATCGTCTCCGTCAATCTTTTCTATTTTTATAACTTCAGCACCGAGATCGCTTAGAATCATGGTACAGTATGGCATTGCAAGCACATGGCTTAAATCCAGTATCTTTACCCCTTCCAATGGCCTCATTTATCCACCTCACTAAAATTAAATAATGAAATTATCACAACAATTTCCTCAACAGATGGATTGCCATCTATCTCAATTGAGCGACATTTGTCCCTTTTTTCTTTATTTTCTTCTATTATAATATCAGTTACCATATTAATAAACTTTTCCCATTTTATTTTGTATCTATTACAAAGAGAAGTTCGCCTTTTTCAACAATCATACCTTCGTAAACTGGTATTCTTGACAATACCCCGGCTTCTGGGGCATGGATTTCTGTTTCCATCTTCATTGCTATTAGGGTCATTACGGGGTCTCCTTTTACCACCCTTTCTCCTGCTTTTTTTGCTAGCTTAAGGACAATACCCCCTATCATTGAATCAACATAAATAATATCGTTTTCTTTTCTGTATTGGCTATCATCTTTCTTTTTTTGTATCTTCTTTAAAATAGAAACTTCATAGATGAATTCATCATAAAATAC
>CAZVXE010000080.1:0-4634 GCA_964630765.1 uncultured Thermococci archaeon | reverse complement strand
CTGCCAAAGTGCTGATTAACCAGAAGATAACAAGGCATATCCCGCCACCAAAAAGAAAGTAGGGGCTGATCTTTTCTTTTTTTAATCTTGAAAGTGTAACTGCCCAGTTTTCATCTGCCACAAGGTGCATCAAGGCTGCCTTTTCAAACAGCGAACTTCCCTTGAAAAGCGGGGTGAGAGAAGCACCAATAAGAAGATATCTCAAATTGATGGCAAAAACTGCAAAAAGCATCTCCGTTACAGGAAGTGGGTCTTTCCAAAGCTCTACCATTAGGAATTGCGCAGAGCCTGCAAATGTTACAACATCCATAAGTAATAGCTCAAAAAATGTAACTCCTTTTGAATAAGCAAGAACACCAAGAACAAGCCCATAGGCAGCCACAGATATTGCAACAGGTATGGTGGCAGAGAACCCTTTGATAAAATTTGATTTCATTTATTTCGCCTTTAATAATTTCTAGATAATCAACAATTTGTTAACTTTTTTGATGATAATCTTTTTATAAACATTGCTAATTTCTCTTAATTGGGGTGCCATGTTTATATCTGCTTAGAAATTATAGGCGGGGGTATTATAACCCGAGAACTTTTAATCAGAAATTGATTTGGGCCCATAACTATATGAAAAGAAAGTAAGGAAAAGATCTAAAATATGATGAACTATTTGGACATCACAGTTTGCTAATCTTTTTTTAATGATTATTTTGAATCAACAAGTTCTGCGAATTTTGTGGCAAAAGATCTAATTTGCTTCAAGCCTTTGGGATCATCCTTCCACTTCTCATCAATTTTTATTGGCTTATTATCTTTTGCTTGAGCCTTAGCTGCCTGTTCTATAATTTTTCTTTCTATAAAACCGATTTTTGGATTGGATAGATCAAAATCAGATAGGATAGACTTTCCTGGAAATGCATCGAATAATTGCGCAGCAATCCCTAGTTTTTCCATTTTGTCTTCAACATACATCTTCTTTGCTTTTTCTACGTCTTCTGTAGCCAATCCACAACAGGCATAAAGACCTATAATTTTATCTTTAAATTGCATTTTATTTTTCTTGAGAAAATTGTCTGTTTCCTTTGTCCATTTGCTAATCTTTATCCCAGAGCCAACTAAGATACCATCAAAATTTTTTAAGTCAGGAACATTCTTAGATAATTCAAGATTCACTAAACTTACATTTACCCCTTCTTTTTCTAATACCTTACCTATCTCTTTAGATACTTCTTCAGTGCACCCATACCTACTACCATATGCGATCAAAACACATTTTGTCATCTAATCACGAAATATATTAGGTCGTTTTATATAAAATATTTTCTGATTATATCTCTTTATTTGTTTAGAAATTATATAGCTATTTCATTTTGATTTGACTAATTCTGCAAACTTCAATGTAAATAATTTTATTTGGTTCCAATCCCTGAAGTCGTTCTTTCCTTTCTTTTCTATTTTAATCCCTTTCTCTCTTTCTAATCCTTTTGCCGCTATGGACATGATTTTCCTATCCATAAATCCTGCTTTGGATTTCCATGAAAGATCAAAGACTCCGCCAAAGATATCGTATATATCTGGGTTTAGTCCAAGCTTTTGAATTTTTTCTTCTACATACATTTCTTTTGACTTTTCAGGGTCATTTGCTACAAATCCTGCACAGGCAAACATGCCAAAGACTTTATCTTTAAATCTATCTTTATTTTTATCTATAAATAAATCAGCTTCATTTGTCCATTTGCCGACTTTAATACCTGAACCTACTAAAATCCCATCAAAATTCTCGATAGAGGGGATGTCACTTTCCTTTAGACCGCCTAAATTAATAATCTTTATAGTTATCCCGGCCGCTTCTAAAGTCTTACCTATCTCTTTAGATACTTCTTCAGTGCACCCATACCTGCTGCCATATGCAATCATAACATTCTTTGCCATGTAATCCCTAAATATACTGCCCACGATTGGTATAAAATAGTTTTCTTTAGATTCACTTTAAGAATTTTCATAATTTAAGTATTCTGGATATTTTGAGTTTTCTGCGAATAGTTTGGGTAATCTTAAATATCTAAGCATATGCATAATTTATCATGACTGCAATATTTGCCAATAACATCTCAAAGAGTTTTGGAGATTACAAGGCCCTAGATGGAATTAATCTTAAAGTCAAAGAAGGTGAATTTTTTGGCCTTCTTGGACCTAATGGTGCCGGGAAAACTACGCTTGTCAGGATATTAACGGGGCAGCTTGATCAAGACTTTGGTAATGCAGAGGTAATGAATCTTTCAATATCCGATTCAATTGAAATCAAAAGAATCTCAGGAATAGTTCCAGAGGCTGAAAGCCCGCCTTCTTTTTTGACAGCAGAAGAATTTCTGAAGTTTGTTTGCAGGCTAAGAAACCTAGATAATATAGAATCAAGAGTTTCTAAATGGCTTGACTTTTTTGAGATAGAAGAAAAGAAGGAAATATTGTGCAAAGACCTCTCAAAAGGCCAGAGGCAGAAACTGATGCTTTCTGCTGCACTTATCCACGAGCCAAAATTATTATTTCTTGACGAGCCTTTCATAAATCTTGACCCAATTTTCCAAAAGAAAGTCAGAGAGTATTTGTTTAATCTCGTTAAAGAAGGGTGCACCATATTCATGTGCACACACATTCTGGATATTGCAGAAAAACTCTGCACTGAAGTTGCAGTAATTAACAAGGGGAAGATCATCTCCCAAGGTAGCCTAGATAAAATCAGATTAAAAGAAGGGGAGCATCTTGAAGATATCTTCATGAGGCTCATAGAGGAGTAACTCCATGGCCAATCTTGATTTAGAGATTTTTATCCTGATGGTAAAAGAGGAGCTAAGGCTTCACAGATCCTTTGTTGGAGCTATCGGATCAATTTTCTTTCCAGCGATAATATTTGTACTTTCATTAATCCTTTTTATTTCATCACCAGTCATTATTAAATCCATGGGATTATACCAGGCAGTTTTATTCTTGAATATTGGGGCAGTTTCCTACGGGATATTTGTAGGGTTTTTAGGAAAGATTGGGGAGGAGGTAATGACAAGGCGCTTTGGGCAGATTAATCTTCTTCTTGAGATACCAAAGCTCTTTCCAATATCCTTTAGGAAGACAATGGCCCACTTTTTCATTAAAGACGCAGTTTTCTATTTGTTTTATTCAATCATTCCATTTGCACTTGGTGCACTAGTTTCTAGCCCAATATCTGGATTATCATTTTCTTTTGTGACCTTAATATTTCTGGCGCTAACTATTTCTTTTATGTTGGGGATGTCTTTGAGCTTTCTCTTCTCTGCAATTTCTATGTGGTCTTCTAAGCTAATGTTCGCCCTTATTTTGGCGATATTTGGAACTATTTCCCTTAGATTCATTTTTGATAATTTTTATTTAGAAAAAATAATTCTCCCCATTGGATACTGGGGTAATGGTGGTATTAAGTATTTTATTATTCCTATAATCCTAGTTGTTCTATTTTCTGTTTCAGCCATAATGCTAATGAAAGAAAAATTTGAAGAAAAGTCAAACAAGTATCACGAGGAAATAATATCTTCTGAGGGTAATTTTTCCTTTGCAGGGGACATGAAGACATTACTTGCTAAAGAGTGGTTAGAGCTTAAGAGAAGCGGAGGGCTAGGGCCAGTCGTAATGGGATTTATAGGGCCTTTGCTAGGGATTTATCTCATAGTCTCTTTATTCGAGATAAGTTTGGGAATAGAAATAGACTACAATGCAATTTTTTATGGGGGGCTTATAGGATTCTTTGGTGTCATGACCTATTCATGGCTCAATAATTTTGAAACTAACGAGTTCCTAAATTACCAGCCTGTTGCAGTAGACATGGTAATAAAGGCGAAGCTCATACTGTATTTTTTGTTGACCTGTTTCCTTTCTTTGGCATATGTAGTTGGAATTTCAATTATGAGAGGTGAACTTGATCTAATGCCTTTAGCATTATTAGTTGCACTTGTCAATAATATCTATGTTGCCGGAGTGACTGCAAGATTTACTGGCCTAAAGACAAATACAATGCTCTTTGATGCCAAAGTTCTTAGTAAATTCTTTGTCCTTGTAACACCTCCACTCATAATTATAGTAATCACTTCATTTTCTATAAAATTTGATTATTTGATTTCTTTGGCGACTCTATTGGTAACTCTGATGGCTTTGCTTGTTTTGTCTAGATTTATTTTTGGATCAATACCCAATAGGTGGAGGAATGAAAGATTTGGGATTTAAAAATACTTAGACAAGACCATAAATCAAGATATAATCTATCTTCTTGTATCTCTTTCCATAAGATATAAATATTATTAATGTATATGTAAATAGAATTAATTTATTTTAGAGAGATAAAAATGTCAAACTTTACTATTCCAGTTAAACCTGAAATTCCTAAAGAGATAATGGACAAATGGCAGAGAATAGTAAATATTATGGCAAGGATTGTTGGAGTCCCAGCTGGGCTAATAATGAAGGTTGATCCGCCACAGATTGAAGTTTTTATATCTAGTAAAACTGAGAAAAATCCTTACCATAAAGGCGAGAGGGCTAATCTAAATAGTGGGCTTTACTGCGAAACTGTTATGCAAAAACGTGAGCCTCTGTTGGTTTCTGATGCCACTAAAGAC
>CAZVXE010000079.1:0-4918 GCA_964630765.1 uncultured Thermococci archaeon | reverse complement strand
AAGTATAAAAAATTGAATCAATGGGTTTACAAAGAACTTGAATCTGTTATTAGCCCATTAGGGGAAGAATTCTCAAATAAATTTAGGGACTATTTCCAAGAAAGTGATAATACTTTAAACAAAAGAATCCTCAGCGCAGCACATTTTTATGCAACTAGGTGGGAGTTTGATATAATAAAGCAATTAAATGCACATGATTATGAAATGATAGCTATTGAGCGGGACCTTCAACAGAAACAGAATCGATATTACGATCTTGAAGGCATAAAAGCAGGGGCATATACAAAATTTGGGAGATTTATAGGATTTTCTGGTCAGCTCAGATTTCAGTCGAGATGGGCACATGTTCACAGAGTCCCAAAGACTTCAGTCCTGGGGCATATGATGTTTGTTGCTATCCTTTCGTATTTATTCTCTTTAGAAATTGGGGCATGTGAAAAGAGAAGAGTTAACAATTACTTTACAGGCTTGTTTCATGATTTACCCGAGGCGCTTACAAAAGATATACACTCCCCTCTAAAGAGATCAGTTGAGGGATTAGAAGAATTGATTAAAGGTTATGAAAAAGAGCAGATGGAAGAAAAAATTTACCCCTTAATCCCAAAAGAGTGGCATAATGAGATAAGGATGTACACTGAAAATGAATTTTTTAATATAATTAATCTCAACGGAAAAACTAAAGTAATTCCAGAAGATATTGATATTAAATATAATATTGACAAATTTAATCCTAGAGATGGCAAACTAGTAAAAGCAATCGATAAAATCTCAGCATTTATTGAAGCATATGAAGCCATAAAAAATGGTAGCGCAAGCCCAGAATTACACAAGGCAAGATGGTCTTTAAGATTTGAATCTGAGAAAAATCCAATCAACACAGGAATTAATTTTGGCGAAATCTATGCTGATTTCGATTAGGCGATTTAATGAAAAATCTTAGAATATTATCATGGAATGTTAACGGTCTACGCTCAATTGCTAAAAAAGGATTCTTAGAATTCATTAAAAAAGATACCCCGGATATATTGTGCATACAGGAAACAAAGGCTAGAGAGGAGGATATCCCTAAAGAATTAAAAGAAATATCGGGCTATTATTCTTATTTTTCATCTCCCGAAAGAAAGGGTTACAGTGGCGTATGTATTTACACAAAAGAAAAGCCATTGTCCATAGAGAAAAATTTTGGGCATGAAAAATTTGACATTGAAGGAAGGGCGTTGATTCTTGAATACCCTGATTTTGTTTTATTAAATATCTATTTTCCTAATGGAAAAATGTCAAGTGAAAGATTACGGTATAAAATGGATTTTTATGATATGTTTTTAGGCCATGTTAATAACCTACTTAATCAAGGTAAAAGGCTAATAATATGTGGAGACGTAAATACCGCGCATAAAGAGGCAGATATTGCAAGACCAAAGGAGAATGAAAAGATCTCAGGATTTTTACCAGAAGAAAGAGCATGGATCAGCAAATTTATTGAAACAGGATTTATTGATACTTTTCGTCATTTTAATAAAGATCCCGCAAATTATAGTTGGTGGGACTATAAGAGCAAGGCAAGAGAAAGAAATGTTGGGTGGAGAATTGACTATTTTTTTATTAGCAGTAATTTAATTGGATCATTAAAGTCGGCATTTATTCTTGATGATGTATTTGGTTCAGACCACTGCCCTGTCGGAATAGAAATATCTTCTGAGGATAGCACATAAAAAGGTTTATATAATTGATTATCTTTAATATATAGGGGGATAATATGAAAAAATTCTTCTTTACTTTAGCATTGATGATAATACTAGTTGCAAGCACTGGCGCATTTGTAATAGCTCAAAATCAAAGTGAAGCGCTTGATAAAATTAATGATGCTTCAGCTGCCTTGAAGGTATACGAAGCTGGAAAAGATAGTATATGGCCATGTTCTAAAAAATTTAATCATGATGCAAGACTTTATTTACAATACTCTTGGGAGTATTTCAATAAAGGAGATTACAAAAACTCAATGTTTTACGCCCAAGCATCAATAATTGCAACTGAAACTGCAAAGATTTATGCAGATACAGAATGTCTATGTCTTTATTCTTACAATGAGCGAAACTGCGGGTCCAATGAAGATGATAATGGCCCATGCGGGGGCTTAGTAGCCGTTACTGCAGCAAAGAGTGGGTGTAATGATTGGTACTGTGACAGACCAGGATGCACTCAATGTACCGGAGGGTATTGTTGTGGGCCTAATGGATGTTATCCAGATCCAGGATGCTACACAACTGATTGTGATCCTGACGGGGGAGACTTCCAACCAGGGGGAACAGGCACTACACCTCAAGGGCGGCAAACTGGACCAAATGGCAAATAATTAAAATAGAATAAAAAAAATTTAATTTATTTTCTTCTTTTTAAATAATATCCTAACAATAGAGCGGCTGCACTAACAGCGCCTATTTCAAATCCAGGTGTATTTTTTGGCGGTGTCGGTGTTGTGGGGGTGCTTTCTTGTGGCGGTATTTGATCTTTTGGTGGCTCTTGAACTATAGTTATTCCATATAACAATGTATTTACACCTTTTTCAGAAGTATAAATTACGTCTTTCTTGCCATCATTATTCATATCGGTAACTCCTATATTAAACGCAGCAGATGATAAAGGAATAGATTGTTTAAGTGTTCCATCGTTTCCATTTATTATATATATTTTCCCTTCGCCATAGGAGTTAGAGGCATCTAACCATTTTGAGGATGAAGCAATTACTTCCAAGTTACCATCGCCATTAAAGTCATCCACAATTACATCCATAGCATCGCCATCACATTGATATTGCCAAACCCCTTTAAGGTCAGTTCCTTCAAGGTTAAATACCGATATAAATGGGTAGTGTGAAAGCATGATAAACTCAGCTTTTCCATCTTTGTTTAAGTCTTTAAGTATATATTTTTTCCATTCAAATAGATCGGATGCTCTACCTACTATTTTTCCTTTATTATTAAGAATTGCTTGTCCATGCGCAATCAAAGTATCTGTGCCTCCAGCTAGGTTGGCACTGAACGCTGGGGACCTAGACCCAGTAAATTCATCCCACTTAAGAATGCCCTTATTATCAACGACATATAAAATTCCATCTTCTGATGAAGCCAGTATGTCCTTTCCTCCATCTCCATCGATATCTGAAACATATATACCTTTAATAGCACTAGTTGTGTCATAAGTCCATTCTTGCTTACCGAAGTGATTTAGAAGAATTATTTTTCCTGAGGAATACCTGAAAGATTGAGGGTCTATCTTACCTGTTCCAAGAACTATTTCTGCAAGACCATCTCCATCTATGTCGTCAACAAAAATAGAATAAGGCGTCTCCTCTGTAGGGTAACTCCACTTCTCTACCCCCAATTTATCATAAGCATGAATTTTACCATCAATTGAAGTTACTAAAATTTCTTCTTTTCCGTCCTTATTTAGATCGTAAATAAATAGTGAAGTTGGATTATCCACCGTGACAAAAGGAGAATCTTTGTAGTCTTCCGCCAGTACAAATGCTAAAGAGAATAGCATAGTTAATGTTAAGAATACTGATATTATTTTTTTCATGTGAAAACCTCCATTATATATAGAGGTCTTAAATATATAAAAGTATCTAGAAAGAAAGATAAATAAAAAAATATTTAGAAAAGGTTAACCTTTTCGTTAATAATGTCTTCTGTGACTTGCCTGATATTGTCTAACCAATTGGATGCTATTTTCTGAACTTCTCTTTGCTCTTCGCTTGAAAGTTCATTCTCTGTGGATATGTCACAGGCCAGTGGCTCATTAATTGGCTTTCCAATCTGGCTTAGTATCCTGACTTGAGTTTCGCCTGCGTTAGTATTGTTGTATATGTCTCTTGCGATATATAATGATAAAACGTTGTAGAGCTTCCCTACGTGATTTACTGGGTTCTTTCCGGCCGCAGCTTCCATTGACATTGGTTTATAGGGCGTGATAAGTCCGTTTGCCCTGTTACCTCTTCCTACCGAGCCATCGTCTCCATTTTCCATTGAAGAACCTGTTACTGTGAGAAACGCACTTCCCCTTTCTACATCATCTGCTGTATTTACATAGTAATCGATATCGCAGCTTCCGAATTTGTCTTTTAACATTTCAGTAATTTGTTCTTTGAAAGTAATGTATTCCTTAATATTCTCCACATATTTATCAACAGTGGCTAAAGCGATAGTGATTGTAGTATTATCTCTAATTCTTGCACCCATTACTTTTATGTCCCTCCCAATAGCGGGGTATTGTTTGTTGAGTTTATCGGAATTAAGGAAGTATTCTATGTCATAAACTAATTGTTCGACTTTTGTGAATGGATAAAAAGAAACACCAAAAGAAGTATCATTTGACAAGGGGATTGAGTTTTTCCTACCAAAAACATCTTTTAAATCAGAAGACCCTTCTCCCATGAAGGATTCAATTCCTACTTTCATCTCGCCTCTGAATAGTTCTTTGATAAATTTTTCAGTGGCTTCTTTTGCAATTTCATGAATGGGGATTAGTTCATCGCCCACTCTTTGAGTTGCTCTACCTGAAAGAATAATTACTGGATCTTCTATTACCTCTCCACCGGAAAACTTTGATATTGCCTGCCCACCAACGACTTCTACTTGGTCTGTATTGTGGTGCATTATCGTGCCAAATTTTTTGATATAGTATTTTGACAATTCATTACTTACTTTTTGAGCTATTCCATCTGCAACAGAATCAGGATGCCCAACACCTTTTCTTTCTACAAGTTCAAATTCGCCTTGTTTGATAACTTTCGGAGAAATGTATATGTTTTTCATGATAACCACTATAACATTTGTAAAATTTCAACTTTCGGTAAATTTATAAAACTATCGCCTTCCAATGTAAAAGAATAACATAATAAAATTTTTAACTTAATACC
>CAZVXE010000078.1:0-5018 GCA_964630765.1 uncultured Thermococci archaeon | reverse complement strand
TGGCTTGCAAGATCTGCACTTGTAACAGATTACGATGAACTTCTTGAAACAACTGGAACAACATACAATCTTTGTCCAACATTAAACATCCTAAAAGATGCTGCAACTTCAAATTATCTCAAAAATATAGCTATAGTTGGCCTTCCATGTGTTCATCAAGCAGTAAGAAAACTTGAGATATATCCTCTATCCCTCAGAAGTGTAATTGACAAAATTTCCCTTAGAGTTGGATTGTTTTGTACACATAATTTCAGATACAATGCAATGCTAAAAATGATGGAAGAGTTAGGCGAAATACGGGCTGAAGATACATACAAAGTAGACATAGGCGCAGGTAATTACGTCATTTACTCTGTATCAGGAGATATTCAAAAGATACCCATTGACATAGTCAGAGAGTACGAGCAGGAAAGTTGTTCAATCTGCCCAGATTTCACTTCAGAACTTTCAGATATCTCAATCGGATCAATTGGGGCCCCAGAAGGGTGGAATACTGTGATTATAAGAACTAAAACAGGTAAGAAAGCTTTTGAAGCCGCAGTCAAAGAAGAATACCTCGAGATAGGAAAAGAAGGTAAGATCCCAGTTGATATAGAGCTTGTAAAAAAACTTTCAAAGATTAAAAAGAACAGAAGTAAAAAGAAAATAGAGAAAAGAAAGATGTACAATCTAAAAGTTCCATTCTAGCGATAAAATTCATATGGATGAACAACTTGGGCTTTCTAAATCTTTAAAGAATTAGTTTTTTATTTTTATTATTGTTTAGCAATATTTAATTTCTAATTTTTACATTGTCTACTATTTTTAGCGAAAACTTTATATATTAGTATAGCAATAATAATTAATATTACTGATATTATAGAGTATCATTAGCTAAAAAATAGAGGGCATTAAGATATGAATATGGCTAAAATAAAATTTTTAAATATTCAAAAATCAAAAGTCATTCCTATATTTTTTGTAATCTTGATACTCCTATCTGTTGTTTCTGCTAATGAAATGTCTGTGAAATTCACAAACAAGCCGAAAGGCGATATGATAATGTCCATGAGATTAATTGACCATTCTCAAGATTCCGTGGGGAAACTACTCGTCACAACTGGATTTAAAAGAGGGGAGCCCTACGAAAATGGGTATATCTATCTCTTCAATTATAATGGTGAGATAATCTGGAATAAGGAAATAGGGAATGTCGATAGCACAATGGCTTCAATAACAGACTCACATCCTCCCGATGCAAGATTTTATCCAAAAGATGCATATGGCATAGATTTTAATGGAAATGGGCAAAAAGATATTTTATTATTAACAGAATCTCATTTTTATATACTTACTGAACAAGGCATATCTAAAAAATATTTTAAATCTGTCCCTGTAAGTGAAATAAAATCAGGAGATATATTTGGCGACGGTAAAGAAGTGGCCCTCTTAGCCGGAGTTAATGCGAGTATGATTAGTTATGATGGATATGATTATAATTTTTCAACTATTGCAAAACCTTCAAAGCCTCTGAGCAGTATTACTTCTGCAAATCTAAATTCTAGTACAGTTGAAAGGGAGATTATTACCGGAGGCGCAAATGTTTCTGTTTATGGTTATAACTCTGGCGCATGGAGTATGATCCATTCTTATGGTACAGGAATGGACATCAAGAAAGTCATAGCCGTTAATCTTGATAATGGCAGCGAGTATCAGGTAGGCGATGAAAAAATAGAGATAATTGCATTGTCTGAGAAATATGTATATTGTTTCCACCTAAAAGAATCCGGGACTCTCAGTCTTTTGTGGCTTTACCCGATAAAACAAGGGTCTGATCTTATGGTGGCCAACGTTATTGGGGATGGAAATCTTGAGATAATTGCAGCAGGCGAAAAGGTATATGTTTTAGATAAAACTGGGGCGAGAGTATGGGAAAGCAATCTAGGTAAGGCAATATCTAACGTACACTCCTCTGACCTAAATGAGGATGGATACGGAGAAATTGTTGCAGGCTCTTCATACACCTTTAGATTTAATAAAGCATATGGGGAGATATTCTTGTTAGATGGGTTTGGCCATCTCTTGTGGGAATCTACTGATAATTATATGACTGAGTATGTTGTTATCAAAGACATGGATCACAACGGAACTCTTGATTTAGTCTTAGCTGATTATGCCAACGTTATTTCAGGCTATGAAAACATGATGGGTGCAAATAAGGCCGATATGTATTTCAGTCAGGCATTGGCTTCTTTTAACAATGAAAATTATAGGGACGCCCTTGTATATTTCAAAATAGCTAGAGAAGAGTATAAAAAAGATAAAAATACCAACAAAACTTTAGAAGCGGACGATTATATCCAAAAATGTGAGCTTTTTTTGAACACCGGCTCTTCTTATGAAATGGGGGTATATTTCTTTGATATGGGGGAATACCAGAAGTCAATACTTTATTTTGAAGAGGCAAAAAAAGCATCAATTAACAAACAAGACTTTGACGCGGCATTAAAAGCAGATGAGATGATTGAAAAGGCAAATAGGTATATGGAAGCCCAGAATTATTTAGATGAGGCCAATAAATACGTGTCTGAAGAAAACTTTGACAAAGCTTATTCAACCTATAACAATGCACTCGTCATTTACCAAAGGCTAGGGGATAATCAAAAAATTACCCTTATTCAGAATAACATGTTAAAAATTGATAATTATAAGAAAGCTTTAGACTATTTTGACATGGGGAAGAGTTATTTCTCTTCAAAAGACTATCAAAATGCAAAATCATACTTCCAAAAAGCAAGTGCAGAATTCAATAATCTTGGTGATGTAGAGAAAGTATCTTCTTGTGAGGATTATATCTCCAAATGCAACCAACTTCTCGAATCATCCAAAGGGATTAGCTCAGTTAATAACATGCTTCTTTATGGTGGCATACTTATAGGATTCTTACTTTTGATAGTATTACTGCTATTTTTCTTACTACTTAAGTGACCAAAACGTTTTTTAATCAATACCTTACTTTCTCATTATGCCCAAACTTTCATTAAGGGAGGTTTTTTCTGTTTCAAGCCAGAGCCTTCATATCCAGATATTCCTACCTTTCTTACTCCCAACACTCTTCTATATCTTAACAACGTCTTACCTCTTTCAATACCTAGGTGAGGGTCTACTATTATTCCAAAAAGGCGGAGATGCACTGGCATTTGTCTACCAATGGGCCGTATTTATTTTAATTGCACTATTAATTTATTTAATTCTCATGATATTTGCATTTAATCTCTCTTCAATTTTATTAAGGGACTTCGCAACTAGCGGTAAAAAGAACTATATTAATTCAATAAAAGAGGCATATTCCAAGATATTTAAAGTCCTGATTGTGAATATAATGGCCTTTATTATATTTTTAACAGGAATTTTATTCTATGCTATCCACCCTATTCTTATAATAATGGGATTCTTTTTGGCGCCTTTCCTCTGCTTTGTGTCCCCTTCAATAGTAATAGATAACTTGCCTCCCTTTAAAGCGATAAAAAATAGTATATTATTGGCTCTACATTATACAACTCCTTCTTTTTTCTTATTCCTCTTTTCATTTTTTGTATTAGTTGCAATCCCCCTATCTATTTCATCTCTCCTGTACTACTTTTTTTCAGCCGATTTATTGGGAAAATTTATTATATATGGAATCCCTATACTAGAAATGATATTTGCAACATATATTGCCATATTGCTAACAGTTGCATATCTCAACTACAGAGGGTATTAAATGCTCTACAAAGAGCTTGTTGATGTATATGAAAAATTAACTTCAACTAACTCTAAACTTGAGAAGAGGGATATTTTATCTGATTTCTTTTCAGTAGTGCCTGATGAGATTTTACCTTTTGTCACAGGTCTACTGGCGGGGTATGTTTTTCCCAAATGGACTGAAAAGGAACTAGGCATAGGCCCAAAACTTTTGTTGAAAGTTATATCTAAAATAACAGGGATAACTGAAGAAAAAGTTGAAAAATTTGTATATTCTTCGGGGGACTTTGGGGAAGGCATTGAAAAGGCCATAGAACAAAAAAAGCAACAAACATTCTTTGACATTAAAATTGAAATAACATACCTAATGGATCTTTTTGAAAAAGTTTCCGCCTATGGGGGTAAGGGCTCGCAAGACAAAAAAATAAAATATCTGTCTGAATTATTTTCGGCAGCGTCGCCAATTGAGGCGAGATACCTATCCAAGACAATTCTTGAGCAGATGAGAACTGGGGCAGCGGAAGGAATAATTATTGATGCAATATCGAAGTTCTCTGGAATTCCCAAAAAAGAGGTTGAAAAAGCTTATTTGTTGACAAACGATCTAGGATTAATAGCGCTCTACTCTAAAAAAGGGATTGACGAACTATCTAAATTGGACGTGACCGTGGGAAGGCCCTTAAAACCAATGCTTGCTCAGATAGGGGGATCTATTGAATTAGCCCTTAAAGACATAGATGAGCCAGAAATGGAAGTTAAATATGATGGGGCTAGGATTCAAGTACACAAATCGGGAAATACAATAAAAATATTTTCCAGGCGTTTAGAAAATATTACAGATGCACTGCCTGAAGTTTTGTCCGAACTAAAACAGACATTAATCCCCGAGACTATTATATGCGAAGGTGAGGTAGTCGCATATAAAGATGGAAAGATAGCGCCATTCCAATATGTTTTAAGAAGACTCAGAAGAAAATACCAGATTTCAGAGCTATCTGAAAAAATACCCTTGAAACTTTTTCTTTTTGATTGTCTTTTAATCGGAAAAAGATCTCTAATCGATTTAACATTAAAAGAAAGAAGAGATATTTTAGTTTCCTCAATAAAAGAATCAGAACTTGTAAAAATTGCCGAAAATAAGATATCAAAAGATCCTTTAGAGATTAAAGATTTCTACAATAAATCTATCAATGATGGGCATGAAGGTATTATGATAAAAGACTACTTATCCCAGTACCAACCTGGTGCAAGAGGTAAAAAATGGCTAAAAATTAAACGTACCTTAGAAACACTGG
>CAZVXE010000077.1:0-5061 GCA_964630765.1 uncultured Thermococci archaeon | reverse complement strand
GTATCTTCTTTAAAATAGAAACTTCATAGATGAATTCATCATAAAATACCTGATACTCTCCATCAGCTACCTTTTTCAATTTAATCTGATGTTCTTTGCCGTCAACTTTTACTTTGAATTCTTCCATGAAAATCAAGCTAGGGCCGCTATCAAGACTCCAGCAGCAACAGCTGTGCCTATCACACCTGCCACATTGGGCCCCATAGCGTGCATCAAAAGGTGATTTTGGGGGTCTTCTTTAAGTCCCATCTTTTGGACTACTCTTGCAGCCATCGGAACAGCTGAAACACCTGCAGCACCTATCATTGGATTAATCTTTTCTTTTAGGAATAGATTCATTATCTTGGCAGCTATTACCCCTCCACAAGCCGCAGTAAAGAATGCCACAATACCAAGCAGGAATATCTTAATTGTCTGTATATTAAGAAAGCTTTCAGCACTCATTGTACTACCAACTGAAAGGCCTAAAATAATGGTCACAATATTTAGGAGTTCCTCACTGGCACCTTTAGCAAGCCTCTGTGTCACACCACTTTCTCTAAACAGATTCCCGACAAATAGCATTCCGACTAGGGGGATCGCTTTGGGAACCAAAAGTCCAGTAACAATTGCACCCACAATTGGGAACATTATCTTTTCTTTTTTACTTACCCCCCTCATCTGGACCATCTTGATCATTCTTTCCTTCTTTGTAGTTGTGAGTTTAATTGCAGGAGGAAGAATTAACGGAACTAGTGACATGTAAGAGTAAGCAGCAACTGCAGTTGCACCAAGAAGTTCAGGCGCTAGGATAGTTGTAACGTAAATTGTTGTTGGGCCATCTGCACCACCTATTATACCAATTGACGCTGCTTGGTCTGAGGTGAATCCTAAAAGAATAGAACCTACAAGTGCAATAAAGACCCCTATCTGGGCCGCAGCTCCTAACAGGAAGGTTTTGGGATTTGAAAGAAGCGGTCCGAAATCAGTCAGTGCGCCTATTCCCATAAATATGATACTTGGAACTATCTCATTTGCAATCAGGTACTTGACAAATAGTCCAAATACACCACCTATGGCATTTGGGTCTGAGATACCTGTTAGGGGTAAATTTGATAGAACTGCACCGAACCCTATTGGCACAAGTAACAAAGGTTCAAACCCTTTGTAGATTGCTAGGTAGACGAGAATGCAGCCAATTATGATCATTGCTACGTTTCCAGGTGTTATGGCAAAGATACCGCTTGTTGATTTAAAAACTTCAATAAATGTTCCTACAACGTCAATCACTCAAATCACCTTTATCCGATAACAAATAGAGCATCACCTGAATTTATTGACTGACCAGGAGTTACCCTAATATCTAGGACCTTGCCCGCTAAGGGGGAGGATATTTCATTTTCCATCTTCATAGCTTCAAGTATCATCACTACATCCCCAATACTAACTGAATCTCCTACTTTTTTCTTGAGGGAGAGAACAGTTCCGGCCATGACAGCTTTTACAACTTCCCCTTTGCCCTTTGGGGCTGATGCAACTGGCTGAGGTGCAGGCTCGGGAGTAGAATAAACTTCTGCTTTAGGTTTTAGTGAGGAAGATGCTTTCTTAATCCCAAGAGCTTCTTCAATCGATAAGTTTACAGTTTTTCCACCTAACTTAATCTCTAAATTTCCGCCACCCAAATCTTCGATATCAACTTCATAATCCTTGCCATTAATCTTAACATTGTACTTTGCCATTATAATCCCTCCATCATCTCCCTTCTGCTGCCAAGTTTCCAGTTTTCGTTAGCTTTAGAAAGGGATATTACTGGAATTTCACCCTTAAAGCAATGTAAGTAAGCCGCAGCTATCATCGCAAGGGTTTCGTCATCATTATTTTCTTCATATATTATCTCCTCAGTTTTTATTTCTTCTTTAGGAGTTTTATTGTTTTTTTCATCACTCTTTGTAATAGACCTACCTATTCCCGTAATAATTGAGGATAAAATAATAAGAACCGCGAATGTAATTCCCATTCCAACGACTACCAGTTCTAATCCAAGAAACAATTCTGACATATCCACCATTAGTTTCACCTTAGAACGGCATTATGCCGTGTTTTTTCTTGGGCAATATTTCCCTCTTTGACTGGTTTATTCTAAGTGAATTGATTAGTACAGTTCTTAGATTTTTTGGGTCAACGACATCATCAATATAGCCACGCGCAGCCGCCATGTAAGGATTTGCAAACTTCTTCTTGTAGTCTTCGCTAAGCTCATCAGTCTTCTTTGCAGGATTAGAGGCTTCAGATATTTCCTTTCTAAAGACTATTTCGCATGCGCCTTTTGGCCCCATAACTGCAATCTCTGCAGTTGGCAGGGCATAAACTGCATCAGCCCTTAGATGCTTTGAAGCCATGGCTATGTATGCCCCACCATAAGCCTTTCTAACGATAACTGTAATCAATGGGACTGTGGCTTCAGAGTAGGCATATAATAGCTTTGCACCGTGCCTTATAATTCCTCCATGCTCCTGGTCTAATCCTGGCATATACCCTGGTGTGTCAACAAAGGTCATTATTGGAATGTTAAAAGCATCGCAGAATCTAACAAACCTCGAAGCTTTGTCAGATGAGTTAATATCTAAAACACCTGCGATATGACTTGGATTATTTGCAACTATGCCAACGACCTTTCCGTCGAGTCTTCCAAATCCAACAATAATATTTGGTGCGTAGAGCGGATGAATTTCAAAGAATTCATTGTTATCTAGGACTGCTTTAATAATTTGGCTTGCATGATAACCTTTGTTTGAATCTTCTGGGATGATTGAATATAGTTCAGGAGTCTCCCTCAATGGGTCATCTGTTGGCTCAATTGATGGAGGGTCTTCCATATTGTTTGAGGGTAAATAACTGAAAAGATTTCTAATAAGATTTAATGTGTCCTCATCATTTTTACCAACCCTATGGGCCAAACCACTCTTGCTCTCGTGGACATGAGGCCCACCAAGCTCTTCAAAGGTAACATCCTGGTGCAACACAGTTTTTACAACTTGAGGCCCAGTTATGAACATGTAACTTGTAACATCGGTCATGAAGACAAAATCTCCTATCGAAGGAGAATAAACAGCACCACCAGCACAGGGCCCCATAATAGCCGTTATCTGAGGTATGACACCAGAGGCTATAGTATTTCTGTAAAAGATATCTCCATATCCCTTCAGGGAGTCAACTCCTTCTTGGATTCTTGCCCCCCCTGAATCATTTATGCCTATTACAGGAGCTCCAACTTTCATAGCCTGGTCCATAAGATAGCTTATCTTGAATGCATGGGCTTCACCCAAGGAACCACCCATCACTGTAAAGTCTTGGGAAAAAACATAGACAAGCCTTCCTTCAATTGTACCGAAACCCGTAACAACGCCATCCCCGGGTATTTCCATTTTGTCAAGACTGAAATCAACTGCTCTATGTTTCATCAATCCATTTATTTCAACAAAGCTTCCCTTGTCAAGGAGTATGTCGAGCCTCTCTCTTGCAGATAGTTTTCCTTTTGCATGTTGAGATTCAAGCTTTTCTTTCCCTCCTCCCATCTTTAAACTGTCTTTCTTTTCTTTTAGCTCTTTTATCATACCTTCAATGGCCATAAAATACCCCCCGTTCGCCTTTAATTCTGTTTTAGACGGCGCTGCATCAATAATCGCTCTGCTTCATTACTTATTACCAATTGCTTAAAAACATTATGGTAATATATTACCGCTCTAACAGTTGACTTTTATTGGTATTTTTGTGTTGCAGATTGGGCATTTGTCATCAATTAGGCTTATTTTTACACCGTAATTTCTTTTGACAACAACGTTCTTGCAATTAGGGCAAAACGTATCATTGTTTGCGGGCACATTTCCAAGGTAGACATATTTTAGCTTCTTTTCGGCGATTTCTTTTGCTTTGTAGAGAGTATCAACAGGCGTAGACCTTAACTCCATTTTATACATAGGCCTGTAAGCAGAAAAGTGCAAAGGGATTTCAACACTCAATCCTGAAACAAAATCTACAAGTTTTTCTATATCTTCATTGGAATCATTTAACGTTGGAATCAATAGATTTGTTATTTCGATGTGGGTTTCTCTAAAAGCAGTCTTGATAGTTTCTAGTACTGGCCGGAGTCTTGCCCCACAAATGTTTTGATAAAACTCCTCTGAAAATGCCTTAAGGTCTACATTCATTGCGTCAATATATGGGAGTGCTTCTTTCAAAGGTTTTGGATTTATGAATCCGTTTGTAACCCATACATTTTTGATACAGTTTTCTTTTGCTATCTTTGAAGTGTCCATTAAATATTCATAGAATATTGTTGGCTCTGTGTATGTATAGGAGATAGACTTACACCCATGCATCTTTGCTAGCTCAACTATTTTCTCGGGCTTTAGGAAATGCTCACTTATGTCGGCAGGTGTTGATTGAGAAAGATCAAAGTTCTGGCAGTTCAGGCAGAATAGATTACACCCTGGTGTTCCAAATGAAAGAGAGTATGAACCAGGGTAGAAATGATAAAGCGGTTTTTTTTCTATTGGGTCTACATGAAAATACAGTTTTTCTGAGTCACTCTCTCCATAAACAAGAGTTTTTAATTTTCCATCTAAATTTATCCTTGTCCTGCATTTGCCCCTCTCATTTGGGGCTATTAGACATACATGTGGGCACAAAAGGCATCTCATATCCTCCTTTTCTTTTCTGTAAAAGAGTGCCTCTCTCATGCTCGAAATATTGATTTAATAGTATTTTAATTTATCTAAAAAAAGAAATTATTTTTTAGAGGATTTTACCTTTTCTAGGGCTTCTTCGAAGTCTTCTTTAGTTACATACTCAGTCTTATCAAGACCTTTTCTTATGGCATTTAGGCCAGCTTCCCTTGCAAGAGATTTTATGTCCGCACCAGTAAACCCTTCAGTAGGCTCGACTAACTCATTAATGTCAACACCCTTCAATGGCATTCCCTTGGTATGAATCTTCAGTATATCAAGTCTTGATTCCTTGTCAGGCAATGGTATTTCGACTATAACGTCAAATCTTCCAGGCCTAAGAAGAGCCTCATCTAAA
>CAZVXE010000076.1:0-5147 GCA_964630765.1 uncultured Thermococci archaeon | reverse complement strand
CCTTGAATAGCACCCTCTAATCCCTGAAGCATGCTAAAACATGCAGTATCATCGATGGCCTTTATTCTGATAAATGCTTCTTTGCTTCCTATAGAAATCAGTTTTTCAGGTGTATCGATGCCAACGGCCATAAGTTTCTTACTCACTTCTTTGCCTATGTTTGGCATTTCAGTTAATTCCATAATTATCCACTTCTTTCAGATTTTCTCTTTTCCTCAAAATATTTTCTTTCCTCAATCAAATCCATGATTAGCTTATCAAAATTCCATTCAATGTTGTGCTCAGTTAGAACACAAAACAAAGGCTTTGCTATGTTTATATCTGAGAAATTATATAGGAGATACCGTATTTCCTCATCCAAAAAATCTAGGAACATCAAAACCTTATCCTGTTTATCTTCGAAGAAAGAGCTTTCATTGCTTTCAACTATTTCTGCTATTTTGGTATTTTCTTTTCCAGATGCAGAAATTATTTCTAGATTAATATTAAATTTGTTATCAAGGAAGCTTTTTATTTTATTGACATCCTCTTCAGAGTAACCGTATACAACAATGTGCTTTTGCTTTTTCATGAAAAATTAGAATAATTTTATCTTTATAACTTCTTTGTAAAGAGATTGAACTATATCTTTTTAGAATAGAGATCTTCTTTTAGGAAGGGTATAAGTGCAAGTTTAAGTGCAGAAACGTAAAGGTCCTTTCTCTCAACAACGCCATCTGTTAGAAACCCAACGGCCCCGCCTTTTCTTTTGATTTGAGCGTCACCTGTTACATCTGCCATTACATCTCCAAGCTCAACGCCTTCAAGAACTTTTTCGATAGCATCGTTCCATAGTTCAAACATAGGAGATGCTCCAAATCCTATATTTCCCTTGTTGTCCATTATACATGCTACACCTATGCCAAACCACTTTGAATAAATATTAATTACTCCTCCTTCGATTCCGACGAAAAAAGATGCACCAATTTTTGCCTTATCGTCTAATTTTTTTAAGACTTTAGCACGGTGTTCTGCGCCTTCAAAAGTTTCTTCATCTACAGGTTGGTCAGGTACTGAACTTCCTACTTCTATCCCTTCTACTTCAATATCTTTAAAATAAGAAGAAAATGCTTCCTTTGCAGCATCTGTCTTCACCGGATTCTTAGAGCCTACTAGGACCTTCATTATCAAGAATATATTCAAATTACTTATATATTTTCTGGAAAACATAGGATTATTCTCACGAAACCTTTAAAAACTCCTTAGAACTCATTTGTCTATCTTATGGAATGTGGATTCAAGCGAAATGCTTGCCGAACCGTAAGGAGGGATTTATTTGGGATATTACAAATATATGGAAGAGGCTTGGAAAAAGCCCAAAGAAGGTTATACACGAGAACTTTGGACAGAAAGATTAATCCAGTGGAGAAAGGAACCTACAACAATAAAGGTTGAAAGGCCAACAAGAATAGACCGAGCGAGAAAACTTGGTTACAAGGCTAAAAAAGGATTTATTGTTGCAAGAACTAGAGTCTTAAGGGGTGGAAGAAAGAGACCAACAATAAAAGGTGGTAGAAGACCCGCAACAAAAGGTATCTTGAGATATTCACCAAAAAAGAGTCTTAAATGGATTGCAGAAGAGCGTGTTCAAAGAAAGTTTCCAAATCTTGAAGTCTTAAACTCATACTGGGTTGGCGAAGATGGACAGCGTGTCTTTTATGAAGTCATTCTAGTTGATCCTTTTGCACCAGAAATATTCGCAGACCCAAGAATTAACTGGATATGCGAAAGACAGCACAAGAGAAGAGTGTTCAGAGGTTTGACCTCAGCCGGCAAGAGATCGAGAGGACTTAGACACAAAGGAAAAGGTGCTGAGAAATTAAGGCCTTCACTTAAAGCCCGAGGAAACAGAGGTAAGTAAGGTTGAATCCGTTTGGTATCGCATGGATACAAATAGAAACATTTTCGCATGCAACTGAAGATATAGAGAAAGTAAAATCTTTACTTTCTAAATTTTTTTCTTTTGATATTACTTTTAATGAAAATAAAACATACGGCCATTTTGGCAATGAAATCACAATAATTAATGTTGAGCTTTCTAAAAACAAAGAGATAAAGGATTTCATTTCAAATTTTTTAACAATAGTTGACAAAAATTACATCCTTGAAACTCTAGAAAAAAGGCTTGATGAAGACGGGATATTGTTCATCCGGATGGGCAAGGAAAGAGTATTTAACGATGATTTCACTATTGATGATAACGGTGACATACTGTTATCCATGAAGTTTGTCACATATCCAAAAAGTAGGGAAAAGGTTATCGAGAATGGGAAGCTACTATTCAGCAATTGATCTTAGAGGTTATCCTTCATCTTATTTTTCAAAAACAGCATTAGTTAAACCTGTTAATGCAGAAAACTATAAGGTTGTTTTAGATAGCTTTGACAAAAATAAAACAGAGGACATTCTTTTTGGCATTGAAATTGACGATGAATCCAGAAACGCTAAGAAAATTATTAGAAGAGCAGAAGGCATAGATGTAATAATTTTCAAAGGCAGGGATTCAAAAGAGAATAGAGAGGCCCTCAAAATAAAAGAAATCACTTTTATTTCTAACCCAGATAATCTTGACAAAGTCTGTTTTGAACTGGCCAGGGAAAATTCAATTGGTTTTGAATTAAATATCCAAGATATTTTTAACACCCAGAGGTACAGAAGGACAAAGATGCTAGAAACTAATAGAGAGCTACTTAAGGCTTATAGAAAGTTTTTATTTCCAATAGTTTTAACTTCTGGTGCTAGAGATGCAAACGAGATCAAAACACCTTTGACCCTTGTATCCTTTGGATGTATACTGGGTATGGACATAAGGGAAGCCAAGGGTGCGATTACAACTGTTCCTGAGATGCTAATCAATAAAAAATAAATTAATACTTTATTGTGAAGAAATCATTGTTTGTTCCATTAAAGACATAACCAGTGACTATTATTTTATTGTTTTGATCAGTTGCTACGTCAAGTGAATAGTCATCTTTTCCACTGTTATACGACTTCTCCCATAAAATATTGCCCCGTGGGTCATACTTAATTGTATAAAAATTCTTGTCTTGATCCTTAGTGATATACCCTGTTACTATTATGTTGCCTGTTGAATCAGTTGCTAGACCCAATGCATAGTCATCTTTGCTGCTGTCGTAAGTTTTTGTCCATATGATGTTCCCATTTGGATCATATTTTACCATTAAGAAATCCACATTGTTACCATTGAGAGTTTCTCCTGCAACGATTATGTTGTCATTCGAATCTGTTGCTACTTCATAGGACTTATCAGTATTTCCTCCATCGTATGTTTTCTTCCATAAAAATTTTCCGCTACTATCATATTTTATGGTGCAGAAATCATAACCTGAACCACTAGAGGAATACCCGGTAACAATTACGTTGTCATTTGAGTCAGTTGCGACATCAAATGCATATTCCTTATTCCCGCCATCATATGATTTTTCCCATAAAATATTGCCGTCTGGGTCATATTTTATAGTATGAAAATTAACATCAACTCCTGGGTATACCTCTCCCGTAACGATAATATTATCTTTAGAATCAGTTGCCAGGCCTTGTGCATTTTCATTATGCCCAGCATCATGAGATCTAGTCCAGAGTATATTGCCATTTATGTCATACTTTATTGTGAAGTAATCATTATTAACTCCGTTATTCACAAAACCGGTAACTATGACATTATTTCCAGAATCAGTGACAGCTGCTAATGAATAGTCATTGTTGCCTCCATCGTATAATTTTTCCCATAAAACGTTGCCATCAGGATTGTATTTAATTGTATAAATGTCATTGTCATTACCATTTGAGATATATCCTGTTACTATGGTATTGTTACTTGCATCTGCCGCAACACCTAAAGCAAAATCATCCTTGCCACTGTCGTAAGTTTTTGACCAGATATATTTTTCATTTGATGAACATCCACTAAAAACAGATACTATAAAAATCACAATTATTAGCGATAAGATCATTTTTCTCGTTGTAATCACCTATCAAATATTCTAAACAAGACTAATCTAGCCAATATATAAATATATGGAAAATTAAAAATAAGCCCGAATATAACTTGCAATGGTCCTTGGATTTCTCAGGGCAAACAAGAAGACTTCAGGTATTTTGCGGATAATAATTCCTGAGCCACGTGTACACCCATAGAAACAAGGAGTTTCCATATAACATTTTTTTACTTTTGAATAATCCAATTTTTTTAGGGCTTGCTTTACCCCCATTTCTTTTAGATTTGCAGATGGTTTAAATTCGAGGCATGGGGCTATTTCTCCTTTTTCAGTTAATATTATAGATCTCTTCATGGCATCACATGGTGCACAATAATTGCCTTCAAGATATTTAATTGACTCATCATATATGAGCTTATCAAATATCAATCCTTCTTTTTGGGATAATAAACTCAATTTTTTAAATGCGTCAATAATTATTTTTGGGTTATCGTCATAACTCATTTCTTCATCATATGCACTAGAATGGCAGTGAGAATAATTGTAAGGATAAGCGTTGAACTTAAATCCATTGTTTCCTGCAAAATTAAATAGGTCCATAACTTCGTCATGATTAATTTTACTTATTGTTGAAATTATATGCCACATTCCTTTTTTATCTTTTATTTTACTACAATACTCTATATTATGTAGTAAAAGGGGTAGTTTGTCAACACCCCTAATTTTCTTATACTTTTTTTGATCTAAGGAATCAAGACTGATACTCACATTGCACTTGAGTCCTGCAATTTTATTGGCAATTTTTTCATCTAAGAGTAAGCCATTTGTTATCAAAGTTGGGTTGAATTCTAGACCAATTAGTAACTCGATAATTTGCACTATATCCTTTCTAAGTAAAGGCTCACCACCCTGCAGAAAAACATGTTTTACACCGTAAGATTTTAAATCCTTGAATATATTCTCAATTTCTTCAAGGGTGAGCTCGTCTTTTAGCTTGGAAGGGGTTTTCCATATACTACACATTGGACATATAGAATTGCATCTTCTTGTAAGATTAAACACGACCAAAAATGGTCTCCCAAGAAGGATATTTTTTATCATGCACTCGCTTTCTAGATGCTATTATTAAATCTATTTATTATTTCTTAT
>CAZVXE010000075.1:0-5337 GCA_964630765.1 uncultured Thermococci archaeon | reverse complement strand
GTAATAAAAAGAAGTGCGGTCGCCGGGATTCGAACCCGAGTTGCGAGCTTGGCAAGCTCGCGTGCTAGCCACTACACTACAACCGCATTACTAAGAGTATTTTTCTACTCCTAAAAAATATATATAAAGGTTTTGGTTATTTTTTCTCCAACTTTAGGCAAAAACTTTTATTTCATTGTTCACTAAATAATTTGTGGAAACTACTTTTGTGCTTCTGAGAGCTGAATCATTTGATAAAATATTGACATCTCTTTCTGATATGAAGAGATATGGCGACCTAAAGGTAATTGGGAAACCCAAAGTTATAACAGAGGAATTTTCAGAGACACTTTTGAAAAAAACTTTAAAACAAGAAGTAAAAATAAAGTTTAAAGCCAATGTCATAGCATCTGTTGAGGGCGAAGGTGGCCTAATAATAGACAGGCTTCGAAAGATTCACCCTCCCGCGCACATGATTGCTATAACAGATAAAAATGAACTCTATTTACTAGTTCAAAGATCACTTAAAGATTTTAATAATCTGAAAGGTTATACAAAACCGAAGGTGGGAGAATGAAGGTCATAGCATCAGGGACTTTTGATAGACTCCACGAAGGCCATAAACATTTTTTAATATCTGCATTTTCACTTGGTTATGTATATATCGGATTAACATCTGAAAACATGATCAAAAATAAACCATACGCAGAAAGTATCCAAAGTTTTGAAACTAGAAAGAATAATCTAATCCAATGCTTGGCTGAAGAAGGGAAAAAAAATAACCATGACTACCAGATAATAGAAATAAACGATAGATACGGATTTGCTATAGAGTCAATGGAAGCTGATGTGATTGTAGTAACTTCTGATACCCTTGATGCAGCAAAAGAAATAAATGACATAAGGGCAGAATTAGGGATTTATCCCCTTGATATAATAGAAGTAGATTTGATTATTAAAGATAATAAAAAAATATCTTCCCGCGATTTTAGAAAGGAAGAAAATGATTAATCTTTTCTCCAGAAATCTCCTTTGTAAGCACTAGTTGCTGGGCACCCAAGGCATCTTCCAGATTTGTAGTAAGGGCATCCATCACAATCCAGCTCGCATCCTCTCTCGCCTTCTAATGTTATCTTGACTGGCATTACTAGATCCTTTACTGGGCTTATAATTATATTAAAATCAACTTCTTTTATGTCTGGATTTTGTCTTAAATGATAGTCAACAATAGATTCAAGCGTTGCAATGTTTTCCCCCATAAAAAGAAGCGTCATATTATATTTCCCCGATACCATAAGAGCATTAATGAAGAACGGGCATTTGGAAAAAGTATCAATTATATTTTGTGAATTTTTTGCAGCTATCTCAACTTTAGCAAGGAAGAGATTAACCTTCTTAAAGTTCATACCTACAATATGGGAGAGTATTCCTCTATCCTTCAGTTTTTTTATTCTCATCCCAACGGAAGGCTGTGAAAGACCTATTATTTCAGCTATCTCACTTTGTGATATTTCGGGATTTTTTTGAAAAAGAGTTATTATTTGTCTATCCTTTTCATCGAGTCGGACATTACTATTCATTTCATCACCTTATACTATAAGATATACTTATATACTAATAAATCTTTCTATACCATATATTATTAATAATATTGACTTATATCTTATTTGAGGATAACTATATAAAATTGTAGCCTTAACTAAGCAGAGGCGTGTTTGATGAACGGCGTTTTAAGATTTGGTGTTTCAATTCCTCCGGACCTTTTGGAAAAATTTGACAAGATAATCGAGGCAGAGGGTTATGACAGTCGCTCTGAAGCAATCAGAGATATGATAAGAGGATACATAGTCAAACGCCAGTGGATTTCTGGGGAAGAGGATGCCGTCTGCACAATCTCATTGGTATATGACCACACTAAGCGGGGAATAGCTGAAAAGATAACTGATGTAGAGCACCACCACATAAAAGAAATCGTAACAACTTCTCACGTACATCTTGATGAAGAAAACTGCCTTGAGGTCATTATAATTAAAGGTAACAGTGAAAAGATAAGAGACTTTGCGAGATATCTTTTGTCAATAAAAGGTATAAAACACGGAGATTTTATTATCGTATCCACTGGTAAAGGCATTGAGTAGGATTTAATGAAAAAGCTGATTATTTTTGCTATTCTAATTTCACTATTAATTTTGATTGGTAATTCTGAGCTCTTCAATAAAACTGAGATTAAAGGAACTTATGTTTTATTTACTGTCGATACAGAATATGATTTCCCGCCAGTACTTAATACTGAAAAAGGTCTTGACGAGGGCCTTCCTGTCCTACTCTCTTTATTTGAAGAGCACAATGTCAAGGCTACTTTCCTTGTGACTGGAGAAGTGGCGGATAATAGACCAGATGTCTTAAAGGAAATTCACCAAAGAGGCCATGAGATCGGGTCACACAGCTACCACCATAAATCAATTAAAGCGCAGACTAAGTCTGAGATAGAAAATGAGATTATTCTTTCAACAAATGCGATCGAGAAAGCAATAGGAGTTCGCCCAGTTTCATTCAGGGCTCCAGGGCACAGTGCATGCAATGATTTAATGATTTTACTTCAAGACCACGGATATCTTGTTGAAGCATCCGCAGAAAAAATTAATTCTTATCCTTACCACCCAAATGAAACTGACTGGACATCTGAAGGTAATATGAGTATCCTTAGAGTACCAGTTTCTCATACCCCTGCATACTTCTACCCCCCAACTACTTACAGTAGGTCATGGATCGATTGTTTTAATAAGGCAGTAAGCCAGCAATCAGATAAGGATATTAAGATTATAGTCATAGGGCTCCACCCTTGGGAACTAGTTGAAATTGAGGCACCAGAAAAATACCAAAGCTATACTAGAGCATGTGGAAACTATACAATCGAGAACTTAACTTCACTTTTAGATTACCTCGACAATCAAAAAGTCGTTTATATAACACTAGAAGAGCTCTATTATATCGTGGAAGAGTAGTCTATACTGCACCATCTCTTAATTTTTCTTCAATGTTTAGAATCTCTTTTATTCTTTTTTCTCCGCCGATTTCTTTGATATAGTTCCTTGTTTCAGCTGGTACAAGATCGCCCCATTTTTTATCTAAAGAAATCAATTTTCTAATCAATGTACCATTGAATTCCTCTTTTTGGTGGAACTTAACTTCAGATACCTCATAACCCCGTTTTTCCCAAAGTAGTCTTACGAGAGTGTTATTGGTATATACCTTGTCAAAGGGCGGAAAAGTATCAATAATGTTTTCTACCCACATAGAGTTACTTTCTGTATTTGGGCTTGACAAAATTATTGCCTTGTCTCTTATCTCATTGATAGAACGTAAGATCATCTCAATTCGTTCCCCACCTGAAAAGGGATTTGAAATAGTGTATGATAGTTGAGAAGCTGCAACACAGATTATCACTTCATCCTCTATTTTCAGAATATCTTTTATCGCCATATAATGGCCATTGTGGAAAGGCTGAAATCTGCCTATAAAAAGACCCCTACTCATTAAATCACTTCAAGAAGAGAGGCTATCATTATCGGCAATATTACTGTTGCATCCCCTTCTATTGTAATAAAATCAGCATCCTCTCTTACCTTTCCCCATGAAATAGCTTCCCTTATTCTTGCCCCTGAAAGAGAACCGTCCCATTCAGGCGCTGTAGTGATATAGACTGCATAGTCAAGGCCCCCTCTAAACTGATTCCACCATATAGTATGGTGCTTTGATATACCCCCTCCAATCATCAGTGCACCAGTCTTATCTGCCGAATAAATCAAGTCACTTATAATGTCCTCATCCTTCATCAAATTAAGATTGAAGTCTTTATGGCCATCCTGCCAGAAATAATAAAGTTGCCATCCCCACGAACCGTCAAGAGGTCCCGGAAGTATAACTGGTATATTATTTTTATAACACCAGTAAATAATAGAATCCTCCTTATTTTTTTCTCCTTCTAAGGCTTTTCCAAACTCCCATACAAGTTCGTGAGGGGAAACATCCCTAACACCTTTATCGTATAAATCTCCAATAACTTTTCTGACCTTCTCCTCAAGAATCTCTGAATACGACTCGTTAGGTATCAATACATTACCTTCCCTATTTACACCTTCCTTGTGAAGTTGTCTATCATCCATTTCAAATGAGCCGTGGTAATAGTTCCTATAGACCCTTGCAATGTCATGGTCTAATGTACCCGGTGTTGTGATTATCATATCAAAGAGTTTTCTCTTTACAAGTTCCTTGATTATCCCTCTTGTCCCTGTTGCAACTAAAGAAGCTGGAAAAGATAAAATCCTCTTGCAATCTTTGTCTCTTGCCATATTTTCTAAAATCTGAGAGCCATCACCGACTTTTTTTGCTACATAACCCCCTGAAAGGGCCATCTGATTAGTAAGATCTTTCATTGTCTTTATTTTATTAAGATCAATATCCTTTACAATTTCTCTTTTCATATACATACCATGATTAAATTATCTTAAATAACTTTTCAATAACCTTAAATACTTTTTATCTATCTCCTTTTTATGGAATTTAACATTCTCATCTGCGGAGTAGGAGGACAGGGAACTATTCTCGCTTCATATATTCTTGGAAATGCAGCATTAAAAGACGGGCATAAGGTAAGATTGGGTGAGATTCACGGCATGGCCCAGAGAGGAGGGTCAGTTGTTTCTCATGTAAGGATGGGTGATGAGGTCTACGGTTCTGTTATCCCTCAAGGGAAAGCAGATATCATAATCGCATTTGAGCCACTCGAAGCCTTAAGAAATATATCTTATCTAAAAAAAGGAGGAAAGACAATACTAAATACTGAGAGAATAAATCCAATCTCCGTATCACTTGGAGAATGTGAGTATCCTCCAATAGATGAGATATTGTTTAATCTCTCCGAAAAAGGTAAAGTCTATCATTTTAATGCAACTGAAATTGCAAAAGGCTTAGGCAATCAGGTCACAATGAACATGGTAATGATGGGGGCTCTATCCCTTCTTGAAACCCCAATAAAAAATGAGACACTTCTAGAAACAATAGTATCTGTGCTATCTAAAAAAGCAGAGATAAACATGAAAGCCTTTGAGGCCGGAAGAAAAAAGATGGAGATTCTACTGTAGTTTAGATTTCTGCTATTATAGTCTCCCCTGCCTTTACATTGTCCCCAATTTTTATTAATGTTGAAGAACTAGAGGGATACATAACGACTACTTGTGACCCTAGTTTTATTATTCCGATTTTATCTCCCCTGTCCAAAGTTTGACCCTCCTCCACATAACAATCAATTCTTCGTGCAACTGTCCCAGCAATTTGAACTGTAACTGTCCTTATATC
>CAZVXE010000074.1:880-5391 GCA_964630765.1 uncultured Thermococci archaeon | reverse complement strand
ATTTATCCTTTATAGCCCTTGTAAAATTGATCTCCTTTGTTATGTCTATGAGGTTACCCTTGAAGGTTTCCCTTAGTCTCTCAACTTCGAAGTAAGTAATTGAAGAAAAAGATAGGCCTAAATTATCGCCTTTGATATTTTCTTTGAGTAGTTTAATTCGTTCCTCCCTAGAACTATAGACGTAGATTTCAAAGTCGCCCCCTGACTTTTCAGCTGCTTCCTTTTCCATGCTCGATGTGAATAGTTTTGATGCCCCATCTGGGTATAAAATTAAAAACGATCCTTCAAATAGGCCGCCAGAAGCATTGCTGAAATAGAAGAAATTAATGTCTGGAAAAGTTGCTCTTGAAATTAGCACACAATCGACATTTTTCTTCTCCCTAGCGATATATTCAAAAAGTCTTTCGATTCTATTCTTCATCATAATCACTAATAGTTAATTATATAATTGGATTATAAGATGTCTATAAAAGAGTGATGTCCTGGTGAAAGTATGGATGATAAAGCGCTAAAAAAAGACTTCAAGAAGAAGGCAAGTCAAAATTATCAGAAGTATTATGCAGTTGATACCTTAAAATCACTTGGTTTTACAAGAAAAGAGTGCAAGAAATGCGGCACATTCTTTTGGTCTGTAAAAGATAGGGAAGTTTGTGGTGATCCAGATTGTGAAGGAGGATATTCCTTTATTGAAAATTCCCCGGCAAAGAAAAAACTTGATTTCATTGAAGTTTGGAAGGAGATGTCATCCCTCTTTGGGAAAAAAGGCTATTCAATAATCAAGAGATATCCAGTTGTTGCAAGATGGCGTGACGATACTGACTTTGTCCAGGCATCTATATATGATTTTCAGCCACATGTGGTAAAAGGTGTTCAGGAGCCACCGGCAAATCCATTACTTGTTCCACAGTTTTGTGTGAGATTCAATGATATTGATAATGTTGGAGTGACATTAAGGCATTATACCGGATTTGTCATGATAGGTCAGCACGCGTTTTATCCTCCAAAAGATTTCTCTCAAGACAGATTTCTCTCTGATATTTATGATTGGCTAAAGACCGGTATGGGAATTCCTTCTGAAGAGATAGTATTTCATGAGGATGCTTGGGCGGGCGGAGGAAATTTTGGCCCATGCATGGAGTTCTTCTCACGAGGTCTTGAGCTAGGGAATCAAGTTTACATAGAATACGAAGTAACACCTTCAGGCGGCAAAGAGCTTGATCTAAAGGTATTAGACATGGGCGCAGGTCAGGAAAGATTTTCTTGGTTTTCCATGGCAAATCCAATTGGTTATGAAACAGTTTTCCCAACAGTTTGTGATCATCTTTATAGAAGGACAGGTATAACTCCTGACAAGTCATTTTTGAAGGATTTCATACCCTACTCGGGAATGCTCAACATGGACGAAGTTGAGGACATTGAAAAAGTCTGGGATAGCATAGCAAAGAAACTTTCATCAGACAAAGAATACCTAAAGCAGCAAGTTCTGCCTTTACAGGCCATATACTCCATAGGAGATCATTCAAGGTCTTTATTATTTGCTCTATCAGATGGTGCACTTCCTTCAAATGTTGGCGGAGGATATAATCTAAGAGTGATTTTGAGAAGAGCACTATCATTCATTGAAGAATTCTCATGGGATATCGAACTTCAAAAAGTTATTGAAGAGCATGCAAAATATCTCGTACCCCAGTATCCTGAACTGAAGGAGAATATTGGCGATATATGCGAGATAATTTCATATGAAATGGAGAAGTTTGAGAATACTAAGGATAAGTCAAGAAGAATAGTTGAGAGATTAAATGAAAAAGGTGAAACACTATCCGAAGATAAGCTCATTGAATTATACGATTCACACGGAATCACACCTGAATTTATGGGGGTCAAGCCACCAAAGGACTTTTACAAGCGAGTCACCGAAAGGCATGAGAAAAAAGAGTCTCTTGAGAAAGAAAAAGAGGTACACTATGATTTACCGGATACTGAGAGACTTTACTATGACGGATTAACTGAATTTACTGCCAAAGTGCTTGATGTTTCGGGTAATATTGCAATACTTGAAAAGACTGCATTTTATCCTGAAAGTGGGGGTCAGGAAGGAGATAGGGGAATGTTAAACGATTGTCCTGTTTCATACACAGAAGTTTCAGGAAATGTGATTCTACATATCATGGAAAAAATCAACTTCAAAATAGGTGATACCGTAAAAGGTCTTGTTGACAGGGATAGAAGATTAAACCTTACAAGACATCACACAGCTACCCATATAATAAACGGGGTCAGCCGGCAGATACTGGGGAATCACATTTGGCAGGCAGGTGCAGAAAAAACTGAAGAAAAGGCAAGACTCGACATAACTCACTATAAGCTGATTGATAATGAGGATTTATTCAAAATTGAAAGATTATCCAATGAAATTGTTCTTAAGAATCTCCCCATAGAAAAAGGATTTTTTGATAGGGCCGAAGCAGAAAAAAGATACGGTTTCAGATTATACCAAGGCGGGGCAGTTCCAGGTAAAAAGCTAAGAGTAGTCAATGTGAAAGGTCTAGACGTTGAGGCCTGTGGTGGAACTCACGCTGATTATACTGGACAAATCGGGCCAATTAAAATATTGAAACAGAGTAAGATCCAGGACGGAGTTGTTAGGCTTGAATTCTGTGCTGGATTAAGAGCTCTTGACGCTCTACAGGAAGAGTCTATCCTTCTTAGAGATTTATCTGATGTATTCAAAGTGGAAAAGGATAAACTTCTTGATACCGGAAAGAGATTTTTCAACGAATGGAAGAGTAGAGGTAAGGAAATAGAAAGATTGAAAGCTGAAATGTCCTGCCTTAAGAAGGAAGGGCTTGAGTGCAACTTCATAGAAACTGACGGCATCCTATTCATGGAAGAAAAAGTTGATACAACTCCAGACGAAATGAGAAAAATTGCAAAGGAACTTTCTGGTGATGACAAAGTTATAGTACTTACCAATAACGAAGGCAATGTAGTTGTATCCTGTGGAAAGAGTGCAATTGAAAGTGGTCACAAAGCCTGTGAAATAGTCAAGAAATATGGTAAAGGCGGAGGAAGAGACGACTTTGCCCAGGGCGTAAAAGGATAGTCTTTTATTCTGACTTTATTTATTTATTTTTATGAATAAGAAGGCAGTTTCTCCAGTAGTTGCTACAATGTTACTTGTAGCGGTGGCGGTATCTTCTGTAAGCACTTATTGGGTTTGGCTTAGAGGATTTCAGACACAGGTTCAGAAAGAAGTTGAGCAACAGGCTGGTGTCACTACGTCGCTAAAACTTAATATAGTCAGTATAAATGATGATGGAACATATTACTATGTAACGTTGAAAAATGCGTCTTCTTCGGGAAGTCTCGAATTTCGTGGAATTCAAGATTTTATTATTGATGGAAATAATAATTGGGAGAGTATACAGCCTAGCTTACCACGGAGTGTTAACGCCGGTTCTAGCATAACTTTTGTTTTAAAACGATCAACAAATCACAGTTCAGGAATCCAACACAGCTTTGTGTTCATTGGACACACTACAAAAGAACAAGCAGTTGCAACAATATCTTATAGGGATTCTTAATAAATTAAACGCTGTTTTTTAACATTAATCGAAGGGAAAACCTTATATATGATGTATTTTTTATATATTATGTACATATTTTATTATTATAAAACCTAGGTGAATATAATGAAAAATATAAAAAGAATTTCAATAATTATGCTTGTTTTGATAGTTGCCATGATTTCTCCAGTTCTGGGGACGGAAGTATTGACCGAGGAGAGAATAACTACAGATGGATCACTACATTCCCATCCCGATGTATACGGTGACATTGTGGTCTGGCATGACGATAGAAACAGTAACTATGACATATACGGCAAAAATCTCAAGACCGGAGAGAATCTTACTATCTACGTAGGCCCTGGAGACCAACAATATCCAGCCATATACGGCGACATTGTCGTCTGGCAGGACTATAGAAATGGCATCCCGGACATTTACGGCAAAAATCTCAAGACCGGAGAGAATCTTACTATCTGCGTAGACCCTCAACCCCAACAATATCCAGTAATATATGGCGACATAGTCGTCTGGCAGGACGGTAGAAACGGCACCTGGGACATTTACGGCAAAAATCTCAAGACCGGAGAGAATCTTACTATCTACGTAGGTCCTCAAACTCAACAAGAACCATCCATATATGGCGACATCGTCGTCTGGTATGACGATAGAAACAGTAACTATGACATTTACGGCAAGAATCTCAAGACCGGAGAGAATCTTACTATCTGCGTAGAACCTTTAGATCAAGCACACCTTGACATATACGGCGACATCGTCGTCTGGCAGGACTCTAGAAGTGGCATCAACTGGGACATATACGGCAAAAATCTCAAGACAGGAGAGAATCTTACTATCTACGTAGGCCCTCTAACTCAAGAATATCCAGCCATATACGGCGACATCGTCGTCTGGCAGGACTCTAGAAGTGGCATCAACTGGGAC
>CAZVXE010000074.1:0-780 GCA_964630765.1 uncultured Thermococci archaeon | reverse complement strand
ATATACGGCAAAAATCTCAAGACCGGAGAGAATCTTACTATATGTAATGAAATTGACTCGCAATATTATCCTGCCATATACTGCAGTCGAGTTGTATGGAGCGATATTAGAAATGCCAGCAATTATGACATCTACCTTGCAAATCTTGATGTCGTATGCAAAACTACAACTCACAAGTCACTCCCAATAGCCCAGATAATGAAGATACTTGGACTTGGACAAAAGGAATAAATTATTTCTTTTTCTATTTTATTATTCTTTTTTCCTTAATTGAATACTTGATAAGATATTTATACCTTAATTGTAATATTTAGCTGAGGGTTTCATATGACTAATTTGAGGATTACAGCAGGAGAGTTTGTTTTTATAGCAAGATTAGCGGAAGAGAATGCACCAAAAACTTGTTCAGCTTTTCAAAAGTTACTCCCTTTTAGAAATAAAATTATACACGTGAGATGGAGTGGGGAAGCTGTCTGGATTCCTTTAGGGGATTTTGATATAGGCATTGGATATGAGAATCATACAAGCCACCCTTCAAAGGGAGAAATCCTTCTCTACCCTGGTGGGATAAGTGAAACTGAGATTTTAATCCCTTATGGAAGCACCAGTTTTTCAAGCAAGATGGGCCAGCTTGCTGGAAATCATTTTCTTACAATTATTGAAGGAAAAGAAAAATTGGCCGAATTGGGGAAAAAAGTATTATGGGAAGGGGCCCAAGATATCTTATTTGAAAAGATATAAAAAATTAAATATTTTTCTTGATTTCGTCTATCTTTACCC
>CAZVXE010000073.1:0-5484 GCA_964630765.1 uncultured Thermococci archaeon | reverse complement strand
TAGATTTTACTCACCATTCTTCTTTCCCTACTGAAGATCCAGTATCTACATATGCGTGCATATTTTCTTCTTTTACTTGAGAAAGTAATGATTCAAGAGTAGTTTTCTTAGGGAGAATGATGAGTTTCTCATTCTCCTTTGTAATTTCTACTGAGCTACCACCCTTAAGACCAAATTCCTTCACATAAAGCGAAGGAATACGTATTCCAAGGCTATTGCCCCATTTTTGAACAACTGTTTTCATAGAAACCTCCACGACAATAGTATACACATTGTATATTTTATGTCAAGTATACTTTGTATATCCTATTGGGGCGCCGAAGGCGTCCATCGAACATTTGCTTAACCTGCGAGGCGTAATGGCGCGATTCTTGCCGAGGAGCGCAGCGACGACTAGCAAGAATCGTGACATAGCCGAGTCAGGTTGAAGCAGTTGTTAGATGTCTTTTTGGTATTGACAATACTAAAATATTGGTTTAGATTATAATCGTATTTTAGATTACAATCTAATGTAATCAGGAGACTTTTATGATACCTTCAACAAAATCAAACCTTTTGCTTGATCAGTTTAACTATCAACTAAATCAAATGCGTGAGGCTTTTCACCAATCAGGACGTTTGGAAGATTCTAATTCAAAGCTTGATGAAATTACTAAATTACTTTGTATCGAGATTGTCTCAGTTTATGATAAAGAATTGCAATTGCAATCACTGAAAGATATTAATAATGAAAATGATGAAACGCTTGTAAAAAAACTGAATTCTGCATTGGTTGATGCAAGTAAAAGTAAATTTCTTACTAATTATGATGGAGAATCCTTATTAGGACCGAATCCAATGTTTAATTTTTCTGAAACAGAGAATGATTTAGCACGAAAATTGGTTAATATTATAGTCTTGACATTTAATGGACATATAAAAGACGCAAAACAAATAAAAGATTTTGAGTTTTTAAATGAAGCATTCAGCCACTTTGTTAGAGACAATTTTAGACAAAATATTGAAGATGCTCAGTATATGACCCCTATTGAGGTCGTTAACTATATGGTTTCACTTGGAATTAATTCACTCAAAAAAAGAGGTATTAAAAAACCGGTGGTATGTGACCCTTCTTGCGGTGTTGGTTCATTTCTAACACATTTCTACAGGATGTGGATTGAAGACGGATTCAAGGATGTAATACTAGTTGGACAAGATAAAGTTGATAGAATGGCAAGACTTTCACTGTTAAATTTATATTTGTTTGGAATTAAAAAAGCTCATATTACTCGCGGTAATTCCTTATTATCAAATTCTCCACTTGATAATTATACTAATAAATGTGACTTGATAATAACAAATCCACCTTTTGGGGCACGCTTCAATTTTGATTCTTCAGACGTAAAAACAAAGCAATATTATCCAAATCTTAGTCAATTAATTTCCGGAAAAAATAACATCGTAGACTCTGAACTAATGTTTTTGGATAGATATATGTCATTGCTTAATCCAGAAGGCACTTTGCTTGCAGTTTTACCTGATTCAGTTATTTCTTCAAAAGGATTACCTTCTCTTCTTCGCGAGAAACTACAAAACAAATATACCATTAAATCAATAACCGAACTTCCAGCAGTTACATTCGCACAAGCGGGAACTAGAACCAAAACATGTATTCTGGAAATTGTAAAAAACAATGAAAGCAGTAGTTTTACAGTTATGAGTAAGATTGATTCATTAGGTTTCGAAGTATCTTCCAGAAAAGGTGTTCCATATAAAAAGGAGATAGGTAAGAATGAGTTGCTAGACTTAACACCTTTAGTTAGTTCGATTAATGATCAAGATTTAGTAGATTTAAAAGTGTTTTCGACGAATCCTTCATGCGTTAGTATTAGCGAATCAAGACTAATTTCCGAAGGTTGGACGCCTTCACATTATTCATCAAAAAGAATTGAAACACTTAAGCATTTTAAAGATGATTCATTTGATAATACATTTGAGGTAGTTACGCTCGACTCAATAGTATCAGTCCCTGCTCGAAATATTAAAAAAATTGATAATATCGAAACCCAAAAATGTATTAGTGTTTTACATATCGGAGATTTTGGTATACTAAACATCAGAGATATGATGGCATTCGACCCAAAAACCCCAGGGAAAGTATGCCAAAAAGGAGATTTGCTCTTTTCAAAAATAAATCCGCGTATTCCAAGAGCAGTAATAGTTCCTGAACTTAATTATGACCTATCATGTTCAAATGAATTTGAAATACTTAGACCTAAGGAAGGATATTCTTCCTATGAAATAATGATGTTACTTCTTTCCGACTATTCTCAAAACCAAATTCGTTCATTAACATCAGGAACATCTTCTTCACATAATAGAATAAAAACCAAAGAGCTATTATCTATTAAATTGCCCATTCCTAGGAAGAACACACCAGCGCGACTCAATTATGAGAAATCAATAAAGGCGTTTACAAATGCTAACATTCAACTAAACAAAGCAAACCAAACACTTTTTGAAAGCTGGAGAGAGCTAAATGATATATTTATTTAAGCCCTTTTACAAAGCCCATTTTTGAGAACCGATGGATTGTAGCTGATTACTTCGTAATCAGCTAGTCCACCAATAGCATGGGCTTCAAATAGTAATGGATATTGTAAGTTACCACATGTATTTCTAAAGATATTATTATCGAGGTTTCTCGGTGGATGAAGTTGAAAATTATCGCTTTTAATAGTACCGTTACTATGTTGTCGATACCATTCTTCTGCAATCCTTCTGAATTCTGTATCAAATGGAGGCCGAACTACCCAGATTCTACAACGTGGAAATCCTGACGTTTCAGTGGTATCCCACATTACAAAAAATAAATTGGGTTGTGAGTCAAGAGATTGAATTGAATTAGCAGTATGTGCTTGTGTTCCAGCTTTAATACAACCATTAAACCGGGGTGTATCAATAGCATCCCAACAATTTGCTGCCTTTACATCAGACCCATCTTCAAGATCAGGCCCTTTTTTCCTTGAATATCCCAAAACACCTGTTAACGCACTTACTATTATTTGTGACCATGCTCGAGTATCTATGGGATAAGGATGCTTATATTTATCCGCATAATGCTTAGTATTCATATATTCAGAATAATGTATCTTTAGTAAATCTAATGTCTCAACGATATTGTTTTCAGATTTCATGTTAACCTCTTAAAGTTTATCGACTTATTTAATGAAATATTTAATCTATTTTGCGCCGAAGGCGTCCATCTAACATTGGCTTAACCTTTAAATCCGTGCCCGAAGGGCTTGGCATGGTTTGTGCATTGTTGTTCCGCACAAACCATGCCAAAGGATTTATAAGGTTGAAGCAGTTGTTAGGTAGTTATTTTATTCCGCTAGCTAGAAATATTATATTTGTAGCTGTTAAATTTAATATTAATTCTGCATAATTTTCATCCACATCAATGATTTTATCACCCTGACCGTGACCGCTTACTTTATTTCTCACTGTTGGTACACCAGATTCTAACACTGATTGTAATGCTGAATAATGACTTTGGAAATATTTAGGAATATATTCATTTTCAAATAAAGTATTTATTAACGTCTTTGCTGTTGAATTTTCACCTATTCCTATTTTTTTTTCTTTACATATCACTTTTATTGTACTTTCTAATGATTTTAAACACTCGTTAATACACTCTTTATTTTCTTTGTTTCTAAAATGGCTATGTGCCGATAAAAATTCTTGTTGTGGCCCTCTAAATCTTTTATCATTTAAAATTCTTAACGCAGGTTTAACTATTTCACTATGAGCATATTCTGAGGTAATTTTCATAACTATTCCAGATTCATAAATATATCCAAATCCATGTTCTTTAAACCGTTCATTTAATTCTTTAACTGCATCAACTGCATTAATTTGCACTTGATATTGTGATTTATAAGAATAATCATCGCTAATTATGTTTTCTATTGCTCGAAAACATAATTCTATTACATCAAATGATTTCTCAATATCTTCTTCGTTTAAGAAGTATTTAATTACATGTTCACTATTATCTGCACGACTACCAAATTGATATAATTCAAAAACTCCATACTCACGACAAAGTGCATCTTTAATAATTCCGTATTTCTCTTTAACCTGAGAATATCCATTATTACCAAAAGCATCTTTAATTATATGTACAATCTGAACTTTTAGGGACATCTCAAATTTAGTATACTGGTATACATCTGGTATTTCTCCACGCTCAGCCTTTCTTCTTTTTGAAAATAGATTGTATATAGCCATGTATAACCTCATTTATTACAAAATCTACCTAACATTGGCTTAACCTTTAAATCCGTGCCCGAAGGGCTTGGCGTGGTTCTTGCGCAATCTTCTCGCAAGAACCATGACAAAGGATTTATAAGGTTGAAGCAGTTGTTCGATGGTTCAAGTATAATGTATTATTTATTTGAAATTACTTTTCGCTTATATGAGGCCCTCTTCTATTCCAAAATATTGTCAAACATTCAATTTTATTTAAATACTTCTGTATAGTTGTATCATCCTTATATTTATCTCCAAATATAATATACTTCAGTGAATTACCATAATTTATAAATACTTTACTTTTACTTTTATCTTTAGTAATAATCCTAAATTCATTTTCTGATTCATAATCTTTGTATTTATATGATAATATTTTGTAGAATGAGGGTTGAACAAATATTTTAAAGTATTCTTTTGCATTTTTAATTACTCTATTACTCAAATCTATATTAAAAATATCTTCAATATCATTTATATCATTTATATCATTTTTATAATCAATATTAATTTCAAAATAACTTATTTGTTTTTTAACTTCACATAATAAGTCTTTTTTTGAAAAGACAAGACAAACTCCTTTATGATTATCGGCATATTGAGACCACATTCTTGCACGTCCATATCCTTTACAATACTCATGATTATTTGATCCAATATTTAGCCCATCTTTATCTTTACAGAAGCAAACGACTTTATATTTCTTTTTTTCTATTTTTAATAACTTTTGATATATGGAGTTAAATTCAAAATCAGTTTTACTTAACTCATGATTACTTGTAATCAGTGTTAAAGGCTCGCCATATTCATAGGGATCATTCAATTTTTCAGCCTTATTCATTAATAACTGATTACTGAGAATTATTTTTTTGAATGAAGTAATGCTAGTAAAATGATATAGATAATCGTCATTTACTAATTCATCAATCATACTATTTTCCTTTGAATAATCCATCGAACATTGGCTTAACCTGCGAGGCGTTAAGCTGGCGCGCTTTTTGCGTACTCTCGTATAATCTTTCTTTCACTCTTACGCAAAAAGCGTGACAGTAGCCGAGTCAGGTTGAAGCTTTTGTTATGTAATTTCCTTTTCTAGATTTATATCCATAAACCCATTCTTATACTTTATTACACTTAGGGGCCGCGCAAAAATAAATATAGCAATCTAATGCAATATATGTTATACTA
>CAZVXE010000072.1:0-5541 GCA_964630765.1 uncultured Thermococci archaeon | reverse complement strand
AAAAAATTAATCTTTCTGGTAACCTATGACAGCGGAAGCTCTTTATGGAAGATTATTAGAAACAATTTCTGAAAACGAACTGAAAGAAAGAATTGATAAGAAGATTCAATCTGTTGGTGGGCTGTTATCAGAAGAAGGGGCATTACTCCTAATAGCTGGAGAGCTAGGGGTAACTTTTGAAGAAATTCCCAAAGAGAAAAAACACTTTTTTATTTCGGACATTAATGAAGGCATGCAGCATGTTGACATCAGTGGAAGAATAATGAGAATTTTTGATGTTAATACTTTCCAGAGAAAGACCGGCACAGAGGGAAGAGTTCAGAATATTGTAATTGCCGACAAAACAGGAAGCATTAGAATTGTTTTTTGGGACGATCAGATAGAAAAACTTAAGCAATTTAAGAGAGGCGATGTCGTCACAGTTAGGAATGGATACCTGAGGAAAGGTTTTAACAACGAATTTGAGGTCAGTCTTGGCAAAGACGGTGTTATTTCCGGTGGTCAAGACAGCGCCGATTATCCCCCTATAAATTACGTTAAACTAAAAATCAGGGATATTGAAGACAAGATGAATAACATTGACATCACAGGCAGGATTTCTGTAATTTATGGCGTAAGGGAATTTGCTAAAAAAGACGGTTCCGTTGGAAAAGTCGGTAATTTCATGATAATGGATGACACAGGGGAAATAAGAGTAACTCTGTGGGATAAAAAAGCAGAATTATTAAACACTCTAGCAAAAAATGATATTATTACTATTGAAAATGCTTACTCCAAGATGGGATTAAACTCTGTTGAAATAAATCTTGGATCTTCATCTAATATAATACCTGAAAAGACTGAAAGGGAGGATATCCCCAAATCAGAATCTCTGACAGTCTCTATACCCGACCTTAATGAAAACATGAGGGGCATAAACATTGAGGGGTATGTTAAAGAGGTATATGATATAAGAACTTTCACTAGAGAAAGTGGAACTGGAAAAGTTGGCAGATTTTTATTAAGTGATGGTGCACATGATCTTAAAGTTGTTCTGTGGGACGATAAGGCGGATTTATTGCCAACTTTAGTACCTAGCACTAAAGTAAGGATTGAATCCTGTAACATAAAATTCAATAATGGTCTTGAAGCACATCTTGGCCTCGGTTCAAGGATCCAATCTTCAAAAGCTGAAGAAAAGCCAGACGAAAAGAAAATAGCAGATTACAATTTATCCGATACCGTTAATGTCCTAGCAAGAGTCAATGGAATAGAAGGGGATTTCTTAGTTATTATTGATGAATCCGCTAGTATCCCTCTCTCTTTGAGCCAGATAACTAATAAAAATTTTAACATTGGTGACTCTGTTAAAGTAGTTGGAACAGTTGAAAAGGATTCTGACGTTTTGTTTATTAAAGCGAGTACTGTTCAAAAGGGCGAATATAGCATTCCTAGCCTTGAATCTATTAAAAATCCTCCATCCAAAACTATAGATGAAGTATCAAACAACGATTATTGTATAATTTCTCCTTTGATAAAGCATATTGTAAGTGAAGGAGATGGCTTCATTGTTATTTGTGATGACGGTTATGGCAATATTAGAGGTAAGATTAAAAAGGAAGTACAACCTTGGAAGGAATACGATATTAAAGCCAGAATTTATGAGAATAATAACTTGAAAGAGTTTTATGGGTATGAGATTAAAGAAATAAATCCTGCCTCCAAGGCTAGAGATATATTTATGGTGATTTAATGGAAAAAATAAAAGATCTTGAAGGTCTTCCAGGTATAGGGCCTAAGACTGCGGAAAAGCTAAAAGAGGCCGGATTTAGAACTGTAGAATCAATAGCTGTAGCTTCACCAAAAGAATTGTTTGAAATTGCTGAAATCGGTGAAAGTTCTGCCTCCAAGATAATTGAAGCTGCAAGAGAAGCCGCCGATGTAGGTGGATTTTTAACAGCAACTGAACTTTTAGAAAAAAGAAAATTTATTGGTAGAATTACTTCTGGAAGCAAAAGGCTTGATGAATTAATAGCAGGAGGATTCGAATCACAAGCAATAATTGAAGCTTTTGGTGAATTCGGCTCAGGTAAAAGCCAGATTGGCCATCAACTTTGTGTAAATGTACAGTTACCAATTGAAAAAGGTGGACTTGACGCCGGTGCTATATTCATAGATACAGAAAGTACATTTAGACCAGAGAGGATTATCCAGATGGCGAAAGGAGTAGGTCTAGACCCAACTGAAGTGCTTGGCAAGATTAGAGTCGCAAGGGCTTTTAATTCTGACCATCAGATGTTACTCACAGAAAAAACTGTAGATTTAATCGAAGCAGAAAAAATTAAATTACTTGTAATTGACTCTCTTACTTCTTCATTTAGATCGGAGTATGTTGGAAGAGGGACTTTGGCTGAAAGACAGCAGAAACTCGCAAGGCATTTAAGGACCTTACATAGTATTGCATCTAACCAAGATGTCTGTGTATTTGTTACCAATCAAGTTTCAGCAAAACCTGATGCTTTTTTTGGTGATCCGACAAGGCCTATCGGGGGTCATATTCTTGGTCACTCATCTACACTTAGATTATATTTAAGAAAAGCAAAAGGCGGGCAAAGAATAGCAAGACTCGTTGACTCTCCAAACTTACCAGAGGGAGAAGCAATATTCTTTGTAACTGAAAATGGAATCGAAGACAAATAGGTGATTCATTGAAAGACGGAGATTTTGTTGAAATACAATATGTTGGAAAAATCAAAGAAACAGGTAAAATCTTTGATGTAACTGATGAAACAAAAGCAAAACAAGCTAACGTATATAACGAAGGGAATAAATACGAGCCTATACAGGTAGTCGTAGGTGCCGGACATGTCATTAAAGGATTGGACGAGTCCCTTTTAGATATAGAAGTTGGCGAAACTAAAACTTTTGATATAACTCCTGAAAAAGGATTCGGAAAAAGAGATTCTTCTCTATTACAAATAATGCATTTGAATGATTTTAAAAAACATGGTATATTCCCAAGGGCAGGATTAAAAATAGAAATTAACGGTCACTGGGCGACTGTAAGAAGTGTTTCAAGTGGAAGGGTAAAGCTTGACTTCAATCATCCATTATCTGGAAAAACACTCTTGTATGAAGTAACACTTCTAAAGAAAATTGAAGACCTGACTGAAAAGATTAATGCTATTCTAAAGGTCAGAGCTCCAGGCATCGATGTTTCTTCACAAGTAGTTAACGTTGAAGGAGAAAAGGTCAATATAGAACTTAAAGGGATTAATCCACCTTACAGAAGCTCTCTTGAGGAATTTATCAAATCAGATATTTCTTCCTATATCTCTGAAATAAAGGATACATCAATAAGTTTTATTGATTAAACATCTTTTTTTAATTTTATACCCCAATATTTATATTTATCATAATTAATATTGATTAGATAAAATGGATAAAATAAAAGCTCTAATGATTTCTGTTGAGATACCTACTTTTACATATCTAGTTTCTTTCATCGGGGTTTCTATCCGAGAAATTATCAAGGGAACATATCCTGAAAAAATGATAGAACTTCTTATAATAAACTCTATTCTGTTTATCCTATTTTTTGTATTGGTCTATACCATAGGGCATGTTGGTTACTCTAAAAGATTGGAAGGCAAAGAAAAAGAAATAGAAAAATATCCTATTTATTATGGTAAAAAAATAAGTGAAAAAAGAGATAAATATATTAGATAATCTAGTTGCAACACCAGTTTCCTGATGAGGCCTGAAGTCCAAAGGTATCGGTGCCTGAGTTGTTGAAGTCATAATTGAGTGTTATCGGGATTTCAATCCTTCTTCCACATCCGTATCCTGAGAAATTGACATACATAGTGTAGCTTAAAGAGTGGTCTGAACCTGTAGATGCAGTTCGTGAAGTTGGTGTAATACTAACGGTAAAACACCTGTTACGATACTCACACTCTGCAAGCTGATTCTGTAGGGATGCTATCGATATATCTTTTGCTTTAATATCTGATTCAAGTCTTGATACTTTAGAGGTTAAAGACAAAACTTCCCTCTGTAGAAGTCTTATTGTAGCATCGCTATCTCCTTTGACCTTTTCTAATTCTTTTTCAATGTCTGTTACTTCGCTTTGGTAGCTACTTTTCTCTGCTTCAAGTACACTCTTTTCGTATTGAAGCTTTGATATCTGACCTTTTAATGAAGATGTCTCCACAGTAAGGTCTGAGTTAGCTGAAGTTAATACTTGATTTGAGTTATATAGAAACGCCAAACCTGCAGCCGAGCCTGCAAAAAGAATACCAAGAATTAGAATGACTGCAATGGCAACTGTACCAAATTCGCCCTTCTTCTCAGCTTCTTTAATTTTATCTCTTTCTTCTCTTGTAGATATTAATTCTTTCTTAAGATTTTCATTTTCCTGATTGATGGTATTGTATTTGGATTCTAGTTCTTCCTTTTTTAGTTTGTAATCTTTAGCCTTCTTTTCCCATCTTCTGGAATTTTTTTTCCATTTTGCTTCTTCTGCCATTAAAGTCCTCCCTCCTCAATAGCATTAATAAATTCTGTATAAGATATTGCTTGGAACTTTATGTAGTCTGATATGACATTTGCAAAATCTTCGTTTCCTTCTTCCCTATAATTAACCGCTTTTCTTTGAAGCTCTTTTAGAGAATCAGGACTAAAAGGTGAATCTTTGTATGCGTCCGAACCAAAGAAAGAGTTCCACTCATTCTCAAATCTTGTTAAAATAACATCCAAAGATTCATCGAAGCTTTGTTTGTCATTTTTAGCATAGATTGAGAAAAGTGTCGTTGCAAGATATCTGTTTTCGTCATAAGATATTAACGCCATTTCTTTATATAAATTTGAATAATTTGAAGATCGATTCATATAAGTCTCTGCTATTTTTTTAAGTTTTCCTTCTGTTTCTTCTAAACCATTCCCATTAATTTCATTAAGATCATCATTTGCCTGTTTTAAGTATTCTTCTGAATTTGCCAAGTATCTGAGATTTGAAGTCTTGGCGGAATCCTCTATGTATTTCTGTGAGCGTGTAAGATTGTATTCTAAAATCAGAACATTGAACATGTCTTTTCTATCTTCAGGGATTAGGTTAAGAGAGCTCATTATTTCAAGAGCCTTGTTCAAATTATCCTCTTTTTCTCCTTTTTCACTTTCTATGATACCCTTTAATGCAAAATTGATTGACATCTTTGGGTTGGTAATTGCGGTATCTTTTGCAAGGAGGAGGTATGGATTTTCTGGATCTATCCTTTCTAGATATGAAATCGCAGAAGTCGTGGCAGTTGTGTAGTCCTCAGAAAGTATTCCAATAGGTAGAGCCATTATTAGTAACGCTGGTATTAAGATTAGCAAAGATATTTTCATTGTTTTATTCATTTTTACCACATAATTACTTGTTTGAAACAATATAAAAGCATTATCTTGAAACGGTTTTATTGAAAGTTTCAGAAAATGAAACAGTCAATTTTAATAATCTAACTAGAAATTGTATATTATGGACTATAAAGGGGCATGTAAGAAGCTATCTGAAGAGTTCTT
>CAZVXE010000071.1:0-5632 GCA_964630765.1 uncultured Thermococci archaeon | reverse complement strand
TTACGCCTGGCAGGTTTCCATCGGAATCAGTGGCAGGTTTGGACCGGAATATTCATTCAATGGTTCAGTGAACAGAAAAATACTGCAGGTACCCTTGCGGACATATTCAGAATCTTGCCGCTCTGGTTTTCCTTTCTTCATAGAAATACGGCGGCGTCGATCAGCCAATAATTGAATCGGCTTTTCGTCCATGCATACCACCGGACGATTAACGTTATAGGGCCTGCTATATACCTCTAGGACATCTTCCATGGCGGCAACAAAACGGCCATTGTGCTGGGGAGGAATGCACCAGCATTTCTTCAGGTGCGGCTTAAATTCGTTTTTTTTAATGTCCGATTGATCGTCATTGGAGAAATGGAATCGATAATGCCGAGTTCAACGCATTTATCGGCCAATAATCGAACCGTCCAACGCGAATACCCTTCAGGAGGACTACTGCAGCACAAGGCAATGATGTGCGCCTCAACATCGCCAGTAACCTTTGGCGCTACAGGCGGTGTTGCCCTTTTCTTTCTCTGAAGAAAGGATTCAAGAGAAAGGCTGCGCAAGAAAGCGTCTTTAACGACTTGTATTGTTTGCCTACTTACCTGACAGGTCGAAGCAATTTGCTCATCATGAAGCGGTAGATGGCCGGTTGAAGTATCCAGGGCAAGAATTATTTGAGCTCTTCGGGTAAGCCGCACGCTTTTCGATCCATGAGATAAAAAGGCAAGCAACTTGTTACGCTGCTCCGAGGATAACACGATCTTTTTCTTGGTCTTTGCCATACCGCTACCCTCCTTAATGGTACACCATTTAGAGGGTAACATGAAAAACATTTATTGTAAACTATTAGATGTTACATAGTACTAGATATTGATGCATGGGAATTTGGCAGAACACATTGGTCCTTAAAAGATGTAAATCTTGGAGAAGTATGTCAAGCAAAAGGGATAGCTATTCCTGATTGGGTTAAAGAACCTATACAACCTATCAATCTTGAAAAGCATATATTTGATGTTGCTTTGTCTTTTTCTGGGGAATACCGAGAATTTGTTAAAGATGTTGCACGAGAACTTGAACGCATTTTAGGAAAAGATAAATATTTTTATGATCAAAATTATAAACAACAATTAGCAATGCCTTCTATGGATCTAATCCTTCAAAAGATATATAAAAACAATGCAAAATTAGTAGTTGTTTTCTTTGGTAAATCATACCAAGAAAAAAAATGGTGCGGAATAGAATTTAGAGCAATAAGAGAAATACTGTTGAATAGAGAAAATAATAGAATTATGTATATTAAAATGGAAGAAGGTAATGTTGATGGAATTTTACATATCGATGGGTATATAGATGCTAGTGAATCAGATCCATTAAGAATTGCCTCATATATAAGTGATAGATTAAAGTTATTAGAATCAGAAACCTAACACATGCTTCAACCTTATAAATCCTTTGGCATGGTTTGTGCAGAACAACAATGCACAAACCATGCCAAGCCTTCGCAGTAGCTCAGGCGCGGATTTAAAGGTTAAGCCAATGTTAGGATTATTTAGAGAGATTCTATCAGGTAAAATATATGATTTTTAAAAACTACAAAAAATGGTCAAAACCTACAAAGATTGGTATTTGGATAGGTGTACTATCGATTATTCTTACAATGATAGGTTTTATACTACAAATATTTCCTTCACCAAAAACCTATAAAATAAACGTTTTTAGTGGCTCACGACATTTAGGTGACAATATATTTGCTCGCGTAGGAGGAGAATCTCTTCCAAAATGGGATGATCCTTTAGCTGAAATGCCTGATTATGATTTAATTTATTATGATAAAGAGACAAAAAGATTTTTATCTAGGTGGGGACAACCACTAAGTGTTCAAAAATTAGTATTCCACTATGGTAATATATATAAGAAATTTAATCTTGAGGCCTGGGAAAATATTTTCAGTACTTCAGAAGAACCAATTAATACTTATCCTGGGCAAACAGTCAAAATTGATAGTGAAACTTTTTTAACATGGAAAGAAAAAAAAGGAAATTTCTATTATAGATACGCAGTAGTTGGAAGAGTTGCAATACTCAATCTATATAAAGAGCTTTCCATGTTAGGGGTAGACTTAGAAAAGGCTAAACCAAAAAAAATAAATCTGGTATTTAGTGGAATGCATGGTGGCAAAAGAGCCGATCAAAATGAAAACATAGAATTAGTAATTAATGATAAAATTTATCCATTTGAATTTTCACAATTATTTACACGTCAAGAAGAAGTGATAAAATATAATATTGAAATAAAAAATATAATTATAAGCAAGCCAAATGAAACTTATTTATCAATCTTTGTCTTGCCATTTCAAGAAGTAGGTCCTTTACCTCCACCTAATTCTGAATATCTAAAAGAAGGACCTTCACATTTCAGAGATATTGAAATTGAAGGAATTTATCTAGAAATAGTAATTTAAAAAATCCTAACAACTGCTTCAACCTTATAAATCCTTTGTCACACTTTTTGCTAGAAGATTACGCAAAAAGTGCGCCAAGCCCTGCGGGCACGGATTTAAAGGTTAAGCCAATGTTAGCGTGATCCAAGGGCAAATAAAATATGTTACTTTAAGAGGATATAATTTGAGGCAACTTAGTGAGTTATCATCAGCAGATAGTATACTGTTTGATTTAGACGGGACATTATGGGATGCATCTTTATCAGCAACGAAAGCATGGAATAGAACTTTAGAAACTATTGGATATACAAATAGTGTTATAACACAAAATGAATTGAAAGATTTTACTGGCATTAAGATTGAGGAAATCTTAAAAAGTCATTATGGCTTTATGTCCAATGATGAGAAAGGGATATTTTTAGATGCTTTTGAACACTTTGAAGATCAAGAAATTAAAAGTAATGGCGGTCTATTATATAGTAATGTTGAACTTGTTTTAAAAGAACTTATGAAGTCAAAAAAGCTCTACATAGTGAGTAATTGTCTTAAAGGGTATATAGAAATATTTTTAGAGTTTACAAAACTTGAAAAGTATTTTGATGCATATGAATCATCAGGAAATACTGGAATGGCTAAAGATTGTAATATAAAAAAAATCATTGAAGATCATAAGTTAGAACATCCTATTTTTGTAGGTGATACTGAACATGATCATGAAGCATGCATTTTAAATGATATTCCATTTATCTATGCATCCTATGGATTTGGGAAAGCAAAAAAGGCAGAATATTGTATTAAAGAATTTAAAGACTTGCTTGAGCTACAATCATAATAAAAGGATTAGTGTTTTACGTGATTAAATTATCGAAAATTAAGACGCGCTAACAACTGCTTCAACCTTATAAATCCTTTGTCATGGTTCTTGCGAGTCGCTTCGCTTCTTTACGCAAGAACCACGCCAAGCCTTCACTTCGTTCAGGCGCGGATTTAAAGGTTAAGCCAATGTTAGGCGGACGCGCTTACGCGCGCAAAGAAAACGATTGATCAAGCTTTACAATACGTACAATATTAGTTATAATAATACGTAATGGAGTTTGATATGGAAACTAAGCTGACATTGAAACTGGATAGAGCAGTTATTCAATCCGTAAAGAAATATGCTCAAAATAACAATAAAAGTCTGTCAAAACTTGTTGAATCATACTTCAGAAACCTTGTATCTGAGGGCGAGAAGATAAAAACAACGTATTCTCCATTAGTAGAAGAACTTAGTGGTGTCATTTCTGAGAAGGATATGAAAGGGATAGATTACTTGGGCTACTTGGAAGCTAAATATGAGTAAGGAAATATTTATAGATACTGACATCATATTGGATCTTCTTTGTAAGCGTGAACCATTCTATCCGTATGCTGCTGAAGTATTTACTATGGGAGACAAAGGAATACTTAAGCTCGTAACAACACCACTTGTATTTGCAAATGTATTTTATATTCTTAGGAAATTATTAGGGATAGAAAAGGCTAAAGAACTATTACGAAAGTTAAGGATTATGATTGGGATAGTTGAAATGAATGATAAGGTTGTGGATTTGGCACTGAATTCACAATTTTCAGATTTTGAAGATGGTATACAATACTTTACAGCGAGAGAACATGGGATTCAACATTTATTAACAAGGAATATAAAAGACTATAAAGGAGCTGATTTACTTGTTCAGACTCCAGAAGAGTATTTGAAAATAAAAAATGCATCATAAAAAAATTTGCCTAACAACTGCTTCAACCTTATAAATCCTTTGGCATGGTTTGTGCAGAACAACAATGCACAAACCATGCCAAGCCCTCGCTTCGCTCAGGCACGGATTTAAAGGTTAAGCCAATGTTAGAAATATTAAGGACTATGGAATGGATGAAATAACTGTATCAAGTACTTCATGGAATTCTGCTCAAGTATTAGAACCAATTGTTATATATGAAAAAGATAGAACAAGATTCATTTTTATTGCCGAAACCAATGATGTCAAGTTATCGCTAGGAGAAACCGTAAGTGGTACGTTTGTCTATCAAAGGAAAACTGATGACGATAAATGGGAAGATGCAAAGGCAATAAAATTGTCACAATTGAAAGCTGGTGAAGGAGTTAAATGGCACTTAAATAGTGAACAGATTAAGAAATTATATGAAGGTTTAACAAAACTATATACTATTGCTAATGAAGGAATTCAATTAGGAATAAAGAAATGGACAATTGCTGAGACAGAAAAAATTATTGAAGTACCAGATAATCGAATTGGATTTATAAAAGAGCTTCTTAAAAAGAATTACGGAGAAGAAGTTTGGAATCAACTTACAAATGAAGACCCAGATTTAGCTACAAAACTTTCGCTTGGAAGAATACAAAGTGAAAGAATTAAGTCATTAGAATTATTTGAAGAATATCTTGAAAAAGATGAATCAGAGAGTTTTTGGCAAGATTACTTTTTTAAAAATCAATGGATCTTTGGATATGGGTTAAAGTACGTCTTTATAGAAATGATTACTCAGCAGCCTAATTATGGTAATGCTGATTATACTGGAAGAGGAAAACAAAAAGGTGATTTTCTATTATCATCCTCTGCTAATGTAAAATATACAATTTTAGTAGAAATTAAGCGTCCTGATACATTAGTATTTAAAACTGAGGCTGGAGATATAAAGAAATATAGAAATGGTGTAGCTCAGATAAGTGAGGAGTTGATTGGAGCCATTTCTCAATTGCAGATAAACTGCATGTCTTGGGAAAAGGAAGCTCATAAAGAAGAAAATTTAGAAAAGCTAACACCAAAAAGCATATATACTGTAAATCCTAAAGGAATTTTAGTAATTGGGAATACAAAAGAGTTTATTAATAATAAAGATGCAAGAAATACGTTTGAGCTATATAGAACACAATTAAATGGTATAGAGATAATAACTTTTGATGAGTTATTGAATAGAGCTAAATATATTACAAAAGGCAATGAAGAAGATCTTGATATTGAAGTTCTTGATGACGAATTTTAAAATAAGAAATTTCTAACAACTGCTTCAACCTGATAAAAACTTTGTCACGGTTTGTGCAGTCGCTTCGCTCCTTTATGCACAAACCGCGCCAAGCGCGAGTACGCGCACGTTTTTACAGGTTAAGCCAATGTTAGAACGACCTGGCTAATAACAAAAAACTAA
>CAZVXE010000070.1:0-5769 GCA_964630765.1 uncultured Thermococci archaeon | reverse complement strand
TGAACAGTCTTCTTTTCTCTTAAAATTAATAGTTTCAAATTCCATACATTTTAAGTCCACAATCAGTAGTTTTCCCGATAGGGTTTCTCCAACTCCAGTAAGTACTTTAATAACTTCCATAGCTTCAATAGATCCAACTACCCCACAAGTTGGCCCAATTATTGGAAATATCTCTTTTTTATCCGGCATATTCGGGAAAAGGCATTTTATGCATGGAGTTTTGCCAGGGATAATTGTTGTGATCTGCCCATAATATGCTTCAACAGCAGCATGAACAAGTGGAATTTTTTCCCTTAATGAAAATTCATTTAATAGATACCTTGTGTGAAAATTGTCTAGGCAGTCGACTAACACATCACAGTCTTTGAATTTATCAATAGTTTTCTCACCGATTTCCAAAGAAAAGGATTTTATTTCTATTGAGCTGTTTAATTGTTCCAGTTTATCCTTAAGCGAGACAGATTTGTCCTTTTTTCCGATATCCCCTTCAAAATGCATTACCTGTCTATTAAGATTAGAAATTTCAGGTTTTTGAAAATCAATTAGATTTATTTTTCCAACTCCACTTGCAGCAAGGTATGTTGCAGTGGGACATCCAAGACCCCCACAACCAAACACTGTTATTGTAGACTCTTTCAGAATCTTCTGGGATTTTTCCCCAAAATCCTTTATGATTAATTGTCTTTTATACCTTTGAATTTCTTTTTCTGAAAGCTCAGTTATGGGATCACCACATTGTTATTATATTATCTTTTTAGGATAGATAAAACTTTACCTTTCTTAAAATATACTTTTGCCTTATTGTCAATTATTACATTCCTTAATGTTAGAGTTTGGCCCATTCCAACGTTTATATTTTTGAGATTATATTTGAAGCCTTCTATATTAAGATCTTGAACTATTTCAGAAACTGGTATAAGAGATACTTCATGACCTATCCCAAAAGGGTATTCCTTCTCATTAGTTATTATTTCAATCTCATATTTTTGGGTAAGGAGCTTTGACTTAATCCCGACTTTATCTATCTTGAATAGTAAAAATAGATTGCCTAATGCATGGTCAAGCTCTTCCTTGAAGCTACCAAGGATTACAAGCTCTTTTGACCTTTCAGAAATAGCATAGTCAACTGCTAACTCTCCATCGGTCTTGTCTTTGTCAGTTGGAAATGATATAGTCTTAATCCCATTTGATTCTGCTTCTTTAATTTCTTCGGATGTTATCGAATCAAAATCTCCAAGAAGAACATCGATATTTAGGTTCATTTTCTTAGCAGTCCTATACCCTCCATCTGCGGCTAATACAAGATCAAAATTATCATCTAGAAGACAGGGCTCAGACTCATTTAGTATTATTAGTGTTTTCTTATTTGAAGGCATCTATTAACTTCTTTTTAGACATTATATAAATAAATATCGCTGTTACGACAAGTTCAGGTAATAAATAAGAACCGTTATAGATTGCCGAGTAGTAAACTGGATTGATACCTTCAGGCGCATACATACCAAAGAATATGAATCCTGAAAGGAAGTGGCAAACAAATCTCAAAGCAACTCCAATGCTTGCCCCAACGAATGGGTATCTCTTTATGAATGTGGCAATACCAAGAACTCCAAATGCAAAAGGATAATCCAAAAGGAATTGTGCCGGATGAACAAAGAAAGGCTCAATCATAAATTGAACAACACCATAAAGAATAGCCCCAGTAAGTGCAACTTTTGGTCTGTTTCTGAGTGCTAAAAATATTATTGGAATCATGCTACCTGCTGTAATTGATCCACCTTGAGGTAATTGAAAAACTTTGATGAAACTGAGAACTGTGGAGAGTGCTATGGCAATAGCCATTTCAGATATCTCTCTAGCTGTAAATATATTTTTATGTTCCATAATCTAAACCTTTTGATTTATTAGAAAACAGTATTTAACTTTATCGATTAGACTGAATTTGACATCTCTTGATATGAAGTTTCCTTTTTGTCGGACTTTATTATTTCAAAAAGTCTTGCCACACCATCAATATCCTTTATCACTTCGGCGGTGGCCTTAGGCACTAGACTCTCCCAGTCTCCTTTATTTAGGATCCTGTTTCTTATCTCTTCCCCAGAGTATACAGTCCTTTTATAGAATTCAGGCCCCCTCACATCATAGGACGATTCTTTGAATAGTCTGACTGTTACAGGTTCGTTAGCATAGACTACATCAAAAGGGGGTGTGATTGTTTCGACATGCTTCACCCACAATGCATTTCTGTATATGTCGGGTACAGGTAGAATATGAACGCGTCTAAGGTCAACACCTTCAGTTTCCAATGTTTTTTTAATCATTAGAAATCTTTCACCTGCAGTAAAAGGATTTTGTATTGTGTGTGAAACTTGTGAACTTCCTATAGCTATGATTACTTCTTTGGATGACTCTAGTATGTACTCCACAACATGAAGGTGCCCAAGATGAAACGGCTGGAATCTACCTATGTATAGTGCCCTCATAAATCCTCACTTCTCTTGAGATTATTTAAACTTATGCTACCCAAAGGTTTATAATTGTTGTTTTTTAGATTCAAGTATAGATAATATTGAGGTGGTATTTTTGCAGAATATTCCGGAAAATATACAACAGGAACTAATGCAATTTCAACAGTTGCAGAGTCAGTATCAGATAATAGTAAACCAATTACAATCCTTGAAATTGGAAATTAACGAGACAGAGGCAGCATTGGCTGAACTATCAAAAACTGAAAATCCAGTTGTTTACAAGAGCATTGGTAGCATTCTAGTTAAATCTGAAAAAGCAGATATGTTGGATGATCTTAACAAAAAAAAGGAGTCCATCGGTATCCGGATTACTACTATCGAGAAACAAGAAGATAGAGTGAAAAAGAAGCTTGAAGAGATGCAGAAAAATCTTCAGAAGGCTTTAGGTGGACAACCTACATCAGGCTAAAGCTTTGATAAATTTTGTTGAGAATGAATAAATGTTAAGTAATGTAGAGTATACTAGATTAATGGAAATTTTATTGCGACAAGATCAATATATAATACTTCTTCATCAAAACGCAGACCCTGATGCCATAGGCAGTGCAATTGCTTTAAAGGAATTGCTAAAATCCCAGGGCAAAAATGTAATGATTGGAACTGAAACATTAAATAATTTGTCAAAGAACTTAATTTCTAGTCTTGGAGATTTTATTGTAACTGCTCCGACTGACCATAAAAACTTAATAATCCTTGACACGTCTACTCCTGTACAGCTTGGAATTTTTGAGAGCATGATTGAGAAAGCCGAAGTAGTAATATCAATTGACCACCACGAAACATTTGAAACAAACAAATTTAGGGGAACAAAGTACACATATTTTATTAACAAGGAAAGGACTTCGACAGCTGAAATCATATTTGATATTATGCTCAAAATGAAAGACGAAGGATTACTAAATAAAGAAAATACAAACTGCGATAAGATTATTCGTGCCATACTTACTGGCATAGTCACAGATACAGGGCACATGAGATTTTCTGATGTAAACACTTTGAAAACTTTGATTCATATATTCAAAAGGGGGTATCACATATCCGATGTCGATGAACTATTAAGAGTTGAAGATGATATATCAAAGAAGATAGCTATCCTAAAGGCACATCAAAGAATGAAACTTTATAGTGTTTCTGATTTCATCGTTGCAACTTCTAATGTTTCAAGCTGTGAAGCTCTTGCGGCAAAATCTATCCTCTCAACTGGGGCAGATGTTGCATTTGTCGGTGCGGATAATGGAAGTGAGGTCAGGATAAGTGGCCGGGCTAAAAAATCAGTCATTGATAAAGGAATTAATCTTGCGAAGATAATGTCTAAAGTAGCTCCAGTAATTGGTGGCGAAGGTGGTGGCCACAAAGGCGCTGCCGGTGCCAACGGTAAATCTAACATGGAAGAAGGATTAAAGAAATGTGTAGAGCTTTTTGTTCAAGACCTTGGGGGTCATGGTGATGGAGAAAGTTTGGAGTATACTGAAGAGACAGAAATACAGGATTGTTGGGGAACATAGCGCAGTAAAAATCTGTCACTGGACAAAAAAAAGTTTGACTGAAGGCAGAGTTTGTTATAAACAAAGATTCTACGGAATTGAAAGCCATAGGTGTCTACAGATGACTCCTTCTGTTGCATGGTGCACACACAAGTGCTTGTTCTGTTGGCGCCCAGTTGAATATAACGAAGATAACCCTTCTAAATATGACGACCCTGAGACTATAATCGAAGGATGCATAGAGGCACAAAGAGAGCTCCTCTCAGGTTACCACGGATTTCTTGAAACTGTCGATATAAATAAACTGAAAGAAGCAGAAGATCCAACAAACGTTGCAATTTCTCTTGCCGGTGAGCCTACCCTCTACCCTGATATATCGGGATTAATTGACGGTTTTAAAAAAAGAAATTTCTCAACATTTCTAGTGACAAACGGGACAACTCCCGAAGTACTTGCTTCAATGGATACTTATCCTGATAATCTTTACATCACATTGCCAGCACCCACAAAAGAAACTTATGAAAGGGTTTGTAACCCACAGATTAAGAATGGGTGGGGAAAACTAAACGAGTCTTTAGAGCTTCTGCCAAAGATTAAAACAAAAAGAAGGATTCTAAGGCTCACTCTTGTTAAGGATTTTAACATGGCAGATATTGATGAATATTCAAAACTCATAGAAAAGGCAAATCCTGATTTCATCGAAGCTAAAGCTTACATGTTTGTTGGCTATTCAAGGAAGAGGCTTGAAGTAGAAAACATGCCAATGTTTGATGATATATTAGAATTCTCTAAAGAACTGGAAGAAAAATCAGGCTACAGAGCAGTTGATTCTGCGCCGGAATCAAGAGTTGTCTTATTATCCAAGGATTGAGTGTATAAGTTAATCTTATATATAATATTTCATACATTGGGCTGGTGTTATGGGGGGCGTAATTTTAACTGGCATTGAAGCCAAAAGATTTATCAGAGTCGACGAAGGGTCGCCATCTGTTAGTATTTCAAGTAACTTGACCTTAACTGATGCATATAGTAGTAACAATAACAATATTTTTATAGAATTTGTTTTCTGTTGTAATTACTCCCCTAATGTATGTTCCATTAAAATTGAGGGCGTTTTTATTTACGATGGACCTGAAAAAGAAGAAATACTCATTGAGTGGAAAGAAAAGAAGAGACTAGACACTGGTAAATTTCTTTTTATCCACAATGCAATACTCTACAGATGTTTTGTTGAGTCAGTAGGCGTTTCTAGTGATATAAATGTTCCATCTCCTGTTTCAATGCCTTCTGTTTCGCCAAAGAGAGAAGTTGATCCTGGAGAGGGGATAGTTTATGGGTAAGCCGCATGTTTTAGAAGATACAATATCTATTCTCAGGAATATTTACCTTGATCTTGATTTCGATGAGGTGTTCAATCCTCTTTTCATAACTGATGATGATATGTATAAGCAGTGGGGTTCAGAGACCCCTGCTATCTTGGACCGAGTATACTATCTTGCAGGGCTTCCAAGACCAAATGTAGGTCTTTCAAAAGAAGTCAAGGACAAGATATCTCAGTTTGTAGAACTCGATGAAAGAAGGAGTAGGAACCTTGAAAGAACTCTGCAAGATTATAAGCGGGGAACAATAGAGGGTGACGATTTTGTTGAGGCAATATCTAAAGGACTAGGAATTGAGTTTGAAGCAGCTGAAAAAGTATTAGACCTTTTCAAGGAATTTAAAGAGTTAATTCCAGTTCCTACAAATCTCACTTTAAG
>CAZVXE010000069.1:0-6151 GCA_964630765.1 uncultured Thermococci archaeon | reverse complement strand
CAGAAACTTACTAGTTTATATAGGTATCTATTATATACTTAGTATAGAAAAGATATTGGTGTTGAAATGGTAAAGAGGGAAATAATTAATATTAATGAGGAAAAATGTAATGGATGTGGGATTTGTGTTCCCAATTGCCCTGAAGGCGCGCTTCAAATAATAGATGGCAAAGCTAGATTAGTTAGTGATCTATTTTGTGATGGACTTGGAGCCTGTATTGGAAACTGCCCAGAAGGCGCCATATTTGTTGAAGAAAGAGAAGCTGAGGAATACGATGAAAGAAAAGTAATGGAGAATATAGTAAAACAAGGTAAAAATACTATCAAGGCGCATCTTCAGCACTTAAAGGATCACGGTGCAGATAAATACCTAAAACAGGCAAAAGATTTCCTTGAAGAGAAAGGCATAGAAAATCCTATCAAGGAAGAAAGTCACCTACATAGGACATCTTGTCCAGGTTCAAAAATTATGGAATTCTCAAAAGAAGAAAATAAAGTAAATGAGGAAGGAAAGAGGTCCTCTCAACTTAGACAATGGCCAATTCAACTTCATCTGATCTCACCAAATGCGCCATATTTTCTTGGGAAGGATGTTTTACTTGCCGCAGATTGTACGGCCTTTTCCATAGGCGATTTTCACAAAGATTTCCTTAAGGGTAAGACATTAGTAATAGCATGCCCAAAACTTGATTCAAATAGAGAGGTCTATGTAGAGAAAATAAGAAAGATGATAGATGAGGCAAAGATTAACACATTAACAGTTTTAGTAATGGAAGTTCCGTGTTGCTCTGGTCTTCTTCAAATAGCCAAGAAGGCTTTAGATAGTGCAACTCGAAAGATTCCGATAAAATTAATAGTAGTTGGGATCAAAGGAGATATAATAAAGGAGGAATGGATATAATGGAGAAAGGATTTTGGAAAGATTTGAACAAAACTATGCAGTTTCCAAAAGAGGGCATTTTTAGTACTGTATTGGCATTGTCCAAAACATACAACTATACATTGATGTGTCTATCTGCCGGGACAAATATAGACACACATACTTCAACTAAGGCGGGGATTGTACAAGTTTTAAGTGGAACAGGTACCTTTACACTTGTTGATGAAGAGATTGAAATGACCCCTGGGGTATTTATTTTCATGCCTAAGAATGCACCCCATTCTCTCAAAGCTAAGGATAATCTGGCAATATTATTGGGTTTAACAGATTAATTTATTTTTCTTTTTGTAAAGAAAACCTATATATAATAATAAAACAAAGATATTTGTGAGGAGTAAAAATGGAAGGCGATAGAGTATCTCATCATGAATCTGTAAAAAAAATGTATAAGAAAATTAAAGATGACAATATAACAAATATTTGGGATAGATACGAGGCTCAAGGATTTGGGGGAGACCCAGATAAAAGATGTCCTTTCTGCCAAGGTGGAGTTCGATGTGACCTTTGCTCAAATGGTCCATGTCGTTCTGACGCATCAATTGATAAAAGAGGTGTCTGTGGGATTACCGCAGATGGCATGGCAATGAGAATGATGCTTTTGAGGAATGTATTGGGTACTTCAACTTACCATTACCACACCGAACAAACAATAAAAACTCTAAGGGCAACTGCCAAAGGTGAAACTCCTTTTCAAATAAAAGAGCCAGAAAAATTAAGATCATTTGCTAAAAGACTTGGAGTGGATACAAGTGGGAGCATTAACGAAATTGCTTTAAGATTTAGTGATTTTGTTGAAGAGGACTTTAATAGAAAATATTCTGAGCAAAGCAAAATTGTAGAAATATTAGCCCCGCCCGAGAGAAAAAATGCATGGAAAAAACTTGGGATATTCCCCGGGGGTGTCCACGGGGAAATAATGTTCTCCACAAGTTCTTGTTTAACAAATGTAGATGGATACTATGTAAGTTTAGCCTTAAAAGCAATGAGAATCGGAATAGCAATGGCGTATCAAAGTCAAATAATTAATGAATTTACTCAAGACATTCTTTTTGGAATTCCAAGGCCCCATAAAATGAGAGTAGATCTGGGAATTTTAGATCCGGACTATGTAAATGTTTTACCAAACGGTCATGAACCTTTCTTGGGATTTGCAATGATCCAGCTTGCAAGAAAAGAGGAATGGCAACAAAAGGCAAAGGCCGTAGGTGCCAAAGGTCTCAGAGTAATAGCAAATATTGAAACAGGCCAAGAAATAATTCAAAGATGGGAGATGGACGATGTTTTCTATGGATACACCGGTAACTGGATTATGCAGGAAGCAATAATGGCAAGTGGCTGTATAGATATATTTGTGGCGGATATGAACTGCTCCATGCCGATTGACCCAATATATGCAAAGAAATACAAATTCAAATTGGTGCCTGCAAGCGAGGTTGTAGCATTTGAAGGCATTACTGAAAGAATGGATTATCTCCCAAAAGAAGCAGAGAAACAGGCCGCATCACTTTTACAAATGGCAATTGACAACTTCAAGGAGCGAAGGAGTTCAATTGACCCTGTTGTAGGCCTTCCAACTAAAGAAGCGATAGTTGGATTTTCAACTGAAAGTATAGTTGAAGCATTAGGTGGAACAATTGAACCTCTATTAAATGCAATTAAAGATGGTACTATAAGAGGCGTCGCCGGAATGGTTTCTTGTACTTCATTAAGAGATTCAGGCCAGGACGTTCACACAATAAAAATGGTAACTGAGTTGATAAAGAGGGACATACTAGTTTTATCCCTTGGATGTGGAAATGCCGCAGTACAGGTTGGTGGGCTCTGTAGCTTAGAAGCTAAAGATAAGGCAGGCCCAGGATTAAAGAAATTATGTACTCTATTGAATATCCCCCCAGTACTAAGTTATGGAACATGTACTGACACAGGAAGACTTGCAGATTTAATTGGTGTAATTTCCAAGGCGTTAGGGGATGTGCCTGTACCAGATTTACCCGTTGCTGCAGTTGCACCAGAATATATGGAGCAGAAGGCAACTATAGATGCGATATTTGCATTGGCATTTGGATTATATACCTATGTCAATCCAGTTCCTCCTGTGACAGGTGGCCCAAATCTTGTAAAACTTTTGACCGTCGACTGTAAAGATATTACAGGTGGGATATTAAACGTTGAGAAAGATCCGATTAAAGCATCTGATGCAATCCTTTCTCACATTGAATCGAATAGAAAAAAACTAGGGATATGACTTTAAAATACTAATATTTTTATATTTATTTATCATTTTATGTTCGGATGCAAAATGATAAAAATATCCCGTTAACTACAAAAGAGTCAAAAGAGGTACATAAAGCTCCCATCTCTGGAAGAAAAAATGCTGAAGGGAGAAGGGATTCGTGGCTAATAAAACAACTTGATTACTATGAAGTCAATTACGCCCAAAGTGACATAGAAGAGATACAGAAGAGAGTTTTACTAATTCAGGAAAATATAGTCCCCATACAAAGATTACTTCTTGAATATCCTAAAAGATGGCCAAGGATTTACGGTACTTTAGAGCTTTTTAGGGAAAAGGCAAAAATAGATTGGGAAAAAAGAAACGATGAAATGGATTATCATGGTATATCTGAAAAAGAAAGAGAATATTTAAAGAAATCTTTGATGCTTACAAATCTTAAATTATCAAAGCTTAATGTTCCTTTACCCTCTTCCATATTCAATGCAATGTATAGGTTTATAGAAGATAAAGACTTTGAATATCTTTTAGATAAAAAATCGATATCGTATATTTTAACACTCACAGAAAGAGAAGACCCACCACCAAACTGGGATAAGAAACTTTATAGGTTCTTGAGAAAATATTTTAGAAAAGAAATCATGAGATAATATATTAGAAAGCGAAAGTTATTTAATTGGCTGTCTTTTTTACGAATCAGATTTAAATGATCAGAAAGAATCTTAATATTCTTGTATTTTCTATTATTGGTTTTTTTATAGTTTTTTTATGGTTTATTTCTTTTCCAATTGATGCCTCATTTAAGGGGGGTAAAATAATATTTGAAGGGACTTATCTTTTCTTAGTTGTAGTAATGCTATTTTATGTTCTTAAATTGAATATCAGAACATTCACCTTTGGTTGGGCAATGTTTTCTTATGGGTTACTGGTGGACTTTCTAGATGAATTCACTATAGAATCTGAACTCTTCAATACTTACCTAGAAGGGATCTTAATTTCTATTGGTCTTTTCATAGTTATATCTGGATTTTTTAAAGCTGTTACAAAAGAAAAACGAGAAACATATGAAATAAAGGATTTGAATAATACATTGAAACTCTTAAATAAAATATTAAGACACGATATATTAAATAATATTTCAGTGACCCTGATGTCATTAGAGATGCTAAATACTAAAGACACGAAACTCAAAGATAAGGCCATCAAAGCAATGAACAAAAGTGTAGACCTGATTAATAAGGTAAGGGAATTTGAAAATGACATCTCTTCTGATAATGATATTAGTACCTACAATCTGAAAGATATAGTTGATGAAGTAGTCAAGAATTATGATGTTAACATAAATCTCCAAGGTAGCTTTAATATTAAAGTCAAAAATACATTTTCTTCAGTTATAGATAATATTATTAGAAATGCCGTTGTTCACGGAAAAGCAGATAAAATTGATATCTCTTTTTCTAAAAAGAAGGAATATTACGAGATAAAAATTGCTGACAATGGGATAGGAATTCCAGATGATAATAAAGAAAAGATCTTTGATGAAAATTTCAGTTCCGGGGAAAATAAAGGTTCTGGCCTCGGCCTTTACATAGTAAAAGAGCTTCTCAAAAGATCTAACGGCGACATTAAAGTGGAAGACAATAAACCAAATGGAACAATTTTTACAATTAGTATTAAATCTGATAATATCAAATAGAAGATTAATCATCCATCCTAATCAGCTCTATATCGCCTTCATCATAAATTACGTAATGGTGGAATCCTCCTTTTTCTTCAGTTGTATGCAGGGGAGACCCTCCACCTCCAGTGATTATATACCTCGTATTATCTCTTATAGTTTGATAATACATATGAATATTGCCAGAAAAAACATTACTAATCTTATTTTCTTTCATGATTTGCATAAATTCTTCTCCATCTTCCATATAGTGTGATCCAGAGGGTCTTGGGTCGAAAGGAGGCGCGTGTAAAAAAACTAATTTCTCCCCACTATATTTTAATTCATTTTCTAGAAATGATATGTTTTCTTGATTTAAGATATCCGTTGAATCGTCGAGAATAATAAATTTTGTATCCATATATATAAAACTATAGAATGTATCGCCATAATATTCTTTATACAAAGAGCCGCTCTGAATATCGCTATCATGATTTCCTATTATGGTATAAACAGGAGTGTCATAATCTCTCATAATATCTTCAAATTCTTCAAAATATTTCTCTTCTTCATGGATTACAAAATCACCGACATGCATTACGAAATTAATGTCTCTAGAATCTATATCCTCCATTATTTTTTTGAAGACTCTGGGGTAGGGGTCCTTGGAACTGTCTTGTCTTGAATCGCCAACAACTGCAAATATTAATTTACTTTTATCTGGTGGTTTTATAACGTAAGAGTTTCGGGAGAGAGGCGGGAGGCTCAAAACTGTTTTCTCATTTGGATTAATTAATTCAGATTTATCTTTACTTTGGAGTATGCTACCTTTTTTTATGTTTAATACTATAATCTCTATCTTTTTTGGGTAGATAGAATTGTTATTTATATTGAGTGACATGGAAGGCGATTTAGACCAGATTACATTATTTTCTCTAATAAATCCTCCCTTTACGTCTAATACACCTTCTCCCAGAGTTATTGATCTATAGCCTATTGAAACTGAAATTATTACAATTGCCAAGATTAAAAAAATCAGTATTTTCTTCACGATACTATTTGTGAGTACATATATTAATAGTTTTCCTATGCCATTACTATATAATTACAAATTTAATGGCCCAAGATTTACAATAAATGTATCTTAGATAGAATATATCGCAGTATTTGTAAAAAGTTGGATAATTACATCAGTCATACTTTGAAAGCCTTCTCCTCTTAGCTTCAAAACTTTCGTTGCACGAAGTCATTACATGGTCTTTGTAATATGTTCTAAGTCGATCTATATCCCTTTTCTTTTCTTCAATTTGTTCCTTTATAGA
>CAZVXE010000068.1:0-6163 GCA_964630765.1 uncultured Thermococci archaeon | reverse complement strand
TTGTACCAAAGGTCTATGGTGTCAGATTGACAGAAGGTGGAGACTGCTGGCTTCACGGAGTTGTGTCCATTAAAAAGCAGAAAGAGGGTGATGGGAAGAATGCCATAATGGCCGCACTTGCATCTCATCCTTCAATGAAAAGAGTTGTTATAGTTGACGAAGATATTGATATTTATTCTGATACAGATGTTGAATGGGCAATTGCAACAAGATTTCAGGCAGATAAGGACCTTCTAGTTGTCAACAATGCCGCAGGATCAAGCCTTGATCCATCTGTCAAAGGAGACGGTACTTCTGCAAAGATGGGGATAGACGCAACAATGCCACTAAAAAACAATGAAGGATACAAAAGAGCAATTAATTTTCTTAAAAAATAATTTATTATTTTTCTCTTAAAATAATCACTATTGAAATTAAAATCAAAGCACCACCTAATATTGTCCCGTGTGTAACAATTTCGTTTAATATTAGAAATGCTAGAATACCAGCTAGCACACCTTCTGACAATACTATGATTGAAGCTTTAGTTGCTATAATGTGTTTTAATGCAATGCTATACAATAGAAATGCGCCCGCAGTGCATAAAAATCCTAGTATGAATAGCATAGAAAGTGAGAAAGGGGTAAGTATCTCAGAGCCATAGAAAAATGGGGACATTATAATAGTTGCAAAGATGAACATCCAGAGGGTAGTTGTGAGGCCATCGTATTTTTTACCAAGTGCCCTTATGCTTATCGTATAAAGAGCCCAACCAAATCCGGAAAATGTTGACATCACGTTTCCATAAAAGTTGGTAGTAGTGTTAATAGAAGAAAGATCATAATAAAATATTATAAATCCGCCAGCTATACCGATTAACACTGCAAGTGCTGTCTTTTTCGAGGCTTTTTCTTTTAGTAATAATGCGGATACAACAAGAACATAGAGAGGCGCCATCTGTTGCAAAAAGACTGTATTTGCTATCGTGGTAGTTTTGAGTCCAATTGTATACGTATAGATCGTGAATGACAGTAGGATTGCTGGAACTAAAAGGTGAGGGATGTCCTTTAATTTTATTTTAATCTTTGACGATTTTTTAGTTAGGACTCCATAAGCCAATAAGACAATTGATGCAAAGAGGAATCTATATGCAACTATCATACCAGAATTCACTTCTGGTATCCACCTCACAGGTATACCTATAAAACTCCATAAAATGACAGCAAAAAATGTATAGGATACGCCCAGATAATTATCTTTAGGATCCATTATATCAAATCTTATTTTTTAATATTTCTCTTTTTTAGATATAGGATGTATACTAGGAATATTGCGAGCACTATAGACAAATACAAAGACCAAGGGGGTATGGATTGTTTAGAAGTATCGCCAAGCCAAGTGAAGAGATTTTTTGCAAATTGCTTGTTATTCAAGTCTCCTATTTTGCCGTTATCAAAGATAAATGAGCTTCCTACGACTGCCACCTTACCATTTCCTTTTTCTGAAACTGCGACTACAATGACATTTTCTCCCCCAAGTGGTTCACTTCCAAGAGCGAATGTATCATTGTCACCTCTTGCTATTGCTATGGCATTCTCCTTTAGCTCAAGAGAAGCCGGCTTGTATAGTATAATTGAAGTTATACCATCATTTATAGGATGATTTGCAAGATTGTGGATTATTGGTGTGCAACTGCAACCCTGTCTGTTTGTGGGATCATCTGTTCCATTTTTCATTAATCTGATCCCAAAGGGTTCAAGAAGTGTATTAACAGATTCTCTTGTTGGCTCAATCATATCATATTCGTGGGAGGCTAAAATAAGAATACTTCCCCCATTCTCAACAAATTTTGTCAGTGCACTTATTTCGTCACTTTCTAAACGATTATTGATGTTCCACAAAAGAACTATATCTACCCCTCTAAGCGCCTCATCTGTAAAAGGTGTAGTATTAATTTTATTCTTAAATCCTAAGGAGTCAAGTTCTTGGGAGAGGATCTTTCCTGTTCCTTCTGGGTCGCCCCACCAGTTGTCTGTGTCGTGATATTTATCAATCAATATTGTTTTTTCAGCAGAAACAAAATTTATAGATAATAATAATAGTACTAATACAAGAGCATATTTTTTCATAAAAATAAATATAAGATTTGATTTAAAAGCATTTTTAATTATTTTTTCTCTTCAGCCTCCAAAAATCTCCTTTGAGCCATAATACAGTTATCATAGACAACTTCTATCCCGTTATCTTTACAGAATATTATGGCTTCCTCAGATTCAGAGCCAGGTTGCATCCAGACTTTTGTTATTCCAATTTCTTTGCATTCTTTGACTATCTGTTCTGTAATATGCGGAGGAACTACAGTGTCAACAACATCAACTTTAACAGGAATTTCAGAAAGTGAGTGATAGCATTTATCGCCCTCTACTGTATCGGCCTTTGGATTTACTGGGATGACTTTGTACCCAGAAGCCCTTAAATCCCTGTAGATTATATTCCCATATTTGTCCCTGTTGTCTGACGCCCCAACTATGGCAATGACATTTTTTTTGTCAAGGAAATGTTTAAATTCCAGAATATCACATCCTCTTGATTACTTTTTCGATCCTATCCATGGCCTCATTAAGATCGCTCTGCGGAACATCTGCAAATGAAAATCTCACATAGCTGTCCCAGTCCTTTCCAAAAGATATTCCTGGCACACATAACACCTTTGCTACTTTCAATAAAAATTTAGCAAATCCTAATGAATCCATTCTGTATGAAGAAATATCTGAAAATGCGTAGTAAGCACCTTCCGGAAGATTAGAAGGAAGCCCAATCTCATTTAGCCTCTTAACAACAAAGTCTCTCCTCTTTCTGTATTCTTCAGTAGTGGCCTTTACAAAATTCATTGAAGTTTCGTCATTTACAGCTTTTAATGCTGCGACCTGTATGAAATCAGGCGCACTTACCACCATGCTATTATGAATTGGCAGAATGTTATTGATTATATCTTCCGTTGAATGCATATAGCCTATCCTCCAACCTGTCATTGAATATGCCTTTGAAAATCCTGATAAAGTTATTATATTTTCCTTTCCGTACTTTGCAATGCTTTCATGCTTCTTTTCAAAAACGATGTAGTCATATATCTCATCCGATATTACAAGAAAATCCTGATTTACGGCCATATTTTGGAGTCTCTTTAGCTGTCTTCCATCATAGATTTTACCTGTCGGATTGTTTGGTACATTAATCAACAAAGCTTTTGTTTTATCATCGATAGAATCTTCTATCGCTTCCATGTCAAGTGAGAAATCACCTTTTTTACAAGGAACTTCTACAACATCTGCCCCTACAAACTCTGCCATTATCCTAAAAAAAGGATGTGAAGGAGTTGGAATGATAACTTTGTCCCCTCTTTCTGCATAGCTTAGAAGCGATATCGATATGCCTTCACTTACTCCCACTGTCACAAGCATCTCTTCAGGTGTGGCATCGATTTTGTTATACTCTCTCATCTTGTTTGCTAAAGCCACCCTTAACTCTTCAATTCCACGTGAAAGAGTGTATTTTGTGTGCCCCTCATCAAGCGCCTTCTTTGCGGCATTTATAACAGGCAAAGGTGTCTTAAAGACCGGTTTTCCCTGACCCATATTTATGAGACCTTCTACTTTTTTAGCAAGTTCATTCATTTCTTCAATACCTGATAATTTTATCTTTGAAACACCAGAAGCAACTTTTACCATACATGTTAATTAGTAAAAATTATATTTAATAATTTCGGTATAAACCTTAAAAACAAATCGCATCTAGTTTTAATCATGATAGCAAGTATAATAGGTGCTACAGGATATACTGGTGGAGAATTATTGAGACTTCTTTTAAATCATAATAAAGTCGAAATAGGAACCCTGACGTCGGAAAGCTATGCAGGGAAAAAGGTTTCTGATGTCCATCCAAATCTTACTGGATTAGTTGAGCAGAGCTTTGTTAGTCTAGAAATGAACAAGATAATATATGAATCTGATATTATTTTTGCAGCTTTGCCACATGGGGCATCAAACGAGATCATCTCAAAAATCTATTTAATTAACGAGAATATTAATCTGATAGATCTAAGCGGTGATTTTAGATTTGACGATCTAGCTGTCTATGAAGAGTGGTACAAAATAAAACACACCGATCCAGGGCTGAATAAAAAAGCTGTTTTTGGATTACCTGAGTTATATAAAGAGAAAATAAAAAAGGCCAAACTCATAGCAAACCCAGGGTGCTACCCAACAAGTGCAATCCTTGGCTCTGCACCTCTTTTGAAAAATAAACTTGTAAAGACTGATGTAATTGTTGACTCAAAATCAGGAGTTTCAGGTGCTGGAAAAAAATTGACTGCCAACACACATTTTCCTGATGCCAATGAGAATTTTTCAGCGTATGGTATTGCTACTCACAGGCACTCCCCTGAAATTCAACAGGAAATGGAAAAACTTTTCGGAGATAAGGTTAATCTATCTTTTACACCACATCTTGTTCCGATTAATAGAGGCATACTCACAACAATATACATGACTTTCAATAATTTTATGGAAACAAAGGATGTCATTAATCTTTACCGTGAATTCTATAAAGACTGTCCATTTGTCAGAGTCTTGGACGAAGGAAAGTTTCCTCAGACTAAAGCAGTTTCTGGTTCCAATTACTGCGACATAGGGATAAAATCGGATAAGAGGACAGGCAGGGTAATAGCAGTCTCTGCAATCGATAATCTTGTCAAGGGAGCATCAGGGCAGGCTGTACAGAATATGAATCTTATGATGGGATTCGATGAAAAAGAAGGGCTCAAGGTAGTTCCACTATACCCATGAGGTGTTTAAAATGTTTGATGAACTTTACAATAATCTGGATGAGATAAAAGAATTGAAGGATAAATTAGTCGTGATAAAATATGGCGGCCATGCAATGAAGGACGAAGAATTAAAAATGGCCTTTGCCAAGGACATATCTTTGATTAAGTCACTTGGAGCATCACCAGTTATAGTTCATGGTGGGGGTCCTGAAATAACCTTAATGCTTGATAAGCTTGGCATAAAATCTGAATTTTACAAGGGGCTTAGGATAACTGAAAAAGATGCAATGAAAGTTGTAGAAATGGTTCTTCACGGTGCAGTAAACAGAGAACTTGTTACACTAATAAACAACGAAGGTGAATATGCAGTTGGTATTTCAGGAAGGGATGGCAGCATAGTCAATGCAACTAAAAAAACAGTTGATGGGGTTGATCTAGGTTTTGTCGGCGAAGTTAACTGTGTTAATACCTGGCTTTTGTGGACACTAATCGATGAAGGTTACATACCAGTTGTTTCTCCAATAGGGGAAGGTGAAAACGGAGCATATAATGTGAATGCCGATGAATTTGCATACTCAATTGCAGCAGCAATGGGTGCTGAAAAGTTATTATTGATCACAGATGTAGATGGAATATATCTTGACCCAAATGATCCTTCTACAAGGATTCCTCTTTTAACTGAATCAGATGCAAACTCTATGATCGAAAAAGGAAAGATATCTGGTGGAATGATTCCTAAAGTTCTTTCATCTATTTCGGCATTAAAAGAAGGAGTGGGGGAAGTCCACGTAATAAACGGAAAGTCAAAACATGTCATCCTCCAAGCATTAATTGATGCTGAAAGCTACGGGACAAGAATCGTTCTATAATTTGTCTTCAAGAATAATAGATTCTATTACTAAGATTCCATTTAGATTTTTTATTATTTTTCTTGATTTTTCTATTATTAGTTTCTTTTTGAATATAGGGGCATCTGTGACAAAAGTTTCATATTCCCCACCTTCTCCGGCAATATGCACTCCATATTTTTTGTTCAAGATCTTCAATTTTCCGAGAATCTCTTCATCAATTATTCTTCCAAGAAAAGATTCATCAAGGCCAAGTGCAGAAACTGAAACGATAACAGCCTTAAAGCCATTTTTGATTAATGTTTCCATATATTCGTTAGTATCTGTCTTCCATAGAGGGGCATAGTGAAATATTCCATAATAGTCAGCAATCTTTTGAATCCTTTCTCTCTGGTAGTTTGACTCAATAGCACCTGTTATTATCCCGTCGATTTCTTTATTTTTTACAAATTCGCCAATAATATGGTGCAATTCTTCAACTTCCTTTTCTTTTTCACCTTTGACATTTTTT
>CAZVXE010000067.1:0-6569 GCA_964630765.1 uncultured Thermococci archaeon | reverse complement strand
ACCTTTTCAAGGAATTTAAAGAGTTAATTCCAGTTCCTACAAATCTCACTTTAAGGTCGCATATGACCTCTGGCTGGTTTATTACTTTACAAGCACTTGCCGGCAGAAGTGAATTACCATTGAAGTTATTTTCAATTGATAGATGTTTCAGACGCGAGCAGCGTGAAGATCAGACTCATCTTAGAAGCCATTTCTCTGCATCATGCGTTGTCATGGACAAAGAAATTTCTCCTGAATTAGGAAAAGAAATAGTAACAAATTTCACAGAAAAACTCGGCTTTGACAAAGTAAAATTTAAGGTCAAAAAGAGAAGTGCAAGTTATTACGAAGCTGGAACTGAACATGAAGCTTTTATCAAATTAGGTGACTGGATAGAGATCGCTGACTTTGGATTATACTCCAAAGATGTTTTGAAGAAATACAAAATCCCTTACGATGTCTTGAATATTGGGCAGGGCGCGGAAAGAATGTCCATGATCCGAAGCGGAGTAAATGATATCCGTGAACTTATATATCCACAGTTCTACAAAGTTGACTTTTCTGATCAAGATATTGCAAAATCTATTGAGTTTGTTCAGGATATTAAAACATCAGATGGAGAAAAATTATTGAAGGCTTTAATTGAAACTGCACGACAAAACAAAGACGCACAATCACCATGCGACTTTACTTCTTACAAAGGGGATTTTCTGGGTAGAAAAATAGAGGTAATGATTGTTGAGCCTGAGGAAAACACTAAATTAATTGGGCCTGCAGGATTCAATCAGATTTATGTCTTAGAAAAAGCCATGGTCGGAATACTTCCGGACTCTAAAGATGAAAATTCTTTAAATATAATAAAGAATGGCGTCGATACCAAAATTTCATATCTTGAGGCTTTCTTTAGAAAAGTTGTTTCAAAAATAGAGACGACCAAAGAACAGGGGGAGTACGAAGAAAGAATCCCTATAGTCAGAAGCATTTCTGATATCAATGTCTCTCTTCCGACATACATTCACCAGTACCTAAGGGGTAAAGGTAAGATAGATATTAGAGGCCCGGTATTTACAACTGTAAAGTGGAAGATACAATAATTTTTATGTTCTTTCTTTGAATTATTTTTGATTGTTTAGACTATATTAGTTCTAAAGAGTTTAATTTTTCTAATTTATTTGTGGCGACTATCCAATAGGGAGAGATTAACCAAATATTTATAAACTTTGATTATCCATACAATATTAATTTTACAACGATTACTCTTGCTAGTATGTAATAATTAAGAGGATACTAATGAAAAAAATAATCTTTGTTATTCTGTTAATAAGTATAGTGGGATTAAATATAGTCGCTGGATCGGATACGCCTACAATAAATGATTTGAAAATTTCTCCCGAGTTAGATATATCTTATTTTGGGAGATATACAGTAGAAGCAAACATTACAAATGCCGACACAGTAAAAATAAAGGTCACAGCAATTAATGGTGAATCTGGAAATGATTGTTGGGATTACTATATAGACGGTGTATGCGCAAGCGAACCTTTGGAATTTGATATGACTTGGGCAAGCGGCGACATTTGGAAAAAAGAGTACATATACCCTGACAACATATATCCGGAGGTATTTTTTGCAAGTTCGGACACAACATGGTATAATAATCCCTCTGACATGTTACTGCATAGGCATAATTATCACTTATTTCATTTTATTAATCCTTTCCAGATGGATACAAATATGAGCTTTTGGATAGAATTGAATGCAGTTCCACGAAACTATAGTACTTCAGCCCCCATAGAAGTTTATGTGGTTGGAAAAGGAGAAACTACTTCATATTTCCAAAGTGAATGGAGAACTAAATCTAATACTCATTATGCAGGAAGCATCTTGAGAACTGATAGCTTTGCTCACAACCACACAACATATTCATCTCACTTCTTAATACCTTTGAAGGCAGACACAAATGGGAAGATAGGGGGGCTTGATGTTTCAGATGATTTTTGGATAATCTTATACAATGATGCGGAGCCTACCCAGAGAGGATGGGATTTAAAATATCACAATGAAAATTTATATACTACTCAAGCTTGGTATACAGCCAATAGATTTCCATCTTCAAATTGGAACGCTCCATCGGTTCAAGTGGGAAGTCCAGATGTCCATGTTCATATAGCTAGAAGAGTAAACATTATTGATGGGGTAAAAATAGATATAAACGCAACAAATACTTCCGGAACAACTTCAGACTCATATGAATTCTTTTATACACCACTTCCTAACTTGCCCCCCTCTAAGACGATATTTACCTCTCCAAACCCAGAATTGGGGACTTATAGTGGACAGATATTGATAGAATGGTTGCCTGCGACAGATGCTAACAATGATCCATTGACTTACAAATTAGTTTTAATTCGTGATGGAATCGAAACGACTTTAGTGGAAAATACAACTTTAACATCTTTTAGTTGGGATAGCACTACTGTTCCAGATGGCGAATATGATTTAAGTCTTTCAATATGCGATCCTGAAATTTGTGTAATAACTAAGTTAAGCGACCAATATGTGGGGGGTTTTATTGTAGCAAATAATAAACCTCCAAACGCCCCAACTATCTTCTCTATAGGAGGAACTGATACAAATTCTAGTTATATATATGATGAGAACTTAGGACTTGGATATCTCTTCACAATGAAAGGAAAGGATAATGGAGATCCAAATGGGGATGAAGTTCAAACAGTTTGGCTGGTAAGTCAAACTTTCGAAAATTTATGGGCGGCCCCCGATTATAATCAAACATGGCAATCTACATATGCTAATTTTTCAATTACAGATGATTTGAGAGGAAATGGAGAAAAAGATTGGTATTTTGGTCTTTTAGTAAGGGATCCTTTGGGCGAAACAAATTCAACATGGTGGAAGATGACTGCGAAGAACAATCCACCAGTAACATTCGACGGTGCTCTTGTAGTAATAGAAGACACCCCGAAGTCTGGCAAGCTTAACGCCTCTGATATAGATGGCGATAGCCTCACATTTTCAATTGTGGCAAACCCAGGCCACGGAGGAATCAGTGACCTGAACACATCTTCGGGCGACTTCACTTATACTCCAACATCCGGCTACTTTGGTGGAGACTCATTCACATTTAAGGTGAATGACGGTACTGTAGATTCAAACGTCTCAACAGTATCTATCACAGTCAATGCTGAAAATGATGCCCCAACAGCAAGTAATGATACATACTCAACAGACGAGAATACCCCACTTGTAGTCGTGGCACCAGGGGTGCTCGGAAATGATTTCGATGTTGAAGGAGACATATTGTCTGCCATACTTGTAGACGATGTCGATTACGGTACACTCACACTAAATGCCGATGGTTCATTTATTTATACTCCAAATTCTGATTTCCAAGGGACCGACAGCTTTACATACAAGGCGAATGACGGCCTTTTATACTCAAACATAGCAACAGTCACAATAACAGTAGAGAATTTACCCCCAACCATCAAAAAAGGCGTTACTCTGCCTGAGAATGTCTTATTTTCTAATGTTGAATTAACGAGATTAGTTATCCATGCAGAATCTATATCGATTGAGGATACAATAGGTGAAGGTAGCGACTCTACAGAAATTATTGTTGTAGACGGAATTGAAGTCTATGTAATAGAACTATCTAAAGGAAAAAACACAATACTAGCACAAGTCTATAATCCTGGATTTCTGACTCAAATTGGTGTAAACATAAGATTTGAAAACTTGCCACAAGGACTATCAATCGGGATAGATGGACAATCCCAAAATATCAAAGCTCATAGCACTGGAAATTTTATACTTTCAATAAATGTTTCCCCAGAAGTTCCTAAAGGGGAATATTTTATTACGGCTATCCCGTCTGCAAGAAAAGGTGGTAAAGACAGAGCCATTATAAAAATAATAATTAATTAATTTCTTTTATTATTTAAAAATAGTATAATAGAAAAGTATTAAATAAAATTAAATATTTCTTTCTATTCTTTTTATGAGCTCTTCTTTAGGCACGAAACCGATTATCGTATCGAATACTTTCCCGTCCCTGAATATGGCAATTGTTGGTATGCTCCTAATTCCATATCTCTGAGCTACTGACATATTTTTGTCAACATCCAATTTACCAATCTTCCACTCTGGATGTTCTCCTGCAACTTCTTCAATAACAGGAGCAATCATCTGACATGGGCCACACCATGTTGCCCAAAAGTCAACAACGACAGGTTTGCTACTCTTTAATACTTCCTGATCAAAATTTGAATCTGTTAGCTCAATTGTATTCTTACCCATTTAATTCACCTAAATCTAAAAGGAGAATAATTACTTAAAAATCTTTGGTGTGATATTTTTTTCATATAATAATTAAATTGATTTAACGGATTCCTGAAGGTCTCCATACCATTTATCGATACTTGCCAGAACTTTCTTTCTAATCTCTTCACGTTCTAAAGATTTATACACAAAGTACCGCCCTCTTTTTCCTTGAACGCAGCATTTAGATTCTCTAAAAATTAGCTCTTTATCTACTAAAATCTTCAAAGATTTTTGGATAGTTGTTCTATCTTTTTTTAGAATATTTTGAATTTCTTTAACTCTCATTCCTTCAGGCGGAAGCATCAGTGTTATACTCACTTCAAGGTCTGTTAGATCAAAGGCGCACCTTAGAATTTTTTTTATTTCTGTACTACTTTTTATCGTTGGTAATTCTTCCATAGGACCACTAACATACAGAACAACATATTTCTTTTACAATTATATTGGACTCATTTCTTATAAGTTTAATCATGTTTTTTGTTGGATTTACAATGTTGTCAAAGAGAAGGGCAGTTTCATCCAGTTCCTTGATTCTCGGGCGCATACACCCCAAGGATAATTTCGCATTGGGGAAAGAATTTCTTGTATAAAAAAAGAAATCTTTTATTGATTGAATGTCATAATCAAAGCTGCTTATTTTCTCAAGTTCATTCTTAATGAGTACTAATAAAGTTAGATTTTTTATTGGATATTCTTTCAATATCTCAACTGCATTATATTCACCCAAGACCTTTCCATAGTCAAGGCCAACGCATATGTGAGGGATAACATTAACATCTTCTTCTATTAAGAATCTTACAGAGTTTTCATAATCAAAAACCTTGAAAGGTATCTTAAGTATTCTTTCTATTGTATCGTTACTTCCAACAAAATCAATGGATACCGCATCGATTCCGCTTTTCTTTATTTCTTTTGCGTCATCTCTTGTTAGAAATCCAGAATGTAGATTAATTATAAGGTCAGTATCCTTTTTTATTTTCTTAAGGATTGAATAGTCAATTGGAAGCTTTCCGCTTTCGTCAAGTCCTCCGCTAACAAGGATACCTTTTGCCCCTTTATTATTTAGTTCAATAGCTTTCTGATATAGATCTTCTTGAGTAACATGCATCATGAACTTCAAATATTTACGATTACAATGCATGCATGAAAAGTAGCATGCCTCGCCTGTAATTGAAATACTCGGGAATGAGTCTTTAGAAAGATAGCATATGTTCTTACTTTTCATTTATTGCCCTCTCAAATACTTCCTTTAGGTCTCGAGCAGTTATCCCATATACCTTAATACCAGAAGAAAAAAAATCATCAATCAGTTGTAATAATTCGGGGAGGCTCTTTTGATTAATCAATTTTTCTAAATTATCTATTTCTTCTTCCGGGAAGACAAAGAAGTCTCCATATATTCTGACATCTGAAAAAATATCGTTTTTATAGTTAAAAGAAACGCCAATTAATTTTCCGCCTTCTCGTTTATGTTCAAAAATATTCATTATTCTTCTACCAATTCCAAATGAAATTATTAACTTAAATAAATATTGTAGTCAATCAATAAAAAGAAATTGTGTTACTTTTATATATAAGTCTCTCAATATTCAATTGAAGGATAAAATGGCAAATCATGAATCTTTAAGACTTAATGATTATTATCTGTGGAAGAAATATCCTACTTATTCTGAGTTCCCATGGGATAGACAATATATTAATGTTGAATTCTTAGAGTTTGAAAAGAAAAGAATAAGTAAGGTAGAAGAGTGGTATAAGGAATTTAGTAGGTCTGAAGATGGAAAATCTTTAGAAGAAATATCTCTTTATGTTGTCCCAATGTCTATGGATTCTTCATGGAACGTTGCCATTGAATCTCAAACTAATTCTAAGCCAATAGGGCTATCTGCTCTTTATAATACCCCTATTGCAGTTACTATAGGATTGATACCTTCTGGCAAGGATATTCCAGAAAATTATAGCCTTATCAGTATTATAAAATCAAAGAAATCATATATCTATAATGAGAAGCTGAATAAAAGTGAATCTATTATTTTAATTGAGGAGTGGGAAGAGCTACCCTCAGATTCTATTTATTTGGATGTTCCATATGAAAGAAGGATAATTGAAAACCTATTCGCAGAAAACTTACCTTTGGATAAGGAGATATCTAGATCATTTCAGGCCCCCATTTTAAGTGCGCCTTATGATGGGGAAGTAGGGGGTATATCTCTATCGTCACTTTCATGGAATTCAAAACTTGCCCTCGA
>CAZVXE010000066.1:0-6858 GCA_964630765.1 uncultured Thermococci archaeon | reverse complement strand
GCTTCAATTAAATCTCTTGTAATGTTTGGCCTAATATCCATGCTTCTTTCAAATCCTTCCTCTCTGAAAAAATATTCAGTGTCTTCCTTCTTAAGCCCGGTTAAGTATCCTTCCTTAATTGACTTAATCTCGGATTTTAAGTCTATGTTCTCAGAAGATTTCTCTAGAAAAGATTCTTTCTTTTCGTCGTAGCCCTCAATATGAATCTGGATGAATATTCCATTCTTTTCTAGAATCTCCCTTATTTTTGGGATATTCTCTTCTTTTATCAAGATTATATTTGGTTCTATAGACTGTTCAACAAAATTTTGTATCCTCTTATTTATTTCTAAAAATAAAGGCACATCATTAATAATAAGGAATATGCCTTTGAAAGCTCTTACTTTGCCATATTTTGATGCCCAATCCCTCAGTTGGTATATAACATTTTGAGGTATATCATTAGAAGAGTATTTTTTCAAAAAGTTTATTATTTTATCAAGTGAGAATCCAGATTCTATACCCGTCATAATAGTTTCTGACGTTATTTGGTACAGACTTACAATGTCAGCTTTCTGGATATCTGCAAATCTATTCAGATCAAATAGTGCAATCTTATCAATCTCTTCTGATAAAACTGAGATTTCAAAATTTGGAGTCATGAAAAGAATCTTTTTCTGCTCTGCCTTCTTACTCTTATCAAAGTATATTGTGGGCTCTTTTGATGCTATTCTTTCAGATGTTAAGAGCTCCTTTCCAAACTGAGTAAGCGAGAAAGAAATCATTTTGCCATCCTTAAATCCGCCGTCAACTATCCCAAGCCACAACAAATAATCGGATATTACTTTCTCAAAAAATTTGTCATCAAAATATATCCACCGATTTTCATCCTTTTCATCAAATAGTGAATTCTGTAATTTTTTTATGAAAGACTTAATGTAGATATCTTTACCCACTTCCACCTTTTTTATAGAATCAAGGACAATTCTGATGTTTAGCTCATTTACCCTACTTATGAAGATTTCCTTTCTCTTAAAACCTTCAATACTTTCTAGGCCAAAAAATATATATTTAAAGAATAATCTAATTAAGTCTTCATCAGTAATAGGGAGAATTTCATTGATTTTATCTGTAAGAATATATTGATCCCCTGATATTTTAATTAAACCAAAATCCAAAGCGAGACTTTCAATAAACTGTGACCTAGATTCATTTTTTATGTGGAGTTTTTCAACAAGCCCCTCTTGATCTTTTTTGGAAATCTCCTTTTTGGCCGTAAGTTTTAATTCTTCCTTTGCAACAAATGATAAGAAAATAATTAGATCAGAAATAAGGAGATTTTTATCTTTTCTTATCTGCAAATTTTCTAGAGTAATCTCCTCAGGAATCTTCTTGAAAATATTAATTAATTTTTCTTTTAACGCAGAGTTAACAATATAAGTCTTAATTATTCCATCCATTCCATCCAAAACTAGTAGATTAGTTTCAAGATTTTTAATAACCTCTTCAAATGTCCAAAAGCTGTATTTCTCTATGAAAATATTCTGGGCATCCTGCTGCTTTTTTACCCCTCCCGCCATTAATAAGATACCCAAAAATTCCTTTTCCTTAAGTGATAATGAATTAAAAACAGTTTCAATCTTATTCTCATCTTCCATTGCTTCTTCTAGGGAATCGATAACCTGTTCTTTAGGCGTCGTAATATCAACTCCCCACGCCTTAAGCGTATTCTCCATCTGTTTTCCAGATAGCCCCTTGACTTTTTCCCGCATATCCAATAACTCACCTATCGAGTGACTCTGTAAGCTTTTCAAATTTAAATACTTTATAAGGGCATGATGATTGACATTTTAGACATGCCTCGCCATTGCATCTTTCAGAGAGTATTCTTATTTTGAAATACCCTTCTTCTATTTGTTCTACCTTTAAAGCTCTTTCGGGGCAGACCCTTTCACATTTTGCACAACCCTGACAATTCTCAAATTCGGCGATTAATTCAACACCAATGTGATCTATTACTTTTAATTCTTCGCCAATGTCGGGTATATCCCTTTTGACAATTTTATTTATCTGTAAATCACCCTTCACAGAAGGCAAATGTTGAATATTGTTCAGAGTAAGCATCTCATTGTATTTTTCCATTGACATTCCTTGTTCCCAATATGCAAGTTCCTGAACATATATATCCGTAAAAATTTTTGAAGTTGCAAACATAATGTGTTTACTTCTTATTTTGTCTGCAAGTTTTTGTAATTCTTCTAAAGTATAGTTTTCAACTAAAACATCATAAGCTAAAAGTAATGAGGTATTCCCAACTTGGTACACTTTTTGAATAGTTGGCGGAATAAGACCTATCTTTCTTGACTTCATTGCATCAACATACGTTCCAGACGCACCACACATATACATAGTTTTAACTTCTTCAAGCTTTATTCCAGCTTCCTGTGCAAGAGTGAGGTGACCTGCTCTAATGGCACCAATTGCTTTTCCTGCTTCTTTTAGATCATCTTCAGTAAAGTAAATGTTTTCATCGAGCCTTAATCTTCTAGTTTTTGTGTAAATATATGGGAGCTCTATGACACCAGTTTCAAGACCTGCATAAATTACTGAAACAACACCTGTACCAGTAATCCCAATAGGCTGAACATTAGATAATTTCTTTCCCCTAAACTCTTCTTTCCATAAATCTAAAACTCTAACGCTTTGTGGCATCATGTTCTCATCAAGTACTAGTGTACGCCACCCAAAATCAAGAACAACATCAGATATTGCACCAGGAGATGCGAGCATACCACAAGAGACCTCTTGACCTTCTAGTGCCGGACCTGACGCTGCAGAGCCAGTAAATATCTTATCCCCAACTTTCAAGGCCATCTCGGCATTTGTTCCGTAATCTGTTACTAATGATATCTCCTTATTATCTAAAAAATTACTCTTTAACATCATTGCAAGCGCATCGGCACCAATCTCATGTTTTATGGCTGGAGGTATGAAAATATCGGCGTTCATCCCTTTGATTCCTAATTCTTGCGAGGAGACTACTTTGGCATTTCTTGATTGAATCTCTATCTTTTCAGCTTCAAGATACTTAGGGTCAGCATATGCCAAATCTTTGATGCCAATTCCTTCAAATAAAGAAAGCTGGATAGGATTTCCACAAACGGCAATTTTTTCAATGCTGCCAAGATCAATATTCATTTGGCTAAGGATCCTCTCGAAAGCATTAATCATTAATTTGTGAGCTATATCTTCACTGACCTTGATTGCAAAGTTAAGGTGATCCATCACGTTTGCGCCTGGTAATGGATGTCTTAGTGTAATAGCAGTTCTCAAAACTTTCTTAGTTTCTAAATCGACAAGCTGAACTCTAAATCCACTTGTGCCTATATCAAATGCAATGCCCCTTGACATATTATCATCTCAGATTATTATAATTCAAATCTCATAAACTTGCTATCCCCTTTTTAATCTTTCGGAATAAAGGTATACTATTTTTTAGATTATTATATGTTTATTTATTTTAAAAATAGGATAGATTTTAAAATGAACAATTTTCAAAAAATTATATATTAATATTTCTTATAGATTAAATATTTATTCATTATTCAAATTTATTACTAATAAACTATCAAGCGCTCTAACATATAACACCGAAAAATATATAAATGGTCTTTTAAAATGACAATCGGATAAGGTAACCTAATTTTAAACCTTGTCTAATAATCCAGGAGGAATCTTTTTGGACAAAAAAGAAAGAATATATAAGACATTAAGCCAAATCGTGGGCGATGAGAAATGGGTTTCTAACAGTCCTGTTGACTGTTGGGCTTATTCCTACGATATGACATACAAAAGGCCACAGATGCCAAATTACGTTGTTCTCCCAAAAACGCCAGAAGAAGTACAGTCAATTCTTAGGCTTGCAAACGCTGAGAAAATACCAGTAGTACCATTTACAGCCGGTACAAACATTGGTGGACTCTGCGTTCCAGAACAAGGCGGTATCTTGATGGATCTTAAGAGAATGGATCAAATTCTCGAAATCAACGAAGAAGTAAGATTTGCTGTTATAGAGCCAGGTGTAAGCCAGGCTCAGTTTGCGCAAGAGCTTTTCAAGAGAGGATACAGATTTGGATGGCCAGTAGGTCCACCATCTGCATCAGTATTGGCCTGTGCAATACACCACGGAATTGGTGGAATGAGCGGCAGATACGGACTCAACAGTAACCACATTACCGGTATGGAAGTAGTAAGACCAACTGGAGAAATCCTCATGTGTGGATCTCCTGCAATAAGAAGAGACTCATGGCAAAGCTGCATGCCTCTTCCAAGATTTGATGGTCTTTTCACAGGAACTCTTGGAACAACAGGTGTTGTAACAAAGCTAGGATTATTTATACCCCCAGTACCTGATTACGTACATATTGGAACTTTTACTGCAGATGACTTAACTGACATGGAAAAATTCATGAGAACTTTCAGCAAATACGAATACTCAGATGATCTTACTGCAATCTCATGGTGGCTTAGCCAAGTACCAATTCCTTACCCATACATTGAAAAGCCAAAAGGTGCACCAGAATGGTCTGGATACACAACACTATACGCATTTACAGAAAAGGAATTAGAAAACAAGATTGAAGTTTTCAATAAAGTCATAAAAGACTTAGGTAAGACAGGTAACACCATAAAAGCAACAGACGTTCCTGAAGAGTCAAAGAAAGGAAGAACTCAACTACCATCCCAGATTGTAGGTTCAACAAAGAACTACTGTAAGATGGGTGGTGGAGGAATAGCATGGCCTGGAACATTTACACCCTCAAACAGATGGGTAGGTGTTTACAACTTATGGAAGGAAATATACACAAAGAAGGCCAAGATTGCATTGTCACCATCAACAAGAGTTACAATGTACCGTGGATGTCACTATGGTATGTTAAGAATTATGACTCCATTCCCAAGAGACAGACCTGAAGAAGAAGCAAACGCCGCTTGGTGTGTCAGAGAAGCTGCAAAGGTTCTAATTGATGCGGGAGGTATCCCATACAAGCCACCAACAGATTTCGCTAGAGAGATTAACAAGAGAGCAGATCCAGGATGGATAGACCTTATTTGCGATATTAAAGACATGCTAGATCCAAACGGAATTATGAACCCAGGTAAATGGGGAGTAAGGTGATACAAATGCCAAACAACTTTAAAGACCTAAAGTGGTACTCACAGTTCTTTAGAAAATGTAGTAAGTGTGGAACATGTAAGTCTGCATACTCTTACGGACCACCACCCACAAATGCAACAATATGTCCTCAGGGAGAATACTTTAAGCTTGACTCCTACTACGGATCAAGGTCAAAGGCATTCCATGGACATGCAATTCTAGAAAATAAAGTCGATTTGACTGACCCATCTATACAAGAAGATATGCAAAAAGTAATTTTCTCTTGTACAGTTTGTGGTGGATGCCAGACCCAGTGTCTCCTTGATTACAAACCATGGATTTGTGATTACATTGAAGAAATGAGACACCATCTAGTTAACAAAGGAATAGGACCAACAAAAGCAGAGAAAGTTTACCAAGAGAAGATTATAAAAGACCACAACCCATATGGCGAAACACACTCTTCAAGATTCAACTGGTTAAAAGATGTAAAGGATCTTAAGACAGACGGTAATATGGTTTACTTCGCAGGATGTACAGCATCCTACAGAAGAACTGAAATTGCCAAGTCAACAGCCAGTGTTTTATCAAAACTTGGAGAAGACTGGGGCGTAATGGGAGAGAACGAATACTGCTGTGGTTCACCATTGTTAAGAGCAGGGCTTAGAGAAGAGCCAGAAAAACTTGCTCAGCACAATGTTGACTACATTAACGACCATGGATTCAAGACAATTGTTACAGCCTGTGCAGGATGTTACAAAGTTCTTTCCAAGGAATACGAAAAATGGTGGGGCTTAAAGCTTAAAGCAAAGGTCATGCACACATCAGAATACCTCGAAGAAAAGATGAAGAAAGGCGAACTAAAATTAAACAATATATCTGCAACAGTTACCTACCACGACCCATGCCACATGGGAAGACACATGAACCACTATGAAGTGGACATGGAAGGAAAGAAGCAATGGAAAGGTTCATTCATCCAGATTGATAAGCCAGGTCTATACGAAACACCAAGAAATGTACTTAAAGCCATACCAGGCATTAAGTTTAAGGAAATGTACAGAAACAGAGACAACTCATTCTGCTGCGGTGCTGGTGGAGGTATAAAATCTTCATTCCCAGACGTAGCTCTTGAAACTGCAAAGACAAGAGTGAGAGAAGCAGAGGGTGTAGAAGGAGTACAAAAGATTGTAACTCCATGTCCATTCTGTGTCACAAACCTTGGTGACGGTGCAAAGGCCCTTGGTTCCAAGATGGAAGTCGTTGACCTTATACAGTTAGTCGACCAAGCTCTTAAGAAATAAATTAAAAATATTTTATTTTTTATTTTAAATTTTAAATTTATTGGGAGATTTTTATGAAACCTGAACATTTTGAATTTAAATCAAATAAACCTGATGTCTTTTCGGACATATATTCAACAAAGTCCTTAGGCAATTATGCCAAGTTCGAACTAGAGCTTAGAGATGAGGCAAACAATTTGATTAAGGAAGGAGAACTACATGTTCAAGTACTTTCTGAATTATTCATGCCTCTGATTGTAAAAAGATTTAATCCATTTGAAGGTAAATTATCATTAACAATAGGTAATGAACACATTAAGTTATGTGAAGCTTTCTTTTTAATCCGATTTAAATCAGAAAAGATCATAGATATAAGTAAATCAAAAATGGATATAGAATTTGTAAATGATATTTAAAAAGAAAAAAAGTTTATTTTTT
>CAZVXE010000065.1:0-7027 GCA_964630765.1 uncultured Thermococci archaeon | reverse complement strand
GATACTTTATTCTTTTATAGTTTCCGCTATAAAGCTTACCAAAATCGACATAGAATATCTCTTCGCCCATTTCAATGGCCCGCTCTAGAAATAATGTAGCTTCGGCTAGGTGTCTGATTGATACCTCGACTTCATCTTTGTGCATGCCTTTGTGGAGGAGGATTATTATTCTGGCATTTTTTTCTCTCCCAATTGCAAATAATCTCTGGAGAAACCTATATACTGGAACAAGACCCAATGTGACTATCAAAGGTGATAAGGAGTCTATGATTACTGTAGTATTTTTCCCAGTCTCCTCCCTTGCCATGAAGATATTTCTTATTATTTCATCTAGATCATATGCATAGGAGATGTGGTATTTTTCAGAGCTCTTAATGCCAAGCCGTTCGGTATAGCAATCGATAATGAATTTCGGCTTAAAGAGTTCTCTAATTTCTAGAGGGCTTTTGTCTATACCAACATAGATTAAATCACCCTTGATTAATTCTTTGCCAAAATACTCCTTTCCAGTTTCTGGCTCCCCTAAAAGAAGTATGTTGTTCTGTTCTAGCTCTTTGAGCATAGGGCGATTTCACCCCAGATTTTATCTATTTCACTTATTGTTGCAACTTTTATCCCGGGGAGGTCCAGCTTTGGTTTGTCATTTCCTGAGTATATGGCGCAGAACTTTCCTATCTGCATAAATGAATCCTTGAGTTTGACAGCGAACAATATTCCCTCCATTTTTCTCAATCTTTCGAATAGGTCCTCCGCCTTTTTTATTGTGATTGAGTCGATTGCATAAGTTTCCGGGATTATTTCAATCATATAGTAAGTTTCACCAAGTTTTTTGTGATTTAGAGTTAACCTGTAATTTAGGACATTTTTCAGCTTTTTTAAGCGGAAATGAATAGTGGTGTCCGGGATATTCGTGATTTTTGAGATGTCAGTTATTGAGATTCTCGCATTTTCTTTCATGACATCTATAATCTTTTGATCAATATCTTTCATGATAAGGAATAAAATCCCATACTATTTAAATTTATCGCAATTAATTTTGTTATATTTGGAATTAAATTATTGATAGTTTAAATTCTTGCGAATTTAACATATATTACCGAAACACTTAAAAACAATTCAAAACTATTCATTATTGTCCATGCAAAAATGGAGGATGAAAAAATGATGAAATTTTTTAGAAAACACAGGAAGGCTGTATCACCAGTTATTGCAACTATGCTATTAGTTGCTGTTGCTGTTGCAGCCGTTGGAGCATACTTTATTTGGTTTAGATCTTTCCAGACGCAGTCACAGGGATCAGTTCAGGAAGCTGCAAGTGGTGCGCTTGGGGCAGAATTACAGGTAGCAAATATAGCTAACGATGACTCAAAATATTATATTACTCTTAAGAACAGTGGAAAAGGTACTGTTAGTAGTATAATAATAGCAGTTGCGGGTAACGCTAATGAGGTAACTACTCAAACTTGGACTATCCCCGCAGGCGATTCTAAAACTGTGGAGTATAATGCTACCGCTTACATTCCAATAACAGCCGGAGAAACAAGAGTATTTACAATTGCATATACAAGTACCCCTTCATCAGGAACACCAACTAACGGAACTATAGTACACACATACACAAACTCATAAACTAAATAAATTATTTATTTTTTAATTATTATTTCTTTTCTAATTAAATTTAAAGAAAACTCTTATATATCTTTCAAGTTAAAAAGCATTGAATGATAGCCTACAAGATGAGGATTATTGACCTTGTCAATGGTAAGTTAAAAAAAGACGAGATGGGGGGAGTTTTACTTTCCACTCCTTTTGGCGAATCAAAAGAAGCAAGAATAATAGGCACTATAATTGATTCCTATAGAAACAATGAGAATACCTACGGTTCTTTCACAATCGATGATGGAACAGCCACCACAAGGTTAAAAGCATGGTCAGACAAAATCGAGCTTCTTGATAAATTCAAGAGAGGCGAGATTGTTGACATAATCGGAAGGGTGGGGGAATTTCAAGATGAAATTTATCTTGTGCCAGATATTATAATACCAGTCACGCCAAACTACTGGCTGTATAGAGAACTTGAACTTTCCAAAAGAATAAAAGAGCTTATGGAAAGGGGATTGTCATTTGAATATACTGATAAAATAGATACATATCCACCTCAAGAACCTGCACCTTACCAAAAAGAAGAAACGTATGAAGCAGTGACTGAAGAAGTAAATATCTCTGAAGTTGAAGAAGCGCTCCAAGAGACAGAGATAGAAGAGCTTATGGAAGAGGTCTCTGAAGAAGCACTAACTAACGAAACTGGAAAAGAGAAAGGCGATATGTCCTTTTACGAAGACGTTGATGAAGAAGAGATAAAGGAAAGTGTCTATGAGCTATTAAAGACCGATCCTAAAATATCAAAGTCAGAGATATCAAATGTTTTGAGTATTGATGAGCTTGATGTTGAGCTTGCCATAAAAGACCTGGTGGATGAAAATCGTATTAAATCAAAGGAAGACGGGTTTGAGATAAGTGAATGATAGGTATGTCCTCTATGCATTAGCCTTTTCCTTCATCTTCGTTTCTGCATTTGTTCTTTTGTCTTTTAGCGAGGTTAAAATTTCTGAAGAGCGTTTCACAAAGCTTTACTTCAATACTACAATACTAGAAAATGATAACAATACTTCAAATCTTGAAGGTGCCGAATTAAAAATAAAAAACGGTGCAGTTACTCTTGATGGCCTAAATTCATATCACCCGGGAGATACTTTTTTTGTTAAGGGAAAAGGATACACCGTTAACTTGATTAATAGTAAATCAATACTTTTGTATAACTATACTAAAAAAACAAATAGACTCATATATTTTGATTTCACTATAGAAAATCTTGAAGGTGTAGACAAAAATTATTCTTACATTGTTTATATTGATGGGGATAAAATCTCAGAAGAAAATGAATTTGTAAAAACAAATGAAAAAAGACTTATCCAAAAAGAAATTGAATATAGCATTCAGGGAGATCACAGATTAAGCATAAAATTGAATACCGGCGCAGAAATTTACTTTAATTTTTCTTCGGTGAAAGAATGAAGTCAAAGATACTTGAAATCCTTGAGAAAAAAGGCAATTATGTTTCTGGAGAAGAAATATCTAAAGAGATTGGGATTTCAAGGGCAGCTATATGGAAGCATATCAAAAAGCTTAGAGAGCTTGGATATGAAATAGAGTCAAAGACCAACGAAGGATATAAGCTTATCAAATCCCCTGAAAAACAAATAGAATTTGAACTAGGAAGATTGCTTGATACAAAGATTATTGGGAAAAAAATCCTATTCTTTGAAGAAGTAGATTCGACCAATAACAAGGCAAAGCAGATAGCATTGGAAGAAAACGAAGGAACAGTTGTAATATCAGAGATGCAGACATCCGGCCGTGGCAGAAGGGGAAGAGGATGGTATTCGCCTAAAGGGGGAATTTATGTATCATTTATTCTTAAGCCAAATGTTTCACCTGAAAAAGCATCTCAATTGACTTTAGTATCTTCATTGGCTCTTGTTGAAACATTAAATGCTATGGATAATAATCTTAATGCAAAGATCAAATGGCCCAATGATGTATTAGTCTCTCGCAAGAAAATATCGGGCATACTCACAGAGCTATCTTCAGATATGGAGAAGATAAATTATATCGTTGTTGGGATTGGAATAAATCTAAATACAGAAAAAGAGATTCTCCCAGAAAACGGAACTTCACTAAAAATAGAAATGAAAGAAGAAGTGTCCATTAAACTATTCTTGAAATCCTTTTTAGAGCATTATGATTTGATTTATCAAGAATATCTAAATGGTGACATTGATCAAATAATTGAGAGATGGAAAAATAATTCAGATACGCTCGGTAAAAAGGTCAAGATTATTGGGATTAATGAAACTTACGAAGGTATGGCAAAAGATATCGATGAGAACGGGGCATTAATCTTAAAGACAAAGGAAAGAGAAATCAAAGTATATTCTGGGGATGTTTCATTAAGATAATCATAAATACTTCTCTTCACATAAATCTTGTTTTCTCTTCTTAACCGGGTAAATTATTTAAAGGATTAACTCTTATTGGAGATTATGAAGAAAGAATCTAAAAAAAATGGGAAGGGATTTAACCCTAAAGGATTATTATATTTCATTGTTTTTGCTCTGGTAATTGCATACTTCTTTGGAATTCCACTCTACTTTAACTTGAAAGTTCTCTACACATTGTTTTATGAGCAGTTTATGGTAAAGCTCTCTCTTTACGCTATAGGTGTTGTCTGGAGTTTAGTTTTAGCCCTAATCGTGTTTCTGATAATGTTTCTTGTGACGCCACTTAGAAACATAATAAAACAGGAAGTTGGAAAGAATATTGCTGGAAAACTTATCTATCTCCTAATATTCTTTTTGATTTTCATTTTCATGCCGGTGCCAGTACTCTATCTGAGATACGCCCTTTATTTGCAGGAACTCCCTGAAATAGCAAGACCACTTATTATGGATTTCATTTATAACACAGACAGCTTCTATCAAAGCTACCTCTATCTTAATCTGATCAATATCGGGAAAGGCATTCTTTTCCTTTTGACCTTGGTAGTGGCACTTCCCTACATCGTAAATCTATTCTTCGAAAGGGCTAGGAGATTGGGCAGAGTTTTTGAGGATGGGACAGTAAGAGAAGAGCCAAAAGAAATTGTTTTAGAAAAAACACATATGACTGTAACTGCAGTAATCTTATTCCTATCTCTACTTGTCTTCTCAGCACTTCTGTTCTTCAGTAACGTATTCACATTCTATATTTATAACCCGGATTATGTCAAGTTTGGTATACTTGATTTCTTACAAATTGGTTGGGTTATTGAATCCTTAATTCTTGTAGGCATTGGATTAATGAACCTCGTAGTTTCAAGGGATAGAACAGAACTTGGAATAATGGGGGGCATATCTTTAGTAGCATTGTTCATGCCAGGAATTGTCAAAGCGGCATTACTTGTGGTAGCCCTGGTCTTTATGCCAACACTAAAAAGCATTGCAGATATGAAATTTACTGAAGCAAACGTTGAAGATTACAAGAAAAGATTCTTTAGTAAACGTGGGATTATAGCAATTTTGGTAATACTTTTAATAGTTTCACCGACAGCTGCCGCTGGCGTAAAGGGATTCTTGCTGAGTAGAAGTGTTGCAGGAAATCCTTTACTAAACACCCCTTACATCCAGAGAGAAATCGACTCAAACAGATGGGTTTCCTATGTTGAAAATGTTGAGAGAATAAGCGTGGACATACTACCCCAGACAGAAATTAAGAATATGGTAGTGCAGGACTTCCTAAACGAAAATCGTTACCTGATAGATAGAGCCAGAGTCTGGGACTATGTTACAGCATATGTCCTTGCAAGACCGCAACTTGGCCCTAGGTATTATCTTATATCGGATACTGATTTATTCCTCGATCCAGAAGAAAAGAAGATTTATTGGGCCACCTACAAGACAATAAAACCAGAAACACCTGTCACAGATAACTTCTACAACAGGAACTTATTCTACGTTGGAACAGATGATATAATTATCATGGACTCAAACACTAGAGAAATAACAAATATACCTTCTAAGATTTATTTTGGAGAAGGGCAGCTTGATTATGTATATTCAGACGGGCTTGAAGTAGAGACCGTAACTACAAATTCCTATTCAACAAACATGTACTTAGCAGAGGACAGGGCGACAAACCTTGGAGACAATCTTCAAACTCTAGATGTCGATACAATAAACATTAGTGGATTAACTTTGTTTAGGCTTGAAGGTTACGGCGTCTGGTCAGAATACGCATCGCTCGATTATGTTCCATATAGATCTTTAGATGAGAGAAATTCAATTTATCTCCCGGAAGAGTTTGAAAGGGATCTAGATAGTTACATAGTATTATACAATAATGAGCCTTATTTCTTAACAGATTACAATCTAAGGCTTGATGTGGGAACTTACATGCCTTATGTAAATCTCGATTACAAGAGGAACGTTGCTAGGGTCCTTACAAACATGCAAACTGGAGAAGTATTGGTCTATTATGTTGGGCCTGATGACGTCTTTAAGGATATATATCTAGAAATATACCCATGGATTAAAGACGGCAGTGAAATCCCTGCTGAAGTCAGATCCCAGTTAAGGGCACCTGATGACTATTTCCACTATGTATCTGATGCGTACACAACATACCACATAACAGACCCAAAAGAGTACATCGAAGCGACAAACTTCTACGAGTTTGATCTAGGAGACAATGTTGGGCGATATACAGATTTCATATACAACATCATTGCCAAAAATCCAAAAACTGAAAATTATGAATATGCGGCATTTTTACAAATGATCTTGAGAAGAGCTGAATCAAGAGAACTTACATCTCTTATGTATGGGTACCTCGATGACGAAAATTCAGAAGCAAAATTCTATGCTATTGACATTTCGGCAGAAAAAATTACAGGTAAGAGAATTACACAGGAATTTTTGAACAGTCAGTATCAAGAAGAGTTCAGACTTTTGGCAGAAACTAAGAGACAGGGAAATATGATTCTTTATCCCTTTACTTACAAGGGAAAGACAGTCCCATTATACCTTCTTTCGGTATATGTTCAAAGGGCAGAATCTGTTAATCTCTGGGACATAGTTGCAATAGATCCAAGATCAATGACATTTGGAAGGGGCCAGACCGTTGATGATGCTTTGAAGGATCTATTCTCAAAAATAACTGTAGTTGCCCCTGTAACACCTAAACCACCCACAGATGGAAAGCCTGTAGTTACCCCAACAGGAGAAAAGGAAGACCTAGTTGGATCATTGATTAAGATATATATCCAGAGAGAATCTTTACAGCCTGGTTCCGAAGAATACAAGAATCTTACTGAGGAGATTGTTTCAATACTTAAAAAACTTGAATCACTGGAAGGATAATCAAATGATCTTAAGCGGAAGAAAGATATCCAAAGGTTTAGCAGAAGGTGAGGTATTGAAGAGTACCTCGC
>CAZVXE010000064.1:0-7045 GCA_964630765.1 uncultured Thermococci archaeon | reverse complement strand
AATATGATAAGAAGATTGAGTTTCTATCTGAACGGACTGTAAAGAGCTATTCGCCCAACACAGATATCTATTGTATAGACTTTTCCTTTTCATAGATAATTACTTTCATTTCTTTGCCTTTTTTTAGAGCTTCAATTAAGCCCCTGTCAATGTCAAGTGAGGCTTTGCTTGATGCAATGGCATAGGTCCTGCCTGAGATAAACGAAGATGTTCTTATGACAAGCTCCCTTTGATCAGTTATTTTATGATTTTTTGGGATTGTGGCTTCAAAAGTCTCTTCGATTCCATCCACTTTCATTACAAAAATTAATCTTCCATTCAGTTTGTTAAGGTCATCAATATCGTGATCTGATGAGATGCCCAATATACAATCACCATTCCCTTTGATGTGGTCATCTTTTGTGAATTCCAAAGTGCTTCTGTGCTCAGCAGTAATTCTAGGATGGCCCTTAACTGTAAATGAAATCATATCCTAAAAAAAACCTTTAATCTTAAAAGATTTACTTTTAAATTAGGATTGTGAAAGATTATATTCTAGAGCTAGAATTATTATCTAAAAAAATAGATTTAAAAGAGATCATAGAATTTGATCCTCCTCTACTTTTGCCCGAAGAAAGAATCAGGGAGTATTGTTTCCAGAATTTATGTGGCAATTATGGAAAACATTACATGTGTCCCCCTTTTATCGGCACAGTTGAAGAGATCAAGTCTAAATTATCCCGTTATAACAAAGCTATCTTGATAAGATATTCAGAAGAAGTAGATGTAAAAGAAGACAAAAATAAAGCCAAAAGATCTAAAATTGACTTTCACAAGAAGATACTGGAGCTAGAAAATTTTCTTTCCCAAAAAGGAATTGAGTCGTGGGGCTTAGTGGGCGGCAGTTGTTCTTTTTGCATAGAGTGTAAAGCTATAACAAATAGACCTTGCAAACACCCTCACAAGGCAAGGCCCTCTTTAGAATCACTTGGGATTGATGTACAAAAACTTCTTGATAATTTTGGTCTTGACAATAAGTTTTACCCAGATAAGATTGTCTGGACTGGCTGCATATTAATCAATGATAAATTGGAAGATAAGCTTAAATAATATCGGAAATTATCTATTTCCATGAAAAAAATATATTGTTTGTGTTTATTGACTTTTATTTTACTATTCTCTAATCTCATTGCCGTTTCTTCCTTTAATAATCAACAGAAGAATCAAGTTGCTCAGGATCTTTACAGCACAGGTGCAACTTTTATGAGGGCTGAAAATTTTCTAAAAGCAAAGGATTTTTTTATATATTCACACAACGAAGCCATTAAAGCAGGTAATAATTATTTAGCATATACTTCAAACGAGAGAATTAAAGAATGTAATAATATTTTGGGTTTAGACATCAATGATTATACTTTAAGTAAAACTCTAATGTCAAAACAGCTAGTCTTGCCCTCTGCGCCGGGAATATCTGAATACCAGAGAAATGTCACATTGAATGTTTACTCTTACAAGAAACACGACTATCTATCATTTATTGTGTCCCGGGGCCAAAATATAAATTTTGAATACATGGTAACTAATGGTGATGTGTCAATTTATTTCATGGATAAGGTCAGCTTTAATAGATTTAAGAATTCCAGTTACTTTGTATATGATTTAAGTATAGGCGGAATAAAGCTACCTTCTACAGTGGGTGTGGAATACAGTCAAACTTACACAGTTCCTGAATCTGGCGAGTGGTATCTTCTACTGGTAACAAATTCGGCTGAGGCTGGAGAGTTAAAGATAGACATTCTATAATAAATAATTTAAACTTCTATTCTTTTCTTAATCTGATGAAGCTTATATTCCTAGGAACATCTGCATCCAAGCCTACTTCGGATAGAAATCCTCCTTCTTTAGCTTTACAATACAATAACGGTGAGTTCATGCTTTTTGACTGCGGTGAGGGGACACAGAGGCAGATGATAAGGAAGGTTTCACCAATGAAAATAACAAAAATCTTCATAACGCATCTTCATGCTGATCATGTGATGGGGCTTGTGGGCCTAATACAATCTATGAAACTAAACGGCAGAACGCAGTTACTTGAGATATTTGTTCCAAAGGATACCATTGTTTATATGAAACAATTATTCTCAATACCTTATTTTTCTGCAGATTTTGATATCCATGTCATAGAAGTATTTGATGAAAAGATAGAGTTCGACGGGTATTGGATAAAGCCATTTCCTGTATCCCACGGAGTTCCTGCAATTGGGTATGTTTTTGCCGCAAATGATTCAAGAGGGAAATTTAACAAAAAACTTTGTGATGAGCTTGGTATAAAGGGTGAGATGTTCAATTTGCTGGAGAAAAATGGAAAAATTCAAGTCAATGGCAGAGAGATATCTATTGATGAAGTAACAGGTAAGAACAGGAAAGGAAAAAAAATAGTTTATACTGGTGACACAGAGAAGATAGATGCATTTCCAGAGGAAGCATATCACTGTGATGTCCTGATTCATGACTCGACATTTATATCTCAAGAAGATAAGAAAGAAACATATCATTCTACTGTTAAGGAGGCATGTGAAGTTGCACAGCTTCTTTCTGCAAAAAAACTTGTATTGACACATATAAGTCAGCGATACGAAACAAAAGAAGTCGAAGAAGAATCAAAAAAATACTGTGAAAATGCAATAGTCGCAGAAGACTTCTTGGAAATAAATCTATAATTTTACTATTTGAATTCTCTTATTAATTTTCTATAGAAAGATATTCTATTTTTTAGTTACCTTTTATTTTAGTTATTGATTACCATTATTGATAACTAATATTTCCAAAAAGTTTATATAGTAATGTATAATATATAGATATACAATGTATTGCACGGAGGTAATAATATGTTAGCAATAAGAAAAATAATAACTTCACTCGTAATATTCTCTTTGATTATGCCCTGCTTTTTAGTTTCTTCAGTTTGGGCTTCTGGAGGGGCAGTAAACGACTCTGCCATATGCGATAAAGACGGTACTGTTTTGATTAATGTATTGGCCAATGATAATGGATTGACTCAAATAGGGCCGATTAGCCAACCAAAGCATGGTACGGCCGTTATTGAAAATGGTAAGATAAGGTATACACCTGACCCAAATTGGTTTGGAATTGACACATTTACATATTCCGCCACAACAGACAAAGAAACAGCACTGTTTTGCGCTGACACTGGGCACTACTATGAATATGTCTCTGGTACCCTCACTTGGGGGGAGGCAAATGCAGCAGCATCAGCAAGAACTTTCTATGGATTGAAAGGATATCTTGTAACAATAACTTCTGAAAAAGAAAATACTTTTGTTACTTCTTTATTATCTGAAGAAGATTCTGCATGGATAGGAGCTACTGATGATCAATCTCAAGATCATAATTGGTCTTGGGTCGCAGGCCCAGAAGTAGGCCAAATCTTTAGTAAAGGATTATTTCCTAACGTAATCGAAGTTGGATATGTCAATTGGAATTCCAATGAACCAAATAATTCTGGTGGAACTGAGTATTACGGACAATTATTATCCACTGGATATTGGAACGATCTCCCAATTGATGGTGAAATTACTGGGTACATAGTAGAGTACGGGGGAATGCCAAACGATGTCTCAACGCTACCAACAGCAACTGTCACAGTAGCAGTTCTAAACAACTCAAAATTACCCATACACGCAGAATTAAAATCAGCTTACAACAACAGATTAAAAACAGTTAATAGCTTACAGACACAGATATTAAATAAGCTTCCAGCAGATTGCAAGCAGAGCGGAGTTTCAAGTGCAGGATGCAGTGTTCCTGACAATGTAAAAACAATGTGGAACGAAGCAGAACAATACATCCAAAATGCTAAAAAAACAGGGAATGTCATTAAAGCAGTAAACGACCTTAAAAAAGCAAAAGAACTTTTAGAGCAAATTTTAGGAAAAATTTAATCTTTAATTTTTAATTATTTTTTTAATAAAGTAAAAAAAATTTATAATCTGAAGGTCCTATTTACTTCTTCTATCAAAACATCACAGTCGGCTTTGATCTTCTCTAGAGTCTTTATTATTCTCTTCTTTTCAAGTTCAACTGCTTTCATGTTTTCATAAGGCCTTACAGCTTCCCTGAACATCACTTCATCTACTGTGACATAAGGGCTATCATTTAATTTAGTAGAAACATCTTCAAGCATCTTACCTAAAAAGAGATTCATCTCTTCCTTGACCTTCCTCGAAATCATCTTGTCACTATCGAGATGTGTCCTCATGATCCTGACAATGGTACCCATTGGCAAAGGAAATTTTTGACTGTCTTCACTTGTTTCATCGTTGTTAATTTCTTCTTCCATATAAACACCTATAATCAGGATAGACTATAAAACTTATAAGACTTTCCAATATATTGAAAAATGTGGAAAATAAGTTTAATATTATAAAAGTTGGGGTAACAAATTGCTATTTTTTGAAATCCAACTCTAGTAATATTCTAATTGATACTGGCTACAAGGGGAAGGCCCAAATAATTCTGGATTTTCTCGAGAATAACGGGATACCTCCAAAAAGTATCGGGCTTATTATTTTGACGCATGCACATTATGACCATATTGGAAATGCATCTGAATTAAAAAAAATAACAGAAGCCAAAATACTTCTTCATAAGGATGATTTGCCTATTTTGGATTTGGGGATAACAGATTCAATGAGCACAAAACCCCTAAATATTTGGGGTAAAATTCTATTAAGTAAAGTTGCATCGATTGATACGAGCTTTAATCGTCTAAAGCCAGATATTATCATTGATTCTGATTTTGATCTTAGCAATTATGGGATCAACGGTAGGATTATCCACACCCCTGGTCATTCAAAAGGTTCAATATCCGTTATACTGGACTCAGGTGAGGCTTTCATAGGGGATCTTGCAATGAACGGGCTTCCTCTTAGGGTGGGTGCAGGGGAACCGATATTTGGAGAGAACATAAAAGAGATATATCAAAGCTGGATAAAACTAGTTGAAAATAAGGTCGACACATTATACCCGGGGCACGGGGCACCTTTCAATATTAAAGTATTAAAAAGAATACTCTCTAGAAAAGGGTATATTTGATTATATTCAAACAATAGATAAATTGGCAAATCCTAGGGCGTATAACAACAGGATTATAATTGGCTGGTGAATTAGGTAAATTTTCAGTGAATGTTTTCCTAAGAAAGATAAACCCCTTGAAATTATATTACCTGAGAAATCAGGTATACTAAATCTCCTTTTAGATTCTGGATAGACTAAATTACCTAAAAAAATACCAATCAGGACAACACCATACCAAGGCAGTATTGGGAAGTAGTCAAATGAGAAAAAAGAGTTTGGCTCAAACCCTAACCACAAGAGATAAGTTGTGTCAAATGTGAAATTACTTAGGTATATCCCTATTAATATGACTATTAATCCCAATACAAGATTTTTGTATTTGTAGTCTAGTAAGGGAAATGATATTATTATTGAAACCCCAATTAGATGGAGTATACCAAAGAGGATAACGCCATTATTTAGGAAAATAAAAGTAAAAATTGTTATGACTGCACCCCATGCTAGTATTTTAAGGCCTCTCTTTAGATTCCTAATGAAAAGCTCTTTTTTTTGATATTTTGATTTAAGCTTTGAATAACTAATTGTTAACGATATGCCGACAAGCAACAAGAACAAAGAAGCAGTCGTTCTTTGGAAAAGAGTCCAAGAAAGTGAGTATATTTTTATAGGAAAATCACCTAAAAAATAAAGATCGTAACTTAAATGGTATAAAACCATCATAATTATGGCTATTCCTCTCAAGACATCAATCTCCCAAAATCTCTTAGAGGAATTCTCCATGGCCAAATTTCTAATTTCAAATATATAAGGGTGAGTTTATTTTCTAACCTTAAAGTTTATATTGAATTATGAGGTTCAGATTTTCATGGGTAAGAGGAGAGCAGGGCTTGTTGGAATAATTATCCTAATAACTGTAATTATTTTAGTTTCAGGATGCAGTAAGCCTAGCGAACAACCTCCTCCTGTTGTAAAAACTGATCTTTGTGAGAATGTTCAATGCCCTGACATCTGCAAAGGTGAAGACCTTTGGGCCCAAAAATGTGTAGATGGCGAATGTGTCGATTTTGTAAGAATTGAGCCATGCTCTGAAAAATGTGGTTGTGTAATCGATCTCTGCCAAAGGATTAAATGTAATGACCAATGCAGAGGCGAAGACCTATGGGTCTACAAGTGTGTAAATGGAATATGTGCTCCGGAGAATATCAAAGAAAAATGCTCTGTTGAATGTGGATGTGCACCAAAGTTTTTCTATAAACTAATTCCAGAAGCAAGATATAAAATGCCCGAAGTTGGGATAATTGCAAATGTTTATTCCATAAGGAGCGACCAAGTTATTAGGGCAGTTGTAACTTGCAGGAGTTCTTTATGCTCTGCACCACCAACAGTATTCTATACAAAGTTTGAAGATCAATTTGTTAGAAGTGAAGATGAGACTGTTGAGTACTTCGGTTCTGCCTGGAAGAATTTCGAAGTCATGGAAGGAAACGAATTAACTGTAGATGAAGGCGGAACATATATGATTGGTGTAAGCACAGAGTACTATATTGAAGTTGGATTCTTAGAAGATACTTAAATTAATTATATTCCTTGTACAACAATTGCATTGACCTTAGCTGAACACTCACGTAGAATAGCAATCTCTCGATATTCAGGAGAGTTCCACCAAGTTTCAAACTTATCTTTTGATTCAAATTCTATGATAACTAGGCGTTCTGGCTCCCAATTGCCTTCAATTAAAGAAACTTCTCCATTACGTGTTAGATATCTACCGCCAAATTTTTCAATAATCTTTGGTACTTTTTGGGTATATTCTTTATACTTTTCTTTGTCCATAATTTCTTTAGGTTCAACAATCATATAGATTGACATAATAATAACCAATTCTTTTTTGTATTAGAAATATTTTGAACAAATTGAACAGTCTTCTTTTCTCTTAAAATTAATAGTTTCAAATTCCATACATTTTAAG
>CAZVXE010000063.1:0-7195 GCA_964630765.1 uncultured Thermococci archaeon | reverse complement strand
TTAGGGACTATATCCAAAAGAAAAGAAAGACTATTGATAAGGATATTACAGTTGCCGTATCCTATTCAGGGGGCTCGGACAGCACCTCTACTCTTTATCTGTTAAAAGAGATGGGATTTAATGTAGTTGCCCTGACTTTTTACCCTTCCGATATGATGGTCCCCAAAAGAACAAGGTCTATAATTCAAAATGTTGTTACACATCTTTCTGCCCCACATGAGTATATAGATGGCGATATATCGGAGATTGTGAAAGGTGCTCTTGAAGGGAGGTACCACCCATGCGGGAGGTGCCACAAGCACATGGAAGATGTCATAATTGAGGCTACAAAAGAGCGTGGTATATCTGCAATCGCGTTCGGTGATTTATTACCGACAGGTTCCCAAACAATTTTGATAAAAAACGGGATGATAAGGATTAATCTCCCATCGCTTTTAGCTCTGAAAAAAAAGGACATGAAGTACATCTCGGCAAGAATACCTGGATACGAGTCGCCCGGATTTGGTTGCCCTCTGTTAAAAGAAGTGCATAGGTTGCATCCATCAAAAAAGTTTTTCACAGCCCACAGGGTATTGAGGGAAGTAAGGGCCGGGATATTAGAGTCAAACGAAGGATTGATCTCACTTAGAAGTATATTCAGATTCGAGAGGGATTAACAAATGGATCTTTCAATAATTACTGATTATTTTGAATCTGAAAATAATAAATCCCTCTCTAAAAAAGAGGTGATAGAGTCAAGGAGGAATTTCTTTCTTGATATAAAGGATGAGTTCATAATAACTGACGATGGCTCTCTTTCACTAAAGTTTCAAGACACGATGCACTCATACATAGGGGCGCTAAAAGAAAGGCTTCACGCATACTCGATTCCTTCAAGAATAGCTGAAAGAAAAAGGCTTCTTGATATATGTAGCGGTTTTGGCTACAACGCGCTTTACGCACTCTATCATAATCCAAAATTAGGGATAGACATGGTGGAAAAGTTCTGGGAGATATCTGCAGTCTCCCTCATAATTCCCCTCCCGGAAAACTATTCATTCTTAAACCCTGAGTTTGAAAGGATAAAGGGCTCTATTGAATATAAATTGCATGAGATGGGATTAATTAAAAATCTCGCATATGAAAATGATTCAAATCTAAGGCTTCATATAGGGGAGGCAGAAGAAGTTCTTTCCAGCATGCAAGATAAATTTGATGTAATATTTTTTGATCCATACAAATCAGAAGTTTCACCTGAACTTTTCACAATAGAGTCTGTAGAGCTCATGGTGGATAGGCTAAGCGAAAATGGCATATTTCTGACATATCTATCAAACTATGCTATCCGGTCTGCTCTTTCTTGCTATCTAAATATTGGAAAAGTTAATCTGCCATTAAAAAAAGTCGAGGGAACGATAGCATCCCGATCCAAAGAAGAGCTACCAATTAATTCTTATGAAGAGAGGATCATCGCATTAACTGAGCTTGGGATACCTTATAGAAACGCAGAAACTCCAGAAGGGATACTCCTTAAGAGACTAGAAGAGAGGGCATTCATGAAGAATAAATACTTGCTCCCCTCATCAAAAAGAAGTATAGTAAACTTCGAAGATGCCTTTTCAGGCAGCGACACCCTTTTAAGAAAAAGACTAGAGGATTTTGGGCTCACAAAAGAATCTGCAGAATATATAATCTGCCCACAAAAAGAGGAGTGCATCTGCAAAAAATGCCAAAAAAGATATGGCACGTCAAGTGAAAGAATAAGAGAAATGAGAAGAAGGATTTATGAAATAAAGAATTTTAATCATGAGGTCTGTCCATATACTCATTGATCTCGTCTATGTATAACTTCATCTTCTTAAACTGCCTCTTGGTCATTTTTTTCGGATGGACAATCTCGTTTCTAATTTCTGTTAATTCAATCAATCGGCCTTTAATCCAGCCGATGCTTACAAAATAATATTCAAAGACATCCTTCCAGTTGTCTATCTCTTTTTCATTGTTCTTAAAGAGGATTATTGGGAGGTAATGGGAGAAGTCTGTATAAAATAGCGGCGGGTAAACTTCCCTTTTTCTGACGATTGCATCGTTTTGCCTTTTCAAACAGATTGACTTTATGAAGTTTGGGATTCCTCTGTCCCACCAGGAAAGGCCGTACTTTCTTTTTAATGCCTCTAAAATGAACTCTCTCAAATTATTTTCAAATTCTGAGACCATCGAATAAGCGTCCTCGTTTGTGAAGTCATCTTCAAGATTCTTTGCTTTTCTCTTTTCAAGTGCTTTGTTTATCGCTTCAAGGAGGTCTTCTGTCCTTATTGGCTTATTAATAAGGTAGTCATCTCCACCCTCTCTAAGTGTTTCAACTGCTAGCTCCTCTGAGCCGTAGGCTGTCATGACTATTATGGGGATGTCAATATCTTTTTCTCTGACTCGTTTCAAAACGTCAATCCCTGATATCTTTGGCAGCATTATATCGAGAAGTATAATATCATAATCGTTATTAGTAATCTTGTTTAGGGCCTCTTCGCCATCAACGGCAACTTCAATTTCTGTTGCAACTGACTTTATCATCGCCTTGATAAGTTTTACATTATCTGCTGTGTCATCAACAATTAATATTTTGCTCATTCTTCTTCCTCTGCCTCTATTGGTATTTCAAATATAAAAATTGACCCCTTTCCAGGTTCACTTTCTGCCCAGATGAGTCCGCCATGGAGCTCTACATAATGTTTGGAAATTGAAAGCCCAAGCCCTGTACCGCTATAGGCTTTAGTCTCAGAGCTGTCAATTTGCCTGAACTCATCGAATATTATGTCTAACTCCTCTTTTTTGATCCCTATTCCTGTATCTTCAATTTCTACCCTTACATGGTCATCTATTTTAAAAGCCCTTACTGCAATCTTTCCTTCTTCGACATTGAATTTTATGGCGTTTGTCAAAAGATTTAGTAAGACTTCAATAATCTTGTCCTCATCGGCAACGACATTCTCGACATCCCGGACATTTAATGAAATCCAGATATTCTTATCCTTTGATAAAGGTGAAACTATTTTTAAAGTTTTATTGATTGCGTCCTGTAAATTAAACTCCGTAAGGTAAAGCTTTGATTTTCCAGCATCAAGCCTTGATAGCTCTAGGATGTCATTTATAAGTTTCAAAAGGATCTCACCATTTCTCAAAATAGTTTCAAGGTAATCGGCCTGCTCCTCATTTAGCTTGGCCTCATTTAATACTACTTCTGAGAATCCTATAATTGATGTAAGCGGAGTTCTAAGCTCGTGTGTTATGTTTGCTAAGAATTGTGATTTTAGTTTGTTCGCCTCTGATATCTTTTTGTTCAGCTCTACTAGCTCTATATTAGTCTCGGATAACTTCTTATTCGCCTTCTGGAGCTCAAGTGTTCGCTCTTTAACTTTTCTTTCAAGGTCTTCATAGGATTTTTTGAGATCCTTTGACATGTCACCAAAGGCTTTTGCAAGTTCTCCTACCTCATCCTCGCTATCAATATCAATTTTTGGATTTAAGTCCCCTTTTGCAAGGCTTCTTGATGCATAGACAAGCTTTCTAAGCGGCCTTGTAATTCTATCTGCCATTATAACCCCAAAGAACACGGCTATGATAATTGTTGACATTACAATAAGAATAAAGCTATTTTCAAAAATGGATATAGGCTCAAATAGCGTTCCTGTTGAGTACGTCACCACAACAATCCAGAAGTTATTTTTGTCAGTTGAAGATGGAAAAACTGGTGAATATGCGATTATCTGATTCGTACCTTCTGAGATTGTACCGCTTGTGCCGGATAGTATCTTTAGAAATCCCTCGGCCCTATACTGGTCGATAAAGCTTTCCCCGGCATAAAAAGGATTGGATAAGCTTGATGTCCCAACCTTCGAAATGTAATAACCCTGCTTGTTCAAAATGAAGGTGTTTAGATTTGACCTTGCAGCAAGCTCTAATATTGGGCTCAACACCCTCTGTGCGGGGAAACTGATAAGGACAATCCCTCTTTTAATGCCGTTTGAGTCAAAGACTGGTTTTGCATAACTAACGATTAGGTCCCCCGACTCTGTTGTTATGGTGGATGTTAGGTCAAGAGAGGAAACATACAATTGCCCTTTGTCAAGCGTCATAGTTTTTAGGAAATACTCTTCGTCAGAAACATCGTAAAGGGCTGAGGTCGTTGCAATAAAGGTCTGATTCCAATTATAGACTACTTTAACAACTTCTTTTCCAGATTCGTCTATATAGACAACACTAGAGTAGGCTTTTTTGGAATTTGCAAAGTTATAGAACTCTTCTATAAGGCGTTCCCTATAGATTATATACTCAATGACCGACCTCCTGTTCTTGGCATCGGCCAAAGCCCTTAATGATGCCGACTGACTCAAAAAATCAATGTCACTTTCGGCAACACCCAATGATTTTTCTATCTCCTTTGCAGTAATCTCTGCCTGCTGCTCAACGACCTTCAAGGCGTCATTTTCGAGATAATCAATTGTAAAATTAATACTGTAAAAACCGATAGCCATAACTGGTACCAAAAGTACTATAAGATATGTAGCTATGAACTTGTTTCTAATTCTCCTTAAAAAAGGTATACTTATCATCTACCAAGACCCTCTTATCAAAGTAATCCTTCGTGGTTTTTAAATCTTGTTGGGGATTTATACTATATAATATTATTTTTTTATTTCCTTTCATCTAATGTAATTATATTTATATTTAATAAGTTTATCTTTATATATGAGAAATATCTCCAAATTGTAAAGGTGACATTTTTGAAAAATCCGGTCTGGGAAAACATAGGTTCAAAGTACGCCCATACTACAATGGCGCATCCCTGTTTTAATGAAAAATCGCATTTCACAGTGGGAAGAATTCATCTACCAGTTGCGCCAAAGTGCAATATCCAGTGTAACTACTGCACCAGAAGCATCAACAAGTGCGAGTTTAGGCCTGGCGTTTCTGCGTGCATTATGAGCCCACAAGAAGCACTAGATAGATTAGAGCAGGCCTTGAAAGAGACTGAAAATCTAAAGGTTGTGGGCATAGCAGGGCCGGGTGAGTCACTTGCAAATGATGCTACATTTGAAACGTTAAAGCTCATAGATGAAAAATATCCAGAACTCATAAAGTGCCTTTCAACTAACGGGCTAATGTTAAAGGAGAGGGCAGGGGAGCTAGCAGAGCTAGGGGTTAAGACTGTTACAGTCACGGTAAATGCTATAGATGAAGAAATAGCGGAAAAGGTCTATGCCTGGATTAACCTTGATAAGGAAATCCTCAAAGGAAAGGATGCAGCAAGAAAACTTCTCGATAGGCAGTGGGAGGGGATCCTCGCTGCAAAGAAGAGAGGCATGCTTGTAAAAATTAACTCTGTGTTAATCCCTGAAATTAATCTCCATGAGATAGAAAAGATTGCCCTTAAAGGGAGGGACTATGGCGCTGACCTCATGAATCTAATACCTTTAATCCCGTTAAACATGTTCAAGGATTTAAGGCCACCTACATGTGAAGAGATTTCTGGGGCTAGGGCAAAGGCGGAGGAATACCTGCCACAATTCAAGCTCTGCAAGCAGTGCAGGGCTGACGCTGTTGGAATACCAGGGCACAATAGCGACTACCACAAGGAAAAAAGGCTTGATTCGGAGTATTTTCACGGCTAGTTAAATTTTTAAATTGATTTATATTTTTTTCAAAGGAGGTGAATGCATTGATAACAAAGGATATGTCAATAGGGGAAATAGTAGAGCAATACCCAGAAACAGTTCCAGTCTTTATGTCACACGGGCTTGGGTGCATTGGATGTGCAATTGCCCAGTTTGAGACTTTAGAGGAAGGGGCAATGGCCCACGGGATTGATGTTGAGGTACTTGTACAGGATCTAAACAAATCAGTAAAAAATTAATTTTTTATTTTAAATATCTTTTTTACAAATAATTTAAAAAGAACTAAACTAAGTTTTCTCTAATGAAGGCATTAAAGCTAAAAGACGGAGTTTTTTGGGTTGGGGCTATAGATTGGAACCCACCTAAGTTTGGTTATTCTCTTTCAAAAGGTACCACGTATAACTCCTATGTAATTTTAGATGAAAAGATCGCTTTAATTGACACTGTAAAGCATGGATTTACCCAAGAAAATATCTCGAGGATAAACGACGCCAGTAACACATCTGATATCGATTACGTCATAATCGGAAACTATCATATGGACCATTCCGGGAGCCTTCCTTTCCTTATGAAGAGGGCAAAGAATGCAACTATTGTTGCAACAAAAGAATCCAAAAAGGCAATTGAGAAGTACCACGGAAGAGAATGGAATTTTGAGATTGTAGGGGGTGGTGATTGCCTAAATCTTGGGAAAAGAAAGCTCTTATTTACTGAGTTTGAAATCAGTGGAAATAATATTCTTCTGACTTATTCAGAACACGATAATATTCTTTTTTCCGAAGACCTTTTTTCTCAGCACACTGCATCTAAAGATAGGCTCGATACGTCAAGTGAAGAGCAGGAAAATGACGCGCTTTCCTATTTTGTTAATTATCTAATGCCACTTCAAAGACTGCCTGATTTAGATTTCAATGACATAGAAATTTTAGCACCAAATCACGGGATTATTTGGCGTCAAAACAGAGGTAAGATCATTAAAAAATATCAAAGCTGGATTAAAGGCGAATCAAAAAACAGGGCCACAATACTATATTCAAGCATATGGCGAGGAACTGAAAAGATGGCTTATGCAATAGCTGATGGAGTTTCAAGCACCGGCATTGATACCGAGGTAATAAACTATGAAACTTGCGATCCAGGATACATCTTAACAAAGCTCTTTGAATCCAAAACAGTTGTAATAGGTTGCCCATCATTTAAGGGAGGCGTGCCGCCTGAACTTTCAAAAATTATATCTTTAATTGAACTATCGGGATTAAAGAATAAGTATTTGGCACTTTTTTCATGCTATGCAGATATGACAAGCCCTATCAATCATCTTTTAAAATTGATTTCAAAGATTAATTTTGAATTAATTGATAATCCTCTAGAAGTTCAATATGCACCAAGTGAGATGGAATTAACACTATGCTTTGAGCTAGGGAATAGACTAGGCGAAAAGACTAAAAATAATAAAGGATAATAGGATATTATGGAAAAAGATGAGAGGGTAAAAATAATTGAAACTGCAATCGAAGCAGAAAAGGAAACATTGAGGACTTACA
>CAZVXE010000062.1:0-7600 GCA_964630765.1 uncultured Thermococci archaeon | reverse complement strand
AACTATCGCCTTCCAATGTAAAAGAATAACATAATAAAATTTTTAACTTAATACCAATACATTTTTAATAGAATAAGTTTAATCAAAAAAGAGGGATTATGTGGAACTGGGCGAATCTGAAATAGTCAAACTTAAAGTTGCAAGTGCAAGTCAACAGGACGTAGGCAGAGGAATAGTTAGAATTGATAAAAGATACCAAGACATGATTGGTATCAAAAGGGGAGACATAGTTGAAATTTTTGGAAAACGCAAGACTGCCGCCATAGTCGTCGATTCTTATCCCGATGATAAAGATCTTGCAATTATAAGAATGGATGGGCTGATCAGAAGAAATGCAAAAGCGAGTATGGGCGAGTATGTTGAAGTAACCAAGATAGAGACTAAAGAAGCAGGCAGAGTTGTTCTGGCTCCAACCCAAAAAGGAGCTCAAATGCTCATCCCCGGGAATATTCTCCAAAGAAATATTTTAGGAAGGGCTTTAGTAAAAGGGGATATAATTAGTGTAAATAGCCAATCAAGGATGAAAGAAACTGGAGATCCTCTTTTTGATAAAATGATTGGTAATCTCTTAGAAATGACCCCTTTCTCACTAGGCGAAATGAGATTTATTATTGTTTCAACTAGTCCACAGGGGATAGTTAGAGTATCCAGTGGAACAGAGATAGAAGTTAGAACACAATACAGTGAATCTGAAGAAAACGAGATATCAGGAATAACCTATGAAGATGTTGGTGGACTTAAAGATAAAATTCAGGTCGTTAGGGAGATTATAGAATTACCTCTGAAACACCCAGAAATTTTTGATAGACTCGGTATTTCACCACCCAAAGGGGTTCTGCTTTATGGACCTCCTGGTACAGGAAAAACCTTAATTGCTAAAGCTGTGTCCTCAGAATCTCACGCCCACTTTAAATCAATAAACGGGCCTGAAATAATGAGTAAGTTTTATGGGCAGTCTGAGGAAAATCTGCGAAATATGTTTAAAGACGCAGAGACAAACGCACCGGCAATTATTTTTATTGATGAAATTGATGCTATTGCCCCTAAGAGGAGTGAAGTGACTGGTGAAGTTGAGAGAAGAGTAGTTGCACAGTTGCTTGCTTTAATGGACGGTTTAAAGTCCAGAGAAAAAGTTATTGTTATTGCGGCAACAAACAGGATCAATGCTATTGATGAAGCACTAAGAAGGCCTGGCAGATTTGATAGGGAAATTGAGATAGGCGTTCCTGATAAGAGTGGTAGGAAGGAAGTTCTTCAAATCCATACAAGGGCTATGCCTTTAACAGACGATGTAGATTTGAATATTCTCGCATCAAAAACTCATGGTTTTGTGGGTGCAGATTTAGAGGCTTTATGCAAAGAAGCTGCAATGGCATCCCTCAGAAGATTATTGCCTGACTTTAATTTAGGCGATGCTAGAGTATCCCAAGAACTACTTGAGAAGATTAAAGTTACAAAAGATGATTTTGAAAGTGCATTAAAGAAGATAGAGCCATCAGCGATGAGGGAGGTAATGGTTGTAACTCCTAATGTTGGATGGGATAACGTTGGGGGTTTAGATGAAATAAAGAGAGAATTAATGGAAGCTATAGAATGGCCAATAAAACAGCCTGAAGCCTTCACTGGCATGGGGATAAGACCTCCAAAAGGTATTTTTCTCTATGGGCCCCCGGGATGCGGCAAAACACTTCTTGCAAAAGCAGTTGCCGGAGAATCTGAAGCTAACTTTATTTCAATTAAAGGTCCAGAAATTTTGAGTAAATGGGTTGGGGAAAGCGAAAAGGCAATGAGAGAAATATTTAGAAAAGCAAGACAGGCGGCCCCAACAGTGATATTTTTCGATGAAATTGATGCCATTGCACCCCGAAGAGGGGGCGAAGAGGGCACAAGAGTTTCAGAAAGGCTAGTAAATCAACTTCTTACTGAATTGGATGGATTAGAGGAATTAAGTCAAGTAGTTGTTATAGGTGCCACAAACAGACCAGACATGGTAGATCCAGGCTTATTGAGGCCAGGTAGGTTTGATAAGATAATACTAGTTCATGCACCTGATTTAAAGGCGCGTAAAAAAATATTTGAAATTCATACTAGCAAAATGCCTTTAGAAAAAGATGTGAATTTGGATGAACTCGCTAAGCTTACAGATGATTATTCTGGGGCAGACATAGAAGCTATTTGCAGAGAGGCTGCTATGACCGCATTAAGAGAGGATATCACATCTAAGATAGTTACAAAAGAACAGTTCATGGCTGCATTAAAGCAGGTATCTCCAAGTTTACCTGAAGAAGTAAGGAGAGAATATGATAAGAAAAAATATGAAAAATTAGGCCAGATATATGGTTAATTAAATTTTTCTTTTTATCAAAAACTCAGAAAACGCTTTCAAGTATAGCTTAGCTTCACTTTCTTTAAGTTCGCTATCTATCTCGTTCCAGGATTCAATTACCATTTTGTTTGCAGTATCTCTTGATGATTCAATAGCCCCTGTTTCTTTGATAAGATTGATTGCCTCATCAATAAGTTTCTTTTCCTTTGTGTGCGAATTCAAAATTTTAATCAATCTGTCCCTTTTTTTATTGTCTAGGGATAATAATGAATAAATGACTGCTAGGCTTCTCTTACCTTCACTTATGTCGTTACCGTAAGATTTCCCAAATGCTTCCCTTTCTTTTTCAGTTGTTGTTAAATCTAGTAGGTCATCTTGGATCTGAAATGCTATACCAATACTCTCAGCAAATTTCCCAAACTTAGTTTCAATTCTCTCGTCTTTTTCTGAAAGAGCTACAGCCATTCTTGCAGCCATTCTGGCCAGAGTTCCAGTCTTAAAAGCAGTCATTTGTAGATATTCGTTGACGCTAGGCTCTTTTTTTAGTATGCCCTTGTGCCACGTTATGTCTAAAGCCTGGCCATAGTGAAGATTCCTCATTTCTTCTAGATAGATTGAGTATACTTTATAGAGTATCTCAATATCAATTTTATCTTTATGATCGTCCACTACTTGTAGCGGCAAAAAATACATTGCATTCCCACAATTTATTGCTATGTCTTCTCCATAAACTTTGTGTAGGGCTGGCTTCCCTCTCCTTAGTTCAGCACTATCTTCAATATCATCGATTACAATGGTACCATTGTGCGCAATTTCAGGTATTACTAAAAAATCTCTTATTTTCTTCATATCTGCACCAAGGGCATCAGATATCAAAAGAAAAAGAACTGGTCGCCACCTTTTTCCACCGTATCCAAGAAAGTCCCAGAGCGGCTTTGATATGCCATAATTCAAAGCTTTAAAATCAACTTCATATCTTGATTTTGATTTGAAGTTCTTACTGTTCATATCTTTTGGAATGTATTTTTCTATAGTATTCTCAATAAAATTCTTCTTGCTTTCAATAAATTTGATAATATCAACATCAGACATGAAAAAAATAATCGTATATGTTTTATATCTTTAATGTAGACTATCCGAAATTTTGTGAAAGTAAGGATATTTTTATATTTGGAGTAATTAAATTCTTATTAGGAAGTGATCAATTTGAAAGAATTATTAAAGAAACTATCCGAGGCACCGGGAGTTTCAGGTCATGAAAGCACAATAAAGCAAATAATTATTGACGAAATAAAAAATGTTGTTGACGATATAAAAGAAGATTCTATGGGAAATTTAATTACAACAAAAAAAGGTTCTGGTAAATTTAAAGTTATGATAGCAGCGCATATGGACGAAATAGGTTTCATGGTAAAATATATTGACGATAAGGGCTTTATCTCCTTTGAGACAATAGGTGGATTTGATCCAAGAAGCCTTGGATCGCAGCGAGTAAAAATTCATTCTTCAAAAAAAGATATTACTGGGGTAATAGGGCTTAAACCACCACATATCACGCCGCAAGAAGAAAAAGATAAGGCATTGAAGTTAGAAGACCTAAGGATAGATGTCGGGCTCTGCACAAAAGAAGAAGTCGAACTACTTGGAATTAAACCTGGAGACCCAATTACAAGGGATATTTCATTTTCAGAGCTTGGGAAAGAAAATATCGTAAGCTGTAAATCTTTTGATAACAGGGCAGGGTGTGCAGTACTAATTGAAATTCTTAAAAAAATAAAAAAACAGGATTATACTTTGTACGGAGTTTTTACCACGCAGGAGGAAGTTGGTTTGAGGGGGGCTAAAACTGCAGCTTATGGGATTGATATAGATTTTGCAATTATCATTGATTCAACTGCTGGAGGCCCACTGCCAAAAACTGAAGCAGATAAAGTCACTATAAGTCTCGGGAAGGGCCCATCTATCGATCTTATGGATCGGGGATTTATTTTAAGTGAAAAGGTAAAGGAAATATTGCTGAAAGCTGCAAAGGAATCAGGAATACCCTACCAGACCCATATCTCAAGCGGGAGTACCGACGGGGCAGCTGTTCATACAACAAAGGAAGGCATACCAACTGCAGTTATCTCAATCCCCTCAAAATATATCCATTCTACCGTGGAAATAGTGGATTTAAATGACCTGGACAGTACGTTGAAACTAACAATGAAATCTTTAGAAATAGCAAAAAATATTTTATAAAATATTTATTTTCCTTTTGAGAACAGATATACTGATACCGTGGTAGTAATAACACAGACCAAAGAAAGGACCATTATATCAAAAGCTGGGCCTCTTTCAGTAACTCCAGTCATAACCCACCTCATAATATCTACGCCATAAGAAAGTGGGTTAATATTTACCACCACAGATAACCAAGATGGAAGATTGGTGATGGGAAAAATTGCACCGCTTAGAAGGAACATGGGCATAATTATGAAGTTTATTATTAGGTTAAATCCTTCAAATGATTCCATTCTGGCGGCGATTATTATCCCAATCCCCGAAATAGTGAAAGAGATAAAAAACATCAGAGGTACAACCATAAGAAATTTTGCCAAGGTGATATTAATTCCAATTAATGGCGAAAACACTAGGATTATTAATCCCTGTATTGTACTCCTTGAAGCACCACCAACAGCTTTTCCAAGTGCTATGGATGTCCTGCTTATTGGAGCAACTAACATTTCTTTAAGAAATCCAAACTCACGGTCCCATATTATTGATATGGCAGAAAACATTGAAGAGAATAAGAGGGTCATTACAAGGATCCCCGGAAACATAAATTGGATATACTGCAAGTCACCAACTTTGCCAAAGGTTGCACCAAAGCCTGTCCCTAAGAGCAATAACCAGATTAATGGCTGAGCGATAGAAGATACAAGCCTAGATCTATCTCTGACAAATTTCTTGAGTTCTCTAAGCCATATGATATATACTGCATTTAACATCATTTTTACCTACCTCTCGTCATTTCTCGCATTCTCCCTACCACGCCCATAGTTTCTTCTCTAATTTCTCGGCCTGTTAGTTTAATAAACACGTCATTTAGGGTAGGTTTTCTAACACTGACAGAAGTAATCTCATAATTTCTTAAAGCTCTGAAAAGCTTAGGGACAAAATTTTCCCCGTTGTCGGCATAGACATATATGGAATCATCTTTAACATAAGGATTAAGCGAAAAACAAGTTTTTAGAACTTCATTAGCTTTTTCATTATCTGAAGTTTTAAGAGTAATTAAATCTCCTTTAAGGCCTTTTTTCAGATTATCAGGGGTATCCAAGGCAATTATCTTACCGTGATCTATAATAGCAATTCTATTACAATTCTCAGCTTCTTCCATATAATGGGTAGTCAAAAAAATAGTTATCCCTTTTTTTTCTTGCAGTTCCAGAATATGTTCCCAAATTCTATTTCTAGTTTGAGGATCTAGTCCTATTGTTGGTTCATCAAGGAATAGAACTTTAGGGTGATGCAAAAGGCCCCTTGCTATCTCAAGCCTTCTTTTCATGCCCCCCGAATAATTTTTTGTGAGTTCATCTTTTTTATCGTAAAGATCAACCATTTCAAGCAAGTATTTTATTCTTTCTTCCCTGATAGGTTTTGGGATATTATAGGCCATACCATGAAATCTTAGATTTTCTTCGCCTGTGAGATCGCCATCTAAGGATGGATCTTGGAAAACTATCCCTATAGAATTTCTGACATTATCCCTCTCATTTGTAACATCGTATCCGGAAATGCTTGCAACTCCACTTGTGGGCTGGAGTAAAGTACAAAGGATGTTAATGGTTGTAGTTTTCCCTGCACCGTTAGGGCCTAAAAATCCAAATATCTCCCCTTCAATTACTTCAAATGAGATATTATCAACGGCCGATTTTTCACCGTATTTTTTTGTTAAGTTTTTTATTTCGATAACATTCATTTCATTGCACCTTTAGCAAGATCCTCTAATACTTCACGAGGATTTTTTGCCTTAGTAACACCAGAAGCTAGGAGGACGCCCTCAGCACCTAATTCAATAGCCTTTTTAACGTCTTTTCCATTTTTTACACCAGCCCCGCACAGTACTTTCACATTAGGAGCTATGTCCCTAATTGCCTTGACTGTGTTTTTGACAATGCCCGGATCCGCATCGGTCACAGATATATCCCCCCCAATTAACTCAGGGGGCTCAACTGCAATAAAAGTGGGATTAAACATCGCGACTGCTTTACTTACAGATATATTATTAGTACAAACTACAGATATAAGTTCTAATTCTCTGCACCTGTTTACAATTGAATCAATATCTGCTATTTTTAGCCTATTCTCGGAATGATTGACAAGAGTTCCAACAGCTTTAGCAGCTTTAATACCTTCAAGGGTTGTTTTCCCAGTTCCACTCCCTGGCTTAATATTGTCTGCGTGCTGTGAAAATATGGGTATCGAAACTTTTTCAGATATGTAAGATAAATCAATAATTTGCGGGGCAATTGAAATATTTACACCTGTTTTTCTAGAAACAGCCTCACATATTTTTGCGAGTTCAAGCCCTCTAGCTCCAGATAGTTCATTGTAAATCTTAAAGTTAACAAGGATGATTGGTGTTTTCATTTTATCACAATCAATAAAACTAACAGTTCATTTTTATTCTTTTGCATGGGCCCCTATACAAAAAAATAACTTAGTATAACAACTACTAAAAGGCTTGGTAGCATATTTACTACTTTAAATTTCTTAATTTCAGCGATATTCATTCCAAGGCCTAAAAGTAGTATCCCACCTACTGCACTTAGTTCAACAATAAGGGCATCATTTAGATAATTACTCACATAACTAGCAAATAAGGTTAGGCCCCCTTGGTAAAGCAAAAGCGGGATAGCGGAAAACATAACCCCAATCCCTAACGCAGAAGATAATGCGATAGATGCCACCCCATCTAATACAGACTTTGCAAACAATAAGTTTGGAGAATTGCCCAGCCCTTCTTCTATAGATCCAAGTATGGCCATTGGGCCGATGCAATATATCAATGTAGCTGTAACAAATCCCTCTGTGAATTTATCGCTTGAATTCTTAAGTGTATTTTTTAATTTATCACTTAATCTCTCTAAATAGTTTTCAATACCGATAATTTCACCAATTACAGACCCAATGATTAGGCTAAATGCAACTATTAAAAAATTATTTGTCTTTACGGCCATAGTAATTCCTAATGTAATTGTAAATAAACCTATAACTTGGAAGATAATC
>CAZVXE010000061.1:0-7774 GCA_964630765.1 uncultured Thermococci archaeon | reverse complement strand
TCCAGTATAACGAACTTCGAAATTACCTCCATTTTTATATCTTTCGAATCGATTATCGGTATTTCAACATCGATTAGCTCTTCTTGCGCCTGATGCGATATCTTACCCAATATGAGAACAGCTTTGATCTTTATCTCAGATAGCATCTTGGAAGCTTCTGCCCCTCCGCCTGTAGCGTCTTTTAAGAAAACTACGTCGCCTTCGGTAAGATCCTGATTTTTTACAAGATTTTTAATGCCGTCAATAGAAAAAACAGGCAGAACTTTACCGATGATTATGTCCTCAGATTCCATCAGCGGCTTTAATTCTTTTAGTCTCTTGTTTTCCTCTGTGAGTAAATTAACTTTGCTTTTTAGGATATCAACACTTTTTCTAAGCGAAGTTATCTCAAAATTCTTAGTTTTAATGACGTTGTCCTTCAAAGCTTCTTTTTTTTGCCTGTCTAATATATCGAAAAGTTTTCGTTCAAGGGACATAATTGTTGAATCCTTCTCTTGGAGTTTCTTTTTCATATCAAAGCTTTCCAACTGAAGCTTTTCAAAATCCTTTTTTAATGTGGTCTGCTTCTCTTTGTAATTTTCAATTATTTTTGACTGCTCTAGGATTACCTCATCTGGATTTCTCTGTTCAATTTTTATCTCATCTTCTTTTTCCATCAAGTCTTCTTTGACTTTGTCAAAGGCTTCTTTTATGGGCATGCCTTTAATGACTTCACCTATTATCCTTGAACTGTAAGGGGATAGCTCTTGGGGTATTTTTGATTTTATCTGGGTAAATTTGTTCTTATAGTGTAGATAAGCCTTCAATGCTGCTGAGAGGGCGTCCCTTTCGTGGGCATTTGTTGCTTCTTGGTCTTTTGATAGCTCATTTTTTTCTTTGACGGGGATCGATAGAGAGGGTACATACAGAATAGAATCAAAGGAGGTACTTAACTTTTCAATATACCCAGAAGGCGGATTTACATCAGATCCAAATATCAGAGGATAACCGTACTTTCTTATCTCTTCCTTGACATCTGACATTGAAAAACTTCTTTTTGATGTGATAGCAAGCGCATTTCCCTCAAGATCTAGTACCGAAAGGCCAACTGTTGTCCCTGGGTCAACCCCGACAATGACATACCTGTCTTTGATGTTTGATATTTCAACTTTTTTTTCAAAAGGTTCGTATTCAATGGAGCTTTTTTTAAGCGGCCTAACATCGATCCTTATGTCGCCTCTGCTGCTTTTGATAGGGATATTTTCAAAGTTAGAGTATACTTTGAAGGTGCCTTTGGAGAATCCACCTTCCCGCTCAACTACCTCAAGGTCAAAATTAAATCCTTCATTTGTAAGTTCTTTCTCGATATCTCTGACCTTATATTTGATAAGAGCAAAAGTCCTTCGCTGATATCTGCCTTGTGAGTAGCCTCCTCTTCCAAGGCTTCTACCACTTGAAACAAGTATCTCGGTTTCATCCTCATACAACTTTAATTTGTAGCCGACGCCTTCAAATGTCAATCTCGCAAGTGCATATGCCTCATCGAAAGGATTTTTTGGATTTAGATTTATCCTGTATCTTTTTGCAAGTGCAGGGAGGGAAGTAAAGTCATTAAACTTTCCAGTAACTTGAACTATTGAAACATACTTTGAAAGTTTCTCTAAATCGTTTTTAGAGAATTCTTCGGTAGAATCGATTCCCATGTATGTGGGGGAGTAGTTTTTTATTAGTTTCAAAAGTTTAAGCCTTGACCCGCTTTCCTTCAAAACAGGCAAAAATCTGTTTTCTTCCCTCGAAAGTATGACCATTGCATAAATTCTTGGGTCACGGGAGATTATGTCAACTCCCAGGGATATTTCCATGGATGCACCCAAAACTTTATCTTTATCCTAATATTTTTTTCTCTTGATGTTTTATATAATTTTTGTAGAGCCGGAATCTTCAGGGAATATAGGTAGCGTTGCGAGGGTTATGAAAAATTTCGGTTTCTATGACCTTATTCTAGTTAATCCAGTTGAGATAGATGAAGAGGCGTACAAATTAGCAGTCCATGCAGAAGATATTTTGAAGTCTAGCATAATTGTAGGAAGTTTGGAAGAGGCCCTGAAATATGTCGATGTGTCAGTTGCAACAAGCGTAAATACAAGTGGCGGGGTCTTGAGGAATTACACACCTGTTGAGAGCCTGGCCAAGAAAATACCCTCTGATTTTAAAGTAGGGATAGTACTAGGCAGGGAAAGCAGTGGACTTAGAAATCAAGAAGTTGAGATGTGCGATACAATGACTACAATCCCCACCGATAAAAGGTACCCAACGATGAATGTTTCGCATGCGCTCTCAATAATACTCTATGAAATATTCAAATCCAAATGCTCCATTAAAACAAATCCTCTTGAAGGAAAAGAGATAATTGAAAAGAATCTATTGATAGAGGATTTTAAAAAGATATTATCCCATGTTGAAGAGAGAGAATACAGAAGGGATAACGCTATGACAGTCTTCAAGCACGTTTTAACAAGAGGATTTAATACACAGCGAGAGATATATACACTAAAGGGAATTTTTAGAAGGATTGTTTTGAAGCTTGAAGGTGAGCTTTAAAGAACAACTAATTTAAACATCTTAGTTCTAATGTAGAATAATGTTTGAGGTATTTTATCTTGAAGGGGAAATACAAAGAGAAATAGCATCTCCTGAAAGATTAAAAGAGTTAGTTGAAAAGGACACAAGATTATGGATTGACCTAATTGATTCAACAAATCAAGAGATATCTTATCTTGGAGACCTCTTCGATTTGCACCCTGTGACTGTAGAAGACTTAAGTGATGAAGGGACAAGGGTCAAGATAGAAGTTTTTGATGACTATAATTTCATTGTTCTATATAATCTTTTCATGGATACAAGGATTAACAAGTATGAATACGATGTTGTCATCGGCAATAATTACATCATAACAAAGGATGTGAGAAAAGAGATAAAGATTTTAGAAAAAATAAAAAATGATAAGAAGGCGCTATTAAAAATACTAAACAAAGGGCCTGACTTTCTACTGCATATTATAATGGATAGGATCATTGACTCCTACTTTTTGATTCTGGATAGGCTTGATATAATAGTAGAAGAAACAGAAGATGAACTGTTTAATGGTGGGGATAAAGAGTGCATAATGAAAGTTATTACACTTAAGAGGGATGTTTCTATTTTCAAAAGGATAGTTGTTTCAGAAAGAGAAGAGCTATTGGGCCTATTAAGGAAAGAATCCATGTTTATTTCGGATGAAACAAAAATCTATTTCAGGGACAATTACGATAGCATCATAAGTATCTTTGATTCCCTTGATTCGATGAGGGATTCCCTGATTGGAATACAAGACACTTATCTATCCTATACCTCGAACAAATTAAACGAGATAATGAAGGTTTTGACCATAATTGCGACTATAATGATGCCTCTGACTCTAATTACCGGTATATACGGGATGAACTTTGAATTTATGCCTGAGTTAAAGTCGCCTTACGGATATTATTCTATACTTTTGCTGATGCTGACTCTCGGTCTTTCGATGGTTTATTATTTTAAAAGAAAAGGATGGATGTAGTCATATCCTCTCTAATATGATTAGGGCCCCGCCAATGTCTCCTCTCTCGTATAACTGGGCCATTGCCATAAGCTCCTCTTTTATTCTTGTCATTTCTTGGCCTTCGGCATAGGAAATTTTCTGGGATTTATTTCTCAAGATAATAGATGACCTTTCAAGTATCTTCTTTCCTTTTTCGTCAGGTGCACCTTTTGATAGTTGATTAAGTTTATCAGAGACTTCCAAGAGGAGTTTCTTTGTTAATTCCCTGTCGGTATCCAAAGATATCGAAGCTTTTCTAATTTGGTTAGAAACTTCTGTTAATATTTGTGGCAATCTAGGTTGATCTTGTGGCAATATTATCTGCTCCATCTTAGTGGCGTCATAGACTATGAACTGGCCAAATGTTGCTATAATCATATCTTGAGAAAAATTAATTCTCTGTCTATCACTTATTTCAATTACGCCATAATTTGCACCGGCTGGTGGTGATTTGCCCATGTCTTCATTTGTAACTTCTCGCCACATACCATTGTCAGTTCTCCTGTCAGTGAACAGAGAGATACAGGTTGCTATTGGCCCACCCTGAACATGAATTATTTCGTTTTGATCTGTATTATTTTTTATGAAATTGTAAAGATTAAAGGCATTTTCAGAAACATAAGGGCTTATTTTGAGCGTGCGCAGCTGAATGCCCATCAATGCGTTCAAATTTTCTTTTAGAGGCGTTGATTGAATGACAACTGGGGCAACTCCCTGTATGGGTCCTGCTTCGCCAACTGGGTTAGGGCCATATTTTAGCTGTGGAGGTGGTGCGCCTGCCATAGGGGCTCCAAGTGATCTTAGTCTTAGTGTGGGCTCCCCTGTGTAAGAAATTACCAAAAAAGCTATCAAAAATACATAGAACGCATTCTTATCTATCCTTTTTGAAGTCTCATACGCACCTACGGCCATTATGATTGCAAGAATCACTGGGGCATGCATAAAGAACCTAAATCCATACAACGCCCCTATAAGAAGTGTTGAAGGGACTGTTGCTAGTAGTAGTATGTCTTTTGTATCTCTTCTTTTTGCAAGGAAGTACACACCCAAAATCGCAAAAAGTATAGTTATAATACCAATTGTCGGCATGTTTGCAAAGGATGACCAGTTTCCATGTATCCAGTCGCGATTCAATAATACGTGGACTGCCCATGGACTAAAAGTGATTAATGATATAATTATTATCTTTAAGGTATACTTCAGGTAGTCTCGTTTCAATACTCCGAATATCCCTATTGCAAGGACCACTAAAAATGAAGAGAAGTGCGTCCATAAAAATATTGAAAGTAAGGCTATTGAAAGAACTGTCTTTTTTCGGTATACCGCCCACATTGCCAAAGGAAAGAGTGCAAATATTAGAGATGTCGGTGCGATTGAAATCTGCCACCACCAGTAATTGTAGGAAGCTGAAAGTATCACTACCGACAATAATCCGACTTTCTTTCCAAAAAGATCCCTTGAAACAAAGAATGTTGAAAGAAGCGAAACTGGATAGATAAGAATTCCGTAAAACTTCTGGATTGTTACCCATCCCATACCCAATATATTTGTGGCTGCAAATAGTAAATGAAGAAACGGGGGATAGAGGTGAGGCCTCCCTATGGGTGCGAACTCATAGTAATCCCATAAGAAAGTTTTGTGCTCGACAAACATCCTCGCTATCATCAAGTGGTACGACCAATCTTTCTGATCAGCAGGGAGATTTTCAATGTTTAAAATTAAAAGAACAGTATGAAATAAAATAACAGATAAAGCTGCAATATCAAGAGCGGATAGACCTTTTTTCATTTAAGCAATTATGTTATGGTATATTAAATAGTTTTCCAGTGCCCTAGCAATATATATTTAAATTGAATTTTAAAAGTTCAATTGGTGGCTTTATGAACTTCCTTTTCGATGAGGGCAAGAAGAAAGGCAGCTATGAAGTTGAGACTTTGAAGGATTCTATCAGGCGAATCAAACATAATCTTGATGAGATATACAAAGAGATAGAAGAAATTGAAAGCAGGGTCTTTAATGAAAGTGACCTTTTTGAGATAAGGGAAAATGATCCTGATGATTATGTTAAAAGTGCACTAAACAGAAAAAGGTCAGTCCGCTTAGATAAAGACGTTTCATCGTTTGAAGCAGATGATAGCCCTAAATCATATAACACTAATGATTTTGCCAAAAAGCTTGAAGATTACGATGGATAGCCTCTTTATTTTTTCTAGATAGCCAATTTTATTATTTTTAACCGTAAAATTTATAAAGGATTACTTTCACTTTATATTAAGTTAACTTAATGTTAATATATTAATGGAGTGTTTTAAAGTGAAAGAAATTAATGAAATAGAACTTGTTGTAGGGAGCGCAGAAAAGCTCGATGTGGGTAAAGGTATTGTAAGGATTGACCCCGATGCAATGAGAAAGATGTACCTAAATTACGGCGAGATTGTAAAGATTAAGGGGGAGAAAATAACAGCTGCAAAGGCCCTGCCAGATACAGTCGAGGGTTCCGGAATAGTTAGAATGGATAGCATACTGAGGAAGAACTCCGGAGCATTGCTTGGGGATAGAGTTAGCATTTCAAGGGCAGAAGTTAAGGAAGCAAAGGCAATTACTCTTGCACCAATGCAGGCCGATATGCAATTTTCAGGGGACCTTTCATCATACTTCAAGGAGAAGTTCTCGGATATTCCAATAGTTCAAAATAACGTTTTTGTATTTGAAATCTTTAATAGGAGCCTTCCATTTGTCGTGACAAAAACAAATCCAAGAGGCATCCTAAAGATAATGCCATCAACCAAAATAACAATATCACCTAAACCTGTGTCAGAATCTGAGATATCAAAAATGCCTGATGTCACATATGAGGATATAGGTGGACTTAGGGATGAGATCCAAAAGATTAGAGAAATGATCGAGATGCCCATGAAGCATCCGGAAGTTTTCTCAAAACTCGGTATAGATCCTCCAAAGGGAGTTTTACTGTATGGACCTCCTGGAACAGGTAAAACTCTCCTCGCAAAGGCACTTGCAAATGAGATCAACGCTTACTTCACCTCTATTAACGGTCCGGAAATAATGAGTAAATACTATGGTGAATCTGAGGAGAACTTAAGGAAGGTCTTTGAAGATGCTGGAGAAAACTCACCGGCCATAATATTCATAGATGAGATCGATGCAATTGCCCCAAAAAGGGAAGAGTCAAAAGGGGAAGTCGAAAGAAGGGTAGTTTCTCAGCTTCTGACGCTAATGGACGGGCTAAAGACAAGAGGCAAGGTAGTTGTGATTGCTGCTACAAATTTGCCAGATACAATTGACCCAGCATTGAGGAGGCCTGGAAGATTTGACAGGGAAATCGAAATTGGTGTTCCGGATATAAATGACAGGAAAGAGATACTTCAGGTCCATACAAGGGGCATGCCGATAACTCAAGATGTGAATATATCGTATTACGCATCAAAGACACACGGTTACAGCGGAGCAGACCTTGAAGCCTTGTGTAAAGAGGCAGGCATGAAAGCGATTAGAAGAGTGCTCCCAGATCTCAGCGGAGGGGATATTGAAATTTCTCCAGAAATTCTAAACAAGCTTGAAGTAACAAAGAATGATTTTGATCTAGCTTTTTTAGAAGTGGAGCCGTCTGCAATGAGGGAAGCCTTAGTTGAAGTTCCAACTGTAAAATGGAGCGATATCGGAGGATTAAAGGAAGTAAAACAGAGGTTACAAGAAGCAGTGGAGTGGCCACTAAAGTATCCAGATGTATTCAAAAAGATAAATGTCGAAGGCCCAAAAGGTATCCTGCTCTTTGGACCGCCTGGATGTGGGAAAACTCTCCTCGCAAAGGCCGTTGCGACTGAAAGTGAGGCAAACTTCATAGCAATTAGAGGTCCTGAGCTTATCTCAAAATGGGTTGGTGAGAGTGAAAAAGGAATCAGAAAGATCTTCAGCAAGGCACGACAAGTTGCACCTTCTATAATATTCTTTGATGAGATTGATTCAATTGCGCCAAGAAGGGGTCAAGAGTCTGGTGCAAAAGTAACTGAAAGAATGGTAAATCAATTATTGACAGAGATGGATGGCGTTGAGTCCTTAGAGAGGGTAATAGTTATTGCTGCAACAAACAGACCAGACATTTTAGATGAGGCTCTTCTTAGGCCTGGAAGATTTGACGTTATAGTCGAAATACCA
>CAZVXE010000060.1:0-7885 GCA_964630765.1 uncultured Thermococci archaeon | reverse complement strand
TAGATTCATTTTCTAACTTCTCTTCTTCTCCAAAAAGAGCAAATTCGTCCTTCATGATCTCATCAAATTTATTTTGTTTATCTTGATCAAGCGTTTCTTCGATCTCATCTTCAATTGGTTTGTACGATGGTTCAGAAGCAACAAATGGAGAAGATTTTATTACAGAATCTTTGGTATCAAGTTTTTGAATAAATCTTTTAGATGCCTCTAGTTCTCCCTCTTGTTTTGCACATTTCAGTCTTAATTCGCTAAATTCTTCTTCCATCTTAAGCATTTTATTCAATTTAAATTCAAGTTCAGATTTATCTTCTTTTAAGACTTTCAGTTTTCTCAATGAGTTTTCTACTTCATCATTTAACTCGTTGAGCTTTATTTTCAAACTATCATTTTCTGCTTTGTACATTTTCGCTTTTTTTATTTCTTCTAATGGGGGAAGTTTCCCCTTTGATACCACTATACAATCTTTTCCAACAGACACTATTTCATCTGCTACTATAGTAATCTTTGTTTCAAATCTCAAAAGTTTTGATTCTGAACGAGAAAGGCCGTAACTCTCGGCACTCTGCCCAAGTTTCATATGAATAAGAATTTTACCTTCTACCATCTCAATATCAACATTTTTTACAAATCCTTTTATCGTGCCAGAAATATCTATCAATAGTTTATTAGTGAACTGACCTTCAGCACCTGACATTAAATCCATAAATACCCCTCTTTAACCATTAAAATATAATATTTATTAGTGAATATATTATTTAAACTTATGGTTTATTTTTCTAAAATTCATCTATCTTAGTTTGTTTTAATCCTCTTTCTTCATAATCTTTTCCAGAAACTAGCGCTTCAGAAATTCTTTCTCCCAATACTTTTTTAATAGACGGGAGATTATCAATGTTCACCATATTTCTATTTTTTATTCCCTCGTTATATAGTCGTCTAGCTCTTATTCGTCCGATACCTTTTAGTTCAACAAGATCTATTAATTCTTCTTTAATGCCATATTTGACTCTCGTTCTTAAAGTTCTTATTTGGGGGACATTTCTCCTAAAGATATAGCTTATTCTTTCAAATGAATACAAAAGCCAATCCATGTTTTCTCTAAGTCTCTGTAAATCTCCCTCGCCAATTCCATATTTTAATACTAATAACTCTTCTTTTTCTTCGTTTATCCAATCATGAAAAAGCATTGCCGTTTTGAATTGAGATATGAAAAACTCAAATTCTGCTTCTTCGTAAGTCGAATCAGGAATATCTGTAATTATCTTTTCCCAGAACTCTGAAAGTGCTTCGTGATAAACTTCAAACTCTTTTTTTCTTAAGTAAAGCGTTGGCATATCAGGAGTAGCACATAACAAATGAAGGATCCCTATGTCATTAAATTTATCCTTTAGTATACCATCCCTCATTATAATTGCAGATTTAGGGTCAATGTATAATTTTGATACTACAGAACCTAAAGGAGTTGATGAAAAATCTTTTTCCAAAAAGCTATTTTCTATTAAAAAATCAAGGTTCTTATCTATTAAGGGAACAATTAATTCAGGATCTTCCTTAAAAGCATAGAATGTTCTATCGAAGAAATCGTGTAGGCCCCCTCTGTCTTTAACGAATTCTGATGCGATAAGAGAAAGAACATGTGCCCTTAATCCACCTTCAGTTGCAAGTTTCGACGATATTGGCAAGGGCCCAGATTCTATATATTCTTTAAACAAAAAATCTTTTTCTTCCTCTCTTTTTGCAATTAATATAGCCTCTCCGGTAGAATCATATTTTGGCCTTCCGGCTCTCCCCATCATTTGGGCTATTTCAATTCTAGGTATCTTTATTGACCCAAAATTGGAATCAAATCGAAAATAGTCCTTTATTATGACTCTTCTTGCAGGTAGATTTACGCCTGCTGCAAGAGTAGGAGTTGCTACTATGATTTTTATTAAATTATTAATGAAAAAATCTTCAACTTTTTTTCTGTCTTCGGATAATAAACCAGCGTGATGAAATCCTATGCCATGCCTAAATAATTTTCCTAGCTTCTTGCCTGATGTGGTATCTGAAAATCCTCCTTCGTTATTAACTATAGAAAATCTTTTTGCAAGCTTTTCTGATGTAGATTCAGCAGCTCTTCTACTATTTACAAAAATTAATACCTGACCTTCGTCATCTATAGAATCTTTTGATAGCTGGAAAACAGGGTCTTCTACAGGCCCAATATCTTTTTCTTCATTTTCAAAAAATATTATTTCTTTTAGAAGAACTCCTTTCTTCAAAGGTACAGGTCTCCATTCAGATTTTACCAAAACTGCTTTTAGCCACGAAGCTATTTCATCTGCATTTGAGATTGTTGCAGATAATCCAATTATCCTTTTATCAGATAACTTAGAAATAACTATCTCAAGTGTTGCTCCCCTGTTGGGAGAATCAATCAAGTGAATTTCATCATAGATAACTAATGAAAAATCATTGAAAAAATCAGTATCATTTCTTAAAAGAGAATCACAACGTTCAATAGTTAGAATTAATACAGAATATTTTTTTAGGGTATAATCAAGATGATCATAATCCCCAGTTGATATCCCAACGTTCAATCCCAATTCTTTAAATTCCCTGTATTTCTCATCGGCTAATGCTCTTAATGGCACTAAATAGATGGCCTTCTTGCCTTCTTTTAGTGATTTTAAGATAGCTAGAATTGCAATTAGGGTTTTACCTGATGCAGTAGGTATTGCGAGAATAAGATTTTTATCCGATAGAAGACCTTTAATAACCGCCTCTTCTTGAGGAGGGTATAATTTATCATATCCCTTTGATTGAAGAAGACAAATATCTCCTTTTGCGAGGGGAAGATCTTCAATATTCATGGAAAACCTTAAAATTTATCTATTTATTAAATTAATGAAGGTGTTTTGATGCTCAGTGCAAAAGATTTTGAGATGTTTGAGATTATAGACATTAAAGCTCGAGAAGTTCTAGATTCCCGAGGGAATCCAACTATTGAAACAGAAATTATTACTGGAGGGGGTTATGGCTCAGCTATAGTCCCTTCAGGCGCTTCAACTGGAAAACACGAGGCTTTAGAGCTTAGAGATAAAAATGATCGATATGGTGGAAAAGGCGTTTTGAACGCCGTCAGAAATGTTAATGAAACTATTACTCCTTTACTAATAGGAATGGATATCAGAAAACAGAGGGAAATAGACAGAGTAATGATAGAAGAAGACGGAACAGAAAATAAAAATAATTTTGGTGCCAATGCCATATTGTCAGTTTCTCTTGCGGCTGCAAGATGTGCTGCAGATACTATTAATATTCCTCTTTACCAGTATATTGGTGGGTTAAACACCTATGTCCTACCAGTACCCATGATGAATGTAATAAATGGTGGGGAACATGCTGGAAATGAACTTGACTTCCAAGAATTCATGATAATGCCAGTAGGCGCTAACTCTTTTTCAGAGGCTTTGAGGATTTGTGCTGAAGTTTATCATCATATGAAAAAAATCATTGCAAAAAAATATGGGAAGAGTTCAACTAATGTGGGAGATGAAGGCGGATATGCCCCTCCAATGAAAGAGATATCTGAACCTCTTGAAGTAATAATGTCAACTCTTGAAGAGCTATCATATAAAGATGTTGTTAAAATTGCACTAGATACTGCGTCTTCTACATTCTATGATGAGAAAACAAATACTTACAATACAATGGGAAAGAAGATGAGCTCCGGGGAATTAGTTGATTTATTTGCAGATGTAAGCTCAAAATATCCAATTATTTCTTTAGAAGATCCAATGGCAGAAGACGACTTTGAAGGGTTTGTAGAAATAACAAAAAAGTTAGGCAAAAAAATACAAATTGTGGGCGATGATCTTTTTGTTACTAACAAGAACAGATTGTCAATGGGCATCAAAAAAGGAGCTTGTAACTCTCTACTATTGAAAGTAAATCAAATAGGCTCCCTTACAGAAGCTATCGATACTGCAAGTCTTGCGTACAGAAGCGGCTATTCTGTTGTTGTAAGCCACAGAAGTGGTGAAACAGAAGATACTATGATAGCAGATATTGCTGTTGGGATATCATCTGGGCAACTAAAAACAGGAGCGCCATCAAGAAGCGAACGCTGTGCAAAATACAATAGATTACTAAGGATAGAAGAATATCTAGGAGAAAGTGCAGCTTACGCTGGAAAGAATTTCAGAATACCATTTTAGGCCGAGGTAGTCTAGCTAGGTAAGGCGGCGGTCTCGAAAACCGCTGGTGCTCGCCACCACAAGGGTTCAAATCCCTTCCTCGGCGCTTTCCTACAGGAACAAATCCCAAGGCTAAAAATAGATGGAAAGTTCTGAATAAGACTTCTTTGATTAAAATTATATTTTAATAAAAATAAAAATTAAGAAAAGACTAATTCTTGCAAGAAAAGATAGTCGAAGTAATCTAAACTCATTCCGTAATAGAAAACTTTTTTAATTAGTAAGAATAAAATATAATAAAGTTATTTTCGATAATTTTTAGAATATTGTTAAAGGTGGATAATAACGGATAAGCCAGAACTTAAAGTATTAGTAATAGAGGATTCATCTGATGATGCCGAATTAATAATAAGGGAGATAAAGAAAAATAATTACCCTGTTTATTCTCAGACAATCGACACTGCGGTGCAGATGAAAGACGCCCTTAGAAAAAACAAATGGGACATAATCATCGCCGATTATAAGATGCCAAATTTTTCTGGAATTAAGGCCTTCGATATCTTAAAAGGATCTGGGCTTGATATTCCTTTCATACTAGTATCTGGAACCATAGGCGAACAGGTAGCTGTAGAAGCCATGAGAAAAGGCCTAAATGATTATATCATGAAAGACAATCTTTCAAGATTAGTTCCTGCAATTGAGAGAGAGATAAAAGAGTGTAAAATTCGAGAGAATGAAAGAATGGCCCTATCTCAATTAAAGGAAAGTAACGAAAAATTTAAGATATATTTTGAAAAGAATCCCGCATATAGCTATATTATGTCTCCTGAAGGTCTTTTTATAGATGTCAACGAGTCAGCACTTAATGCATTGGGGTATGAAAAAAAGGAACTAATTGGAAAGCATAGAAGCATGATATACCCACCGGAATCAATTCCAAGAATGAATGAAATATTTACTAAACTAGAGAAAATAGGCAACATAAAGAATGAAGAGATTACTTTAATCACTAAAAGTGGAGAGAAGCGGTTTGTTCTGGTAAGCACTGAAAAAATAGCGGACAAAAATGGGAATTGGATTAATTCTATTTCCATCCATAACGACATCACTGAAAGAAAGAAAGCGGAAGATGCCCTTAAGGAAAACGAGGAAAAGTTCCGAAGTTTAATAGAACAATCGATTGAAGGCATAGTAATCACCGATGAGAATGGAAGGATAATTGAGTGGAATAAAGCCCAAGAAGAGATCACAAATATGGGGAAAAAAGAAGCGCTTGGAAAGTATTTGTGGGACGTGCAATTCAACTTTATGCTGCCTGAAAGAAAAACAAATGATGCATATCAAAGAATGAAGAATCAACTTCTTAATTTTTTGTCAACTCAGGACGCTCCATGGATTAATAAATTCTTAGAAACAAAAATAATGCCTCAAGACGGTAAAATAAAAACTATACAAACTATCGCCTTCCCTGTACACACAAAAAAAGGATTAAGTGTAGTGGGGATTAGTCTTGATATAACAGAGAAAAAGAGGGCCGAGGAAGCGTTGAAAAAAAGTGAAGAAAAATATAAAGAACTTGTGGAAAATGCAAACAGCATAATAGCAAAATTTGACAAGGATGGAACAATTCTTTCAATGAATGAATATGGATTAAAATTCTTTGGATATGAAGAAAAAGAGATAATTGGAAAGAAATGGCATGAAACATGCTTGCCCCATATAGAATCATCAGGAAAAATCTTAGAGAATCTTATACAGAATATCTATCAAAATTTAGACAAATACGCCACCAATATTAATGAAAATATTAAAAAAAACGGTGAGCGCGCTTGGGTATACTGGGCCAACAAACCTATACTGGACGAAGAGGGGAACATAGTGTCCCTGCTCTCAGTGGGAACTGACATTACCGAAAGAAAGAAAATGGAAGAAGAACTTGAAAAAAGAGAAAACACTCTTAAAGGCATATTTGCAGCCGCTCCCGTAGGCATCAATTTAATACACGATAGGAAGATTGTATGGTGCAATTCAAGAATGCAAGAAATCACAGGATACCCTCTGGATGAAGTTATTGAAAACGATACTAGATTTTTATACGAAGATGAAGACGAATATAATAATCTAAATTCTCTTTATACCCATGATATTACAGATTACCCTCAAGAAACACCAACTATATGGAAAAGAAAAGACGGGAGGATAATAAATGTGTCTATTAGAGTGAGCCCCTACAATCCATTTGGCGTTTCTCAAGGATTTATCACAAGCGTCAGCGATGTCACGAAAGAAAAGAAAACTGAACAAGCTTTGAAAGAAAGAGAAGAAACCCTGGATGGCATACTCTCATCTGCACCAATCGGCATCAATCTAATGCAGAATAGAATATTCAGATGGACAAACAGGGGCATGGCAGAGATTACAGGCTATCCTGTCGAAGAGATAGTAGGGAAGTCGCCACGATTTCTTTTTGAATCTGACGGGGAGTATGAACGAGTCGGGGGTTTATTATACAGCCTGCCAAGAGAAAAAGAAGTAATAGAAGTTGAAACAAAATATATAATAAAAAGCGGAGATATAAGGGACATATATATACGAAATAGTCCTCTGGACAATAACGATCTTTCAAAAGGATATATCACATTAGTAATGGATATCACAAACCCAAAGAAAGCTAAGAAACAGCTGGATGATAATCTGGAATATTTTGCACATCTAGTTGACCACATTAGAAATCCCCTTGCCATATTGAGCGGATTCGCACAACTCGAAGTTGAAAATGAGAAAACTAGGGATAGATTCCTGAGGCAGATAGACAGGGTAGAAGAAATTATTAAACAGTTGGATCAGGGGTGGATGGACACTGAAGACACAAGAAAATTCATGAAAAAATACATGTAATTTAGTTTATGAAATAGATTGTAATATAGGATTTAATGGAAAAATAAAAATTAATTTTGATTTAGGATCTCTTTTGCTTTCTTTATTATTTCAATTGCCATGGCCTGGGAGTAATCGTCACCAAATTTAACGACTTCTTCAAGCCATTTTCTATTCTCTAGATAAAAATTTACAGTCCGGATTTTTGATTCTGCTTTATTGTTTTCCATATTTCAACCTCTAACAAATTCTCCTTTCAAAAAAGCCATCCTTTTCTTTTTCTCATTGACTTTGAATCTGTAAACGTCCTTGACTAGCTCTAGATAATCTTCCATGCTTTTCATGATCATCTTTGCCTTATCAGATGATCCTTCATTGCCAAAACACAAAAGCAAAAATCTGTACCCTTCAGCATAATTAATTGCATGCTCAATTGACATGATCATCTCAGAAATATCAATAATCCCAAAGCCGTAGAGCTCCTCTCTTGATAGCGTTGGCAGTAAATCCATCTGCCTTTTTTCCATAACATCAATACTTTTTGCCAATATTTTTTCCTCCTTACTTACTACTTACTTACTACTATACTACATACTACACTACACTACACTACACCCCATTCAGTGGAGATCTTTTCTTTCAATTCTCCAGTGGAAATGCCAAGGCCTTTAGAAAAGTTGTTTAGGAGGCGCTCATCGCTTAAGACGCTGTCGATGCCGGATTCAGAGATCTTCTTTTTTAGAAGAGGTTTAATCTTCCCTTCCCAGATTTCATTGCGCTCTTTTTCGCTTAATTGCCTTTCAACATGCTTATTTGTATTTTTAATG
>CAZVXE010000059.1:0-8176 GCA_964630765.1 uncultured Thermococci archaeon | reverse complement strand
TCCTATTATTTGCTGCAATTACATCCGCTATTTCTTTACTAGAAGTTGTGGTAGCTTATATGGTTGATAATCTTAAATGGGTTAGACAAAAAGCAGCTTTAGTGATAGGGGGGGCAATCTTTCTTTTAGGTGTTCCTTCGGCTTTATCCCAAGGGGCGGTGTCAATAAACATTTTAGGATTGTCTTTCTTAGATGCTATGAGTCTTCTATCGGACATAATGCTTCCACTAGGCGGTATGTTAATTGCACTGTTTGTAGGGTGGGTAATAGTGGATGTTGCAAAGAAGCAAACAACTATGGAAGGCAAGTTCGCACTTCAACCTATTTGGATTTGGATTCTTAGAGTTGTAGCCCCCATTGTAATATTCATTATATTCTTCAATGCAGTTCGGGCATTGCTTAGTTCAATCGGGCTTTAATGCAAATTTATTATTTTTTATTTTTTTAAATTTAAATTTCTGGTGAGTCAATGGCTGACTGGTTATACATGGAAGATTCTTACTTAAAAGAATTTGATGCTAATGTAATATCGGCTAAAGGGAGATACATAACCTTAGACAAAACTTCATTTTATCCGAATAGTGGAGGAGTAGAGGGGGACACTGGCAAAATCATAAGCAAAAAAGATGAAAAAGAGTACAATGTTATTTATGTGGGGAAATTTGAAGGAGATATAAGTCATGAAATTGATAAAGAAGGACTTATAGCAGGGGATGAAGTGCATTGTGTTATAGATTGGGGTAGAAGATACAAGTTAATGAGATACCATACTGCAGCTCACCTCATCTCTGGTGTATTTAATAGAAATTACAACTTATTGATAACAGGCAATCAATTGACACTCAATAAAGGAAGGATAGACCTCAACATGGAGAAATTTGATATTGAGTTTATCAAGAAAATAATCGACGAAGCAAATGAAATTATAAAAAAAGATCTACCTGTAACTATTTATTACAAAAACATTGAAGAAGCTAAAAAGGATCCATCTCTTTTCAAACTAGCCATGGACTTTCCTCATGAAGTTAAGGAATTACGAATTGTTGATATTAAAGGATTTGATGCTCAAGCTGATGGCGGGTGCCATGTCAAAAGTCTAATGGAAATCGGTAAGATAATTTTCCTTGAAGCTGTCAATAAAGGAAAAAGCAATAGAAGAATATACTTTACTCTAGAAGGCCATGAATAATTTAATAAGCAAATTATTTATCATCTTTTCATGAAAAAGGACTATTGGACCATTATCATTTCTGCAATCTTTTTTGGCCTAATAATTCCGGGTGGACAATTTTTTTCTAATCTAGGTTTTTCTCTTTATGAAATCTCAGTCTATCCTTTATTGTTCCTTTTTTTGTTTACTCTACCCATAATTGCTATTAAAAAAACATGCCCCCTTAAGCGAGATAATATTTTATTTTTTTTACTGTATGGGCTCATTGGTGCTTTACTGCAATTAACACAATATGGGGGCGTTATATTTGGAACTCCTGTAGCTATCGTTGCCATATTACTTTACACTCAACCCATATGGACAACTTTTTTTGGTAGATTAATCCTTAATGAAAAAATAACTAAAATGAAATTATTGTCAGTGACCACTGCATTTCTTGGTGTCGTTTTTCTTCTTTCCCCTTGGAATATTAGTAATGTTGGTAGTGCAAAAGGGTTGATTTCTTCTTTACTTGCCGGAATATTCCTTTCCCTATGGGTCATCTTTGCTAGAAAGACAGGAATTAATAAAGATTATTACATAAATACTTTATCAGCTTATTCTTTTATATCATTTATTTGGTTAATACTTTTATTTCCCGTAATTAAATTTTTCTATCAAAATGAATATCTAACAAGACTATCGTATAATTTTCCAACTATTTATTGGATATATTTTGGTTTATTTTGTCTAATTGCTGCATTCGTGCCAAACTCCCTATTCTATAAAGCTATCGAGAAAGTAGAAGCATCGAAAGCTGGGATAATTCTTCTTCTAGAGCCAGTTGTTGCATCTATCGTGGCCATGATAGTATTTAGCCAGTATCTTAATTCAAGTATATTTGTAGGCGGGGGATTAATCCTCATATCAAACTATTTGGCAATAAAAGATTAGTATAAGATTGCAATATATTTATATAACTCATAATAACATTATTTATATGAAAAAAAGTGAGACCCCAAATGAAATGGATTCGGGCCTAACTTACGAATTAATAGAGCAAGCATATAAACTTGGTGTCGACACATTTGGGGTTGCAGATCTAGAGTTACTAAGCGAATATGACACATACCCTAAAGACCTACTAGAAAACTATTCTAGAGGGATTAGTATAGGATTAAAAGTTCCCGATGAAGTAATTGAAAAACTTCCAGAGAGTAGACCAATCTATGCAAAACATTATGTTATGATCAATGACAGATTAGATTTTATAGCTTACAATCTTTCAAGATTATTAGAATCCAAAAAATATAAAGCGCTCCCCATACCTGCGTCAAAACCTCTTAAAGACTTGAAGTGGAGGAGTTTTATATCCCACCGGGCTATTGCAAGAACTGCTGGCGTAGGCTGGATTGGGAAATCTTTAAATTTAATAACTAAAGAATATGGCCCGAGAATTCGTTTTGCATCAATATTGACAGATGCCCCTCTTGAGATGGGGAAACCATTAGAAAATAGATGTGGCGAATGCCAAAATTGCATTGATAACTGTATTGTTGGGGCATTAAAAAATACTAGTTTCAAAGATTACCCTAAGGAAAGAGAGCTCGCGCTTGACATGGATAAATGTGTTTCAAAACTCCAAGAATTCTCAAAAGATCCTGATTTAAGTGTAATGGTCTGCGGTATATGCTTAAAGGTGTGCCCTTGGGGGAAAAATTAATAAATAGTTGGGGTTATATAAATTAATTTAATATAATAACAAAATCTCATATACTAATTATTCTAACATGCTAAAATACTCATATAAGACGGGGAACATATAAATGAAAGATGAAGAAAAATCTAAGGAACAATTGCTAGAAGAAATTACACAACTCAGAGAAAATCATCAATACTACAAGTTTCTTTTTGACAACGCCCCCCTTAGTTACATCTCAATTGATGAAAATGGAAGAATTACAAAAGCTAATAGAACCTGTCTTGAATACTTAAATTATTCTGAAGAAGAACTTATTGGAAATTTTTTAGATAAATTTATTAGCCCCGATTATCTTGAAGAATTTACAAATTTTTTTAACAACTTTCTTGAAGAAGGGGTTGCAAAAGATGTAGAGTTTGAAATATTAAAGAAGGATGGCACAAAAATTTTGTTTTCTATTAATGGCAAAATTGCCTATGATAGCAAAGGGCATTGCATAAAGGGCCATCTTATTTTAAATGATATTAAGGAAAAAAGAACAGTGTTAGAAGCAATAACTGCAAGCAGACAAAGACTATATTCTCTATTGGAAGAATTGCCAGCTTATGTATGTGTTTATGGCCCAGATCTCTCAATGAAATTTGTGAATAGATATCTAAGGGATAATTTTGATTTGGCTGATGGAAAAAGTTGCCACAAGATATTCCATGGTTTTGAAGATCGAAGTCAAGAGCCGTGCTCATCATGTCCTGTTTTAGATGTGTTCTCAACTAAGAAAATAAATATCCGTGAAAGAACTCAAGTTAATGGAAAAACGTATCAGATTTATGATTTTCCATTCAAAGATTATGATGGAACTATGCTTACTGTGGAAATGGGGATTGACATAACAGAAAGAAAAAAAATCCAAGAGGAGCTTCAAACAAGAGAAAACACGCTAAATGGAATATTCGCAGCCGCCCCTATTGGTATTGGACTTATTAAGGATAGAGAAATTCAGTGGTGTAATCCAAGAATGTGTCAAATGACTGGCTATCCACATGAAGAGCTTATTAAAAACGACACTAAAGTCTTTTATGAACAGGAAAAAGAGTATAATCAAATAGGCAGAGAACTAGATACGGGCCATAAAGAAAATAAAATGGTAGAGATAGAAACAAGATGGAAAAGAAAAAATGGAAGTGTTTTTGATTGCCACCTTAGAAGCAGCCCTCTGGATCCATTAAATCCGGAAAATGGACACATTATCACAATTATGGACATTACAGATAGAAAAAAAGCTCAGACTCAACTTGAAGAAAATATACATTACATTGCCTTTTTAATTGACAATATAAGAAATCCTTTATCCATTATAAGTGGTTACGCAGAACTAAAAATAGAAGATGAAAGAATGAATAAAAGAATACTAAATCAAGTAGACAGAATTGAAGATTTGATAGAAGGATTAGACAAAGGATGGATTGATTCAGAAGACACTAAAGAATTTCTGAGAAGTTTCATGTAATCTATTAAGAAAAATATTAATAGAAATTAATAATGCCTTATTGTTTATAGAATGAAAAGAAGTATTAAATAAATAAAAATTAATCCATCAAAAATATTGCAGCAGCTATGGCAGTTGTCCATTTACCGCATGCGTCACCTTTGGCTGCAATAGCAATGCTTTCACTATCAATTATTTTACCGCTTGCTTTGTATATTTCGTTTCTTTCATCCCAAGCTGTATCAGGATTGAAATCTATACCCAAAGTCGTTGCTAACATCGTAGCGGCAAGATCTTCAGCATAATCGCCAGAAAACTTTTCATCTTGTCCAAACATGTGAACTTCACTTAGATACCCATAGGTACCTTTCTCTGCTGGCACTGCAAGGCCTACTGCAGATGACAACTGTCTGTGTGGCTCATCAGTAGCATTTCTTGCCATTACACAATAAGTGATTTGACCCGCCCTCAAACATTTAAGCCCTTCTTCCCTCGGTATAATTTCACAATGCGGTGGAAGAATGCTTGATACATAAACAAGATTACATTTTTCTATTCCAGCTTCTCTTAGTGCAAGCTCAAAAGACTGAAGTTGGTCTTTGTGAACTCCTTTTCCTTTAACAAAGAACACCCTTTTAGGCACCATGGTTTAAAACTATTATATTGGTATTTAAGGGTTTTGGACCGCAATTATTAGACAAATACCCCTTTAATCCTTTAATAGAAAGTATTACTCAAATTGATTACGAATAAATTAATAAAAAAAATAAAAAGTCTTAAATTATATTCTAAATCTTTTATAATGCTCAAATATTCCCTAAATACTAATTTCAAGCCTTAATTAGTTTTTTAATAATAAATAAAATTAATTTATCGAAATATTCTAAAACCTTATAAATATTAATTAATGACAAGGATAATATGTTCCCTATTGCAGACGAAAATTTTTCGGTAGAAAGACCTTATATCACATATGGATTGATAATCTCAAATATTATCTTATATGCAATTAATTTTCTTACTGGAGACTCACTAAACAACATATTTGCTTTTGTTCCAAAAGATTTTCTTTTAGGGATAGAACCTTGGACGATTATTACTCACCAATTTATGCATGGTGGATGGGGGCACCTTCTAGGAAATATGTGGTTTCTTATAATATTTGGCGACAATATTGAAGCAACTATAGGAAAGGGAAAATACCTTATTTTTTATCTACTCTGTGGAATTATTGCCGCACTTTCACATATGGCATTTAATCTTGAGTCAATTATACCAACGGTAGGCGCATCCGGCGCTATATCAGGTGTTCTAGGTGCATATATTGTTCTTTATCCAAAAAATAAGATCAGTACAATAATACCTTTTGGATTTATTAGAATCTATAAAGTTGAAGCCCTTTATTACCTTGTGATATGGTTTGTTCTACAGTTAGTATTCAATTTTACTGATCCATATGGTGGAGTTGCTTATATGGCACATCTTGGTGGATTTGTTGGGGGGGCCGTTTTAATAATACTATTTGGTGGAAAAAAGAAAAGAGCCCAAAATGATTCCCTTTACACTTGGGAGAATCACTATGATAAAACTTAAAGATCCTATTAACGGTGAAGAATCTTTTGAATCCCTTTTATACAAAAGAAGATCAGTAAGGAGTTTTAATTCTTCTAAAATTTCATTTCAACAGCTATCTAATCTTCTTTTTGCTGCTTATGGGGTAAGAAATAATGGCCCTTACAAAACAGTCCCTTCTGCAGGAGCATTGTACCCTTTGTCAATATATGCTGCAATTGGGAAAGAATCTCTTGAGGAACTAAAAGCAGGGGTATACAGATATATGCCCATTACAAACAGTCTTGAACTTGTTAAAGAAGGGGATGCTAGGAGGATTATTGCAATAAGTTGCTTGGGCCAAGCATTTATTTCAAAAGCACCAGTTACAATTATTATTTCTTCTAACTTTGAAAGAATGAAATACAAATACGGCAATCGAGGGATTAGATATGCCATTATGGAATCAGGACATTCTTGTCAAAATCTCGAACTTGCAGCCATATCCCTAGGACTTGTTTCATGCCCTGTCGGTGCTTTTTCTGATAACGATATTATTAAAGCGATAGGCCTATCTGATTATGAAATACCCCTCTATGTTGTGCCTATCGGATATGAAGAAAAAGAATAAAAATTAAGATTTTTGTTTTCTAATAAAAGTGTCCATTCCAACTTCTATAATTATTGCCAAAATTATTAGTATTACAGATACTGCGGCTGTCAATGCTATATCATTTTGGATGCCATAGGAAATATCAGTTCTCTTAATGTAAATTCCTAATAATGCCCAAACAACGACTAGACTGTAAGCTACATCCTTTCTTGTTATAATCATTAAGAGAGTAATAATCAAGGCGACAATTATTACAATCATTGTCCATATTACTTCACTTATCCCAAGACCATTCCAGTTAATTGTTACTAGAAATGCTGTAACGTTTGCAATAGTGGCCACGGTTATCCATCCAAGGTAAACGCTTATTGGGACCTGGATAAATATTCTCTCTTTTCTTGATACTATTTCTTTTCCTATTTCAAGATTTAGATATATTTTAATGAGAGATCCGAATAGAACTAGCATTATTAATACTGACAACAGCACTTGCTGATAGTGCCATGCAAATATCCAGGACATGTTTGCAAGTCCTGCTAAGAAAAAATAGTATGATGTTTTCTTTATGAAAGGCGTTTCAATCTTTTCTTTTTTGAATAAATCTCTTGCTTGATACGCCGCGAACATTATTAATAAAATGTATATAATGCCCCATATTGCAAATGTTAAACCAGCGGGAACAAATAGATTAGGGATTTCATCGGAAAGTTGCCCGGCAGTCTTCCCATTTAGTGGAAGGGCGTTAGAAAGATAATTTACAATTAGTGTTCCTATCACGGCGACTATATTCAAAACCTGAAACGTTTGTTTATTCATAAAATTTGACATGAAAATATACTATTTTATTAAAATATAAAACTAACTGTATACCTTAGTCAAAAAATGATTTGTTTAGGTCTGCATCATTACTATAGCCCCTACTTTCCCAGTATCCTCTATAATCCGGATTGTCGGATATTTCAATTTTTGTAATCCATTTTACCCATTTATATCCCCATTTATCTTCGGCAACTAAAATGAAGGGGTAACCAGTTTCAGGGGTGAGCGTGACACCATTTATTTTATACCCAAGCATTATGTCATTATTGATGATGTAATCCAACGAAAGTGAAGTTGAGTAACCATCATATGCGTAAAATATTACAGTTTTTGCTTTTGAGTCTACACTAACCTCATCAAAAATATCTTTTAGTAAGATTCCTTCCCAAAGATTTTTGGATTCCCAACCTTCTACACAATTTATTTGAACAACTTTCTGATACTTTTGATGATTATTAATAACTTGATCATATGTATAATTTCTTTGCTCTTTAACTAATCCAAATAGTTCCAATCTATAAGTGGATATATCTATCTTCTGTGGCCCTTTAATAGAAACATCTCTAACTTCTATAAATGAAGAAAGGTTTTCTCCGTTGTACTCTCTAATCTCAACAGACTGCAACTCCTTAATATTCTCTTGAGATGCACATCCAGATGCCAATATTGCGGCACAAAAAGTTATTACTAGAATTATTTTATTCAAACTATCCCCTTATACCCATATATTGTAATATTTTTATTTATAAAACGGTATTTCGTATAAAATAAAACATTTTGAACGTATATCTATAGAATTTATTTCAAATACCTCTCTTTTTTTATTTTTTATATTCAAAATGTCAGTAAATTAAC
>CAZVXE010000058.1:0-8658 GCA_964630765.1 uncultured Thermococci archaeon | reverse complement strand
TTAATGTATTAAAATACCAATTAATGGAAAATTATATCAATATAACTTTTTCGGTAGTTGTGGCATACAAAACTCGATAGATATTCTATTGGAAATAAAAAATAGAAGAAAGAAATAATAAAAAAATAAATTTATGGTACTATAAATTCAAATGTTATTGTATCAAATACACCGCTGGGAGAGTATACTACCATTGTAATCAGATATGTGCCTGAGGGTACGTTTGGCCCTACATCAAATGTTGCGCTATATGTACTTATATTATGTGCTTTGATTGCCTGTGTATCTGGAGTAACATTAACTGTGACGCCATTTGGGAGCCCTTCGAATCTTACCCTTGCATCTCTTTGTGTGAAGAATCCCCTGTTTTCAACTTGAAGCATTACCTGTTGGCTTCCAGGAGACATTGTAAAGTTGGAAATGACTTTTCCATCTTGGATAACTGTTGGCCCACCTGCAACTGAGAACTGCTCTATGTCTACCTTTGGATAAAGAATTGTAGATTTACACCTGCATTCTTCGTATATCTGTATCTTGTATCCAATATAGGGTGGTTCGCATCCATACCCATCTGAAATACCTATACTAATAGTTGAAGGAGTTCCCCATTGTGGATCCCAGTAGAATTCATTTGAAACAGGCCCATAAATGTATATTGGGGTTCCTTCAGGGTAATAGCAAAATGATTCATCATTCGTACATATAGAAAATACTCCAGTTGAGTAGTAACATGTTGTTAATTCATATGTGATACGATAGTAACAATTTGGGTTGTAACTTGGAAAGTCATAAGTATTTATAGAATTATGCACAACTCCATTGGGGGGATAATATTCTACGCTGCCCTCAATAGTCTTAACTAATTTTGGCGTATAGCATCCATCTGGAGGAGTAAACTTAAGAACGCCTCCAAATGCTGAATAGGCTGCTGTTAGAACTAAAAAAGACATTAATAAGATAGCAATTATTTTTTTCATGGTTATCTACCTACTTAAAATATAGTTTGTTGATTAAATTAGTAATAAATAAGAATTTAACCTTTTCGGTATTTGTTTAGAAAAATAACAAATCGCCGATAATAAAAAGAATAAATTAAATATATTACATGAACTTTCCAAGTTTGAATAGAAGTCCAGGATTTTTTGCAACTATAGCCTTTAGTATGCTTATTGTGGAAATTGTCTCAAGCTTTAGGTCTTTTAGGGTGTCTGCGATTGAATCTAAATCCTTCTCGCTGAAAGTCATGAAAGCTTCTTGCGCTTTTAAGCACTTGTCGAGCTCTTCGTAGATATCTGGCATCCACATGTCGTTGTATTTCTTCAAGAAATTAGCAGTGTAATCCTCTTTAGCAATAGCTTCGGCTGCAAGCTCTCCCGCATGTTTTCCTGTTATAATTGCTGTGTGGATTCCTCCACCTGTAAGTGGGTTTACGAACCTGCCCGCATCCCCTACAAGCAAAAGATTATCCATGTACGGATCTTTTATTGGGCCGTTTACAGGTATTGCCCCCGCGTTTACCTCAACTATCTTTGCCTTTTTGAACCTAGGCCTTTCTATAAACTTATCAAGATAGTACTGAGCAGTCTGCTTAGCTTTTACTGGTAGCACTCCAAGCCCTACATTTGCCTGGTCCTCTCCTTTTGGGAATATCCAGGTATATCCGCCAGGTGCATAACAGTCGCCAAAGTAAAGCTCTATGCATGGCTCAATCTCCATTGGCATCATGAGGTATTGTATGCCTGACTCTAGGTATCTCAAAGGGACAGTTGTATTCATCCCTAGGGACTTAGCAACTATTGAAGGAGGGCCGTCTGCACCTATAATCATTTTAGCGTCAATTTGAATATCTTCGTTCATATGTTTTGCTTGTACTGTGACACCTTTAGAATTTCTCTTTGCTGAAACAAATCTTGTCTTCATCAAAAATTCTGCGCCACTTCTTGCAGCTTCCTTTGCAATGGCTTTGTCAAAAACTTCTCTATCGAGGACCATCCCACTCTTCCAGTATTTTACCTTCTCACCGTCAAGCCTTACAACTGTGCCGTTTGGTGCAATAAGTTTCACGAATTCAATCTTAGTAGAAATGTACCTGCTGTCCTGTTTCATATCAAGCTTTTCGAAAAGACCTTGAGAAACTCCTTCGGCACACTGAACTGGGCTTCCGATCTCCTTTTTCTTTTCTATTACAAGGACATCAGCGCCTTTTGCTGCGTATCTTGCAGCGTTACTTCCTGCAGGACCTCCACCAACAACTAGGACATCACATTTGTAGTTCTTCACTCAATCGCCCCCACAGGGCACGATTTTACGCAGATCTTACACTCTGTACAGTTTTCGTTAAAGATAATCTCATTTTCTGTCATATCAATACCGTTATTTGGGCATACAGAAGCACAACATGTGCAGAGAAGACATCGCTCCTTCATAACCTTCAATTAGTTCACCTTGATGGGTTTTTGATGTTTACGTTTTAAAATTTTTGGTTCAAATACCTTAACTCTAATATTTAATAGTATAAATCCTTACTTTCTGTAAATTTTATCGTGATGGTTATAATCTAATAATCTTATAATTTTATTATTTTCATCAATTTCGTATACTAAAACGAAAGATTTTGCTACATGAACTCTTCTAGTGCCTTTCATTTCACCCCTTAGAGGTTTAAACAAATAAGGATTTAATAAAATTTGAATTATTTTTTTGTTAATAATTTCTAATTGGTGTTTGTCTTTAAGTAGTAACTTATTAAATATATCTTCTAAATGGTCTGGTATTTCTAAAGAAAATTCCATTTAAAGACCGAAATGTTCAGCAAAATTATTAACTTTGAAGAATTTACCTTTACGGATGGTATCTAATTTATCTTTATATTCTTCAGTTATTTCTTTATCGTCATCTAAAATCGATAAAATAAAAGTTTCTATTTCTTCATCTGGCGTAGTCCCAATTTTTTCGCAAAATAGCTCAAATTTATGATATAATTTATTGCTAATATTAAGACTTATTGTACCCATGAGAAAATATTTATTTAGATTGTTAATAAAATTTTTGGTTCAAAATGTCATCCTTTTCACAAGATAGTAGGTAATATCATTATCTGTGTCAACAAATGCAAATATCATGTCTTTTTTGACAGAATGGGCTATCCTCACATGCGCTGCAAGTATGTTGGCATCTATCTTCTCCCCTTCCATAAAGACATCAATAATATAATCTGCGTGCTCTTCCTCTACAGATCCACGATATACCCTAAAGGCGCAACCATATTTGAATGCAGTCTTTACGTGATATCCCTTTTCTTTTAGGTCCTTAAAGACAATGTACTTACCAAATATATTCTGCTCAACGCTCCCAAACTTTAAGAGTTCTTCAAAATCTATCTCTTTGTCATCAGAAATTACCTTTATCATCCCTCTTTCAGAAAGGTATATACCCTCGACAATAGTCAAGTATAGCTTATTATCTATAAGATCCCCAAATCCTCTTTTTCTGTGAATCTTGCTTATGGCGTCAGAGTCGTCAATTATAATCCTATTTTCAACGAGAGTGGCAGAAATCATGAAATAATTAGGATTTCAGATGTTAAAAGCTTTTAGAAACACTTAAATATACTTGGACCAATTTCACCATATATTCTAAGGTGGCCATATTATGTTTAAAGTTATACAAATTAGGGATACTGCAAGGGTTCCACCCAACAAATTTGGTGGGGAACTTAGCCAGTCCATAGCTGAAATCCTTCAGGGACAGTATGAAGGTACCTGGGATAAAGATCTTGGATTTATCCTTGCTATCCACAATATCATTGAAATAGGGGATGGAAAGATAGTGCCTGGCGATGGCAGCGCCTATTATGACACAGTATTTGAGGCGTTAATTTATCTTCCAAAACTCTATGAAGTTGTTGAAGGGGAAGTTGAGGAAATAACTGAGTTCGGCGCATTTGTAAGGCTTGGGCCTATAGATGGGCTTGTCCACGTATCCCAGCTTACAAACGACTTCATAAATTACGATAAGAAAAATAATACTCTTTCCGGCAAGGAGAGCGGAAGGGCCCTAAAAGCAGGCGACAAGATAAGAGGCAGGATTGTAACACTTTCTCTTAAGAGGGGTTCTGCAAAGATTGGGCTCACCATGAGACAGCCTTACCTAGGAAAGTATGAATGGATAGCAGAGGAAAAGAAAGAGGGATAAAATGAAGGTAGCATGCCAGAAATGCCAGAGAATTCTATATGAAAGCATGTGCCCAGTGTGCAAGGATGACAAAACTACTGACAACTGGAGCGGCATTGTCGTAATAATTGATCCTGAAAGATCAAAGATAGCCAAGGCCATTGGAGTCAATGTCCCTGGTGCCTATGCCCTTAAGGTTAGGGGATGAAGTAAAGAGATGGCTCTTGTTCTCACAGAAGATCTCAGATTAAAACTAAAATCTCCTATGGGACTTCTTATTGAAGGTGATGTTGAATCCGTTATGGATAGACTTTTGCCTGTGATACAGAATAAGAGGATAATATCCGTTGGGGATGTTGTTTCTCAAAATCTTATTGACCATGGGGTTTACCCGGAACTCGTAATTGTTGATGGAAGGAACTTAAGAGCCGAAATAGACGATTGTATTGAGTGCGATAACACAGTTACAGTTGAAAATCCGCAGTCTGAGATTACAGGGGCTCTTTGGGTGGCTATTGAGAGATTTTTTAAGGACAAAACCAAAAGGTTTAAAAAAATATTGGTAGAGGGAGAAGAAGATTTGGCAGTTATGCCTGCTGTTCTCCACGGAGATGGGGATACAGTTGTACTTTATGGTCAGCCCGATAGGGGAATTGTGATTATTGAAGTAACAGAACAGAAAAAAAAGGAAATATCAGATTATTTAAATGAGATGGAGGGAGATCTATGGAATTAACGATCGTAAACGAGAGAGAGAACCCACTATTCAACAGGAAAGAATTAGAAGTTAAAGTAATTCATGATGGTGGAACTCCTAAGGTATCAGAAGTTAGGGATAAGTTGTCTGCTTTAAAGAGCTTTAAAATGGATTCCTTTGTAGTAAGATCCATTGAAACTGGATATGGGAAGGAAGAATCTATTGCCAAGATATTTGTATACAAAGACCCAAAAATCCTAATGAGAGTCGAGCAGAAACATATATTGAAAAGAAACGGCTTGATTGTGGAAAAGGAGGAAAATTAATGCCATCCATGTACAGCGTAGAGGGAGACAAGGTAGTTAAAAAGAATCCTTACTGCCCAAGATGTGGCCCTGGCACATTTATGGCTGACCACAAGGACAGATTTGTATGCGGCAAATGTGCATACACACAATCAAAAAAATTAGAAAAAAAATAGATAATAACTATTGTTTAACAATAGTTAAACTTTTTTAACTGCTGTTGTAAGCGAAAACTATAAAAAGGGTTAGTTACATATTAATAGTTAGCGTTAGTATTAATGATTAATATGGGCTCCATAAGGAGATGATGTTATGAGAAGACTCAATAAACTGTTTGGTAGGGATGATAGTCAAGACTACGGTGAGTACGATGAAAACTACTACCCTGATGAGTATTATCAAGATGAGGAGACTACGGAAGATGAATCATGGGCTGAAGACGAAAAGTCAGAGTCTCCAAGGGCTATTAGAGAAGTAGAATCAATTCCATACGAGGAAGAGGTTCTAAAAAGAAACGATTTCATGGACTATGGGGTCGTTTATGTAAAATCCTTGAAACTTAGAGGGCTTGGGGACATAAGAGATATTTCTAAACAGCTCTCAGAGGGACACATCCTAATAGTTGATATCGGTCTTTTGGCAGAGAGGGAACCGCTTGAACTTAAGAGAGCCGTTGACCAGATCAAAGGAATTCTAAGAGGTATTGGCGGGGATATTGCTGGTATTAGTGAGCGAAAGATTTTAATAGCCCCTGCGTCTGTCAAGATTGTAAGATCACATGAGCAATGAGAACGTAGAATGCGATTATTGCCCTTCGTGCAATAAAAAATCGCTTAGAGTAACCAATACTATTATTTCTATCCCTTATTTTGGGGAAGTTCTAGATTTTACTATTCTTTGTAGTAACTGCGGTTATAGAAGGGCAGATATTATGCCCGTAGAGGTTAAAGAACCGACAAGATACTCTCTAAACGTTGAATCTGCGTGTGATGCAAGCATAAGAATTGTCAAATCTAGCACCTGCACCATTAGAATCCCTGAACTTGGCGTTACAGTAGAACCTGGACCGTTATCTGAAGGGTATATCAGCAATGTAGAAGGCCTACTTTCCAGGATATCAAAAGTTATCAGTATGGGGATGAAGATGGGGGAAGATGAAGAGAAAAAGAACGGTAAGGAATTAATTGACAGGATAAATAAGCTGGTAGAAGGCCAGGAAACTGTCTGCATAATTCTAGAAGACCCATTGGGTTACAGTGCAATTGCCTCGGACAAGGCTAGAAGGGAATCATTGACAAAAGAAGAATTAAAAGATCTGAAATATGGAGATTCAGATTTTGAAATAATACCAGATGCTTGTTAAGAAGGTTTCTGCCAGTTCCAGTGGACTATATTTCCTGACTCGTCCATTTCTATGTAGCAGACATATCTTGTAACTGATTGGTATTTCAGGTCTGCAGGCATGTTTATCTTAAAAGTTTTATTTACTTTTTCAATAGTTGCCTTTTCATAATATACTCGTACTAGTTCAGGATTTGTTGTTCCACATTCGACCGGTAGGTTCTTACTTGCCTCATTATTGACAAATTCCAAAGCTAAATACAGTGCATAATCTTCGTTTATCAGTTGATTTTGATAGGTGCTCTGAAGCTTATACATAGAGTTCCTTGCATCGACTAACTGGTTCCTCAAAGAATCAAGTCTTAGATTTAGACTATCATTTAGCTCTTTTAGCGTTTGATTCTCCTTTGAAAGAGTCTGATTCTGTTTTTCTAGTTCAAAGATGTAAGACTCTTTTGAACCTAAATTGGTATCGATTTGCCTATTGGCGCCATAGAGTGAAAAAGAAGTTACTAAAACAACAGAAAGTAGAAGAGATAGAACAACTGAAACTTTAAACCAGTTGATGTCTGGTTTTAAAGTAAAATTCTTTCTTATTTTATTGTCAATGTTCGTCGTTCTTTGCTTTTCGATTTGGATTACTCTCTTATTTTCCTCGTTGACCGGGCTAACTGGCTCAGGCTCTGTACGTCTTCTTAAAACCCTGTCATGTTTTTCTTTATAAGCTTGATAAAAGGTATTAGAACGAATTTCTGGTATAGTGTAACTTGATGTACGGTCATTACTGGCTGTTTTTTTAGGCGTAGGGCGGTGTAAAAGCTCTGTTTTGTCTGCAAAACTCTCTTTAATTAGCCTTTTCTTCTCCTCTAAGCGCTTCAGCCTCCAAAAAATATCCAAATCATCATCATTCATAGATTATCGCCAGCGCATACACACAGTGTAGTTACCAATATATAAAGATTTATGTTTTAAATCTTAACATCAATACCCAATTTCTCTATAATTTCTTTGTATCTGTTCCTAACAGTGACTTCTGTGACCTTTGCTACCTCTGAAACAGCCTTCTGGGTCCTTCTTTCACCCTCCATTATGGCTGCAAGATAAATAGCTGCTGCACAGACCCCTGTTGGGCCCCTTCCTGATGTAAGACCAACCTTTATTGCGCCTTCTAGTATATCCTGTGCTTTTCTCTGGACCTTTCCTGAAAGCCCTAACTCAGTGGCAAATCTTGGGATATAGTCCACTGGGCTTGTTGGATACAGTTTTATCTCTAGTTCTCTTGTGATAAATCTGTAACTTCTGCCAATTTCTTTTTTATCAACTCTAGAATGCTCTACAATTTCATCTAGTGTCCTTGGGACTTTATATTCACGGCACGCTATGTAAATACATGCGGATGTAACTGACTCTATTGATCTACCTCTAATAAGTCTCTTATCAACGGCTTTTCGGTAAACCATTGCTGCACCCTCTCTAATATTCCTTGGCAGGTGCAAGTGAGAAGAGAGTCTATCAAGTTCTGTTAAAGCGAAAGCTAAATTCCTATCTTTGGCATCTGCAACTTTAATTCTTTTATGCCATTTCCTCATTCTATATATCTGGGCTCTCCTACCGGCACTGATATCCCTACCGTGGATATCCTTATTCTTCCAGTCAATCATGGTGGAAAGACCCTTATCGTGGATAGTGTAGGTCATTGGAGCTCCTACTCTACCTCTTTTCTCTCCTTGCTCATGGTCAAAAGCTCTCCATTCAGGACCTGTGTCGATAATATCTTCAGAAATTACAAGACCGCATTCGTCACAAGTAACTTCGGCTCTAGAATAGTCCCGAATAAGTTTATGACTCCCACACTCCGGGCAAGCATGAACTTTCTTCGTCTCAGTTTTCTCCATATTATTTAAAGCAACCGTAACATTTATATAGCTATTGGTATTAGTAAACTACCAAATTAGGCCTTATAATCTGATTTTCTTTGTTCTTTGTAATCTTTAATGATTTTAAGAAGTTTATCGGACTCTCTTTCTTTTTTAAGAGCCATTAATAATTCTTTTTCTTTTTTATAGACTAAATCAAAGCTTTCTTTGTCCAGTATAACGAACTTCGAAATTACCTCCATTTTTATATCTTTCGAATCGATTA
>CAZVXE010000057.1:0-8776 GCA_964630765.1 uncultured Thermococci archaeon | reverse complement strand
GTTATCGCATCGAACTATGAGGTTTAAGTTTTGCGGTTAATTATCCAACAAATCAAGCTAAAATGAAAACGATATATTTATATATCGATTTTAGATATCTAATTTAGATATGATAAAGAATATTTTTTATGGCTTTTTGAGAGTTCATATATTATATCATGCTGTCAAAGAAAAGATATGTGGTATTGAAATTATTAGAGAAATATCCAATCATGGGTATACCCTAAGCCCTGGTACCCTCTATCCTTTACTCCATCGAATGGAGAAAGATGGACTTTTGATAAAAAATGATGAAGTTTCTTTTGGAAGAAAGAGAGTATATTACAAGGCAACTAAAAAAGGTGAAAAAGAGTTCCAAGAAATAAAAATGAAGGTTGTTGAGCTTTACAAAGAGGTCGTAGAGGGGAGCAAATGAAAAATGACAAAGAAAGTAAACGGGAGTTAAATGTTTTCTCATTAGCTTCTTTCTTAAATGATATGGGCTCGGACATGATTTATCCAATATGGCCTTTGTTTGTCACTGTTTTCTTGGGTGCTGATGTGGTAGTCTTAGGACTTATAGACGGCATAGGAGATGCTTTAGTTTCAATTTCTAGCGCATTTTCAGGTTATTTATCGGACAAATTCAGAAGAAGAAAAATATTTGTATGGACGGGATACATATCTTCGGGGGTGGCCAGATTTGGATATGCCGTTTCTCCAACTTGGGCATATCTCATTCCTTTCAAAGCCTTGGATCGGGCTGGTAAAATTAGAGGGGCGCCACGAGATGCAATGGTTGCAGAATTATCTTCAAAAAAGAACAGGGGGGCAAACTTTGGATTTCTCAGAGCAATGGACAACTTTGGTGCAATTGTCGGGATTACTATATCTATATTATTATTAAAATATCTTGGATTTAGGAATCTAATCTTTTTGGCCGCAATTCCTTCATTTTTCTCTGTTCTAATAATCTATCTTTTTATAAAAGAGAAAAAATTTGAAGTTCAAAAAAGGGCCTTTTCAATAAATCTCTTTGATAAAAACTTTCGATTGTTCGTATTTGTAAATGGGTTATTCGCAGTAGGGGCGTTCAGCTACTCTTTCTTTTTGCTATATGTCAAAGACATTGGATTTTCAATATATACTGTTCCGATATTCTATTTGATTTTCACAATATCAAGCACAATTTTTTCGTATCCATTTGGAAGAATGGCGGATAGAATTGGTAGGAAAAAAGTATTAATGATTTCTTATTTATCTTTTGCACTTGTCTGCGGTAGTCTGATTTTTACAAGAAATTTTATAGGGGTTGTGTTGATATTTTGCATTTATGGCCTTTACAAAGCAGCTATTGATGTATCGCAAAAAACCTTAGCCTCTGAAATTTGTCCTTTGGATTACAGGGCCACTTCTTTGGGATCTTTCCAACTTATTACTGGTCTAATGGCGTTTCCCGCTTCTCTCATAGCTGGTATTTTATGGAAAGTCTTGGGTATGAATTATCCTCTTTATTTTTCATTAGTTTTATCCTTGATTTCTCTTCTATTAATTAATCTCGTAAAAGAACAAAAGATATGTTAATTATGATTTGTTGGATAATTAACCGCAAAACTTAAACCTCATAGTTCGATGCGATAACGATGTAGCAGAGAAGAATGCCATAACAGTAATAAAGATTCGGAAAATGAATCAACACGCTCTCACGGCCCCCCACTTCAAGCTAGATCAGTACTGAAGATCAAAAAGATTGGCCATGGTACGTGGAAAGAGAAATACGGATATGGCCAGCGGTGGCGTATAGAGTCATATTTTTCAGCAGTCAAGCACTCGTTTGGCGAAGGAACAATGGCCAAACGATTTGACATGGCACAAAAGGAAGTGATGATGAAGTTCTTGCTGTATGACCAACTGCAACAGTTAGTGCACAGTCAGGCAAAGAGAATGGCGAGCTAGAGATAAGTGCCGTTTGATTGGAATTATACAACAAAGCATTCTAATTGGAAATCTTTATAAATAAATATGAAAGTTTAATTTCATATATATGAATATATAATTTCATATATAAATAATTTAATCGTGGTAGTCGTTGTAAAAAGAATATTATCGATGGGATTGATATGTCGTATAATAAAGTTTTACTGGTAAAACCAAAAGGGAGATCGGGATTAGGTCACTTAACTGATTTAATTCCCATAGGATTGGAATACATTGCCGCTTCAATAGAAAAAGAAGTTGACAATGTTTGGATAATCGATATGGAGTTTGAAAATCGTTCCTTCAAGTATTTTATTGATAAATATCAGCCTGATTTGATTGGCATATCCATGTCTGCAACAGAACATAAAGAAGGCTTGTATCTTGCAAAAATTGCTAAGGATAATAACATTACAACCATATTGGGGGGCTATCATCCAACTGCGATAGCCAATGAATTGCTCGCAAGTCCCTATATTGATATGATTGTCAGAGGAGAAGGTGAACTTGCAATGAAAGAACTTGTACAAAGGGGGGATCCAGAAGGGGTCAAGGGAATCTCTTACAAAAAGGAAAATACAATAATTAACAATCCCGATAGACAAAAAATAGAAAATTTAGATTCATTGCCTTTTCCTGCAAGGAGGCTTAGGAAACATCATTACAAGTTCCAGGGAAACAATGGGGGCAGAGAAAAGGATGTAATTTCGATGTCGCGTGGATGTTATGGGGGTTGTAGTTTTTGCTGTGAACCTTATATGAGTGGAGAACTGGTGCGATTTAGGTCGCCAGAAAATATCATGGAAGAGATACTGGAAATTGTATCATTTCACAAAGGAAAACCATTGCGTATTTTTGTAACAGACCCAAATTTTATATCTGATCCCAAAAGAATAGATCATTTATGTGATTTATTGCAAAAACATAAATTGGACATAATATTTTCTATCATGACACGAGTTGATAGTATTGTACAGCATCCTGAACTCGTCAAAAAAATGTGCGATAGCGGTTTCCTTAATTATGAAATGGGCTTTGAGAGCCCAGATCTAAAAGATTTGAATTGTGTAAATAAGAATATATCTCTTGATAATCAACTGAGCGCCGTTAAAATATTGAGGGAGAACGGCGCAGAAGCATCTGGAACTTTTATAATTGGATTGCCCGGTCAAAAAGAAGAAGACATAAAAAAATTCCCCGTATATGCTAAAAAAATCGGGCTTTTGAACTGTGCGTTTGGGATTGCAACGCCATTCCCAAAAACAAAATTCTATGAAAAATTGGAAAAAGACGACCTAATTTTTGAACAAGATTGGACCAAGTATGATGAAATGCATTCTGTATTCCACATAAATTCATTAACGCCTGAGAAATTGGAATATCTACAAAGTTACTGTATGCTGAGATTTTGGACTTTAGATGTTTTATTGGACAAGGCCAAAGTTTTACAGGTAAAAACGGGACAGAAAAAGAAGTTAAATGTTTTTGTGCATGACTTAGTTTCAAAGCTAGAATTTCTCAATAATGCAGGTCATGATCTAAGAAAAGATAAAATGGTAGAGCATGTAGGAATCTTTTTGGACGCAGTTATAGATGCCGAAAAAGATGAATGTAAAAAAATATCTATGGACGAGGCCATAGAGATGTCAAAGCTATTAAGGATTTTGGGGCCCCAAGTGATACAGATTAGTTTAAAATACGGGGGTAAATCGGCAAGTTATATATTTAAGACATCAAGCAAAAAAGTTGAGCAAATAAAAACTATTTCCGAAAAGCAAGAAGATGCAACAATAGACATTAATGTTGATTTAAAAGAAGTGGTCAATTCATTCGACAATTATTCCATTTTTAGCATATCAAAGAACCTTTCTTTAGTTAAGCAGATGCGTAATACTCGAGGTGTTTTTAATTTAGTTAGATTATCTTTTGCACTAACGGCAGTTTTGAGCTTTTCCTATTTGGGAAATAAATTGAGGCCGGGCTAAATGAAAAACATTAAAAAAATTTGTGAAACTTACAGTCTCATAAAAGAACTTTCTTCTATAAACGGTGCAGATGTAAACGGAGCGCTCTTAGATCGGGCAATGTTTGCTATCGAAAAACTACCTCCTTTGGGCAAAGAATACTGGTGGTTTCTTTTTTTCGGCCAGGATGGGGAAAGGCCCGTACAAATCACGCTTCTCATATTTAGAAAATATGGAAAGAAAATGTTATTTAACAATAAAGAGATGAGATTCAGCGAATTAAGGGAAGATAGAACTCTAGCGGTGACCTCTGGCTGGATATACGATGGTGATAAGCTTCTTAGTTTAAGGGCTACAAATGCAATTACAGGGGTTCAAAAGGAAAAAATTACTTCTGAACTTTCTAATCGCGCGACGGTATTCAGCGGATCTTTCCCAAATTATAGAATTGGTCTAGGAGACTTGATCAATCTAAAAATGAATAATGGAAATTTTCTTGTAAATAAAGATGCGTATGGGGTGTTTCTGCCTCCCTTGGGTATGGGCTGGGTAGACGTCTTTTCAGATGCCAGTGGTACTGTACTTGGAAAAGACTTCAAAGGGACCGCACACCTGCAGAAAGTAGTTGGTGTTTCACCATTTGGGCCTTTTCACTGGGGGCGAGTTGTTTTTAAGAATCATTCAGTTTTTTCATTTTTCTGTCTTAAAACTGGAAAAAATTCAAAAACATTTTTCCACAAATCTATAAATTTTTTTGACACGCAAAACAATACTGCCACAAGATTGAATAATCCAAAACTAGAAGTATCAAGAATAGGAGATAACTGGATTATCGAGGGCGTAGAAAAGAACAGATATGTAAAGGCCGTTCTAGAGATATATGCAACTAATAGATACGATATGAAAGGTGGCGGCTCTCAAGTTTATATCCAATATGCCGTTATCCCTAAAGAACTCACCATAAAAGATGAAAACACAACAATTACCTTAAGCGATCTGGGCGAGGGCGTAGGGACAATTGAAGATGCATACTGGTAGCCCCATGTGCATTAAAATTAAGGCTTGTTCTCTAGGGCCACTGTAATTTTCCCTAAAATATCTCGTATTTTAGTATCGGCCAATTTCCACGTTTCTTGTATTGGCGTAGAGCTATAGATGTACATTAATCTTTTGCCGCGCTCTATTCTTTTATAAATAAATCCTTCATCTTCTAAAGTTTTAAGATATTTTCTTATTGTCCTCTCTGAAAGATTCAATTCTTTTTCGATTTGCTTTATCGTTAGTGAAGATTTTAATAGAAGATTATATAAAATAATCTCATTTGTCTTGAAATCGAGAATGTGCAATATAAGATTTAATAATTCAGCTGGTTTTCCCTTTTCTAGCAACTTGTTTATGTCATCAAGATTAATTTTTTTATCCACAATAGACTATGAATTATTCAATATTTAAATTTAGTGTTTGTAAATGCTTTGTTGCATAATTCTAAACAAAATTAAATCTATCATACAACATGTATTCCTCTACTAGCCTTTACCATACTGATGAAGAATTTGCCTTACAGAAATCTTTATAAATAAATATGAAAGTTTAATTTCATATATATGAATATATAATTTCATATATAAATAATTTAATCGTGGTAGTCGTTGTAAAAAGAATATTATCGATGGGATTGATATGTCGTATAATAAAGTTTTACTGGTAAAACCAAAAGGGAGATCGGGATTAGGTCACTTAACTGATTTAATTCCCATAGGATTGGAATACATTGCCGCTTCAATAGAAAAAGAAGTTGACAATGTTTGGATAATCGATATGGAGTTCAAATCATGAAGAGAGAAGCACTTATCTATAATTCGGCAACGATGAACACTCCAAAGAACATCATTCAATTTATATTGGGGGTCGTTCTTTTTGCAATGGCTGGAGGAGAGTACAATATAATCACATGCGTAATAGCGGCCTTTGGCCTTGGCATTGGGCTTAGCGCAATATATCTATTTAATGATTTAACTGATTTGAAAGAAGATAAAGGCAATAAAGTTAAAATCCGATGGAAAGCCGTTGCAAACGGCACAATGTCAAAAGAAGAATCCGTAACACTAATCAAAATATTTATTATCGCAGGAACTCTACTGGCCTTTTTATCAGGATTTAATTTTTTCATGATATACATATTGGTAATAGCCTTGAATCTCTGCTATTCCCACCCGATGATCAGATGGAAAAATAGCAAATCGCTCTCAGTAGTGGCAATAGCAACATTGCAGGTATTGAAATTTTCAAGCGGCTGGTTTTTATTTACAAACTCAATGAAAGGATTCCCAATATTATTTGTACTAGCACTGGCCATAGGGTACACACTATTATTCTTGTATTACAAGCACAACACTACAAATCTAATGAAGTTAATAATTACCGATAAAAAAAGGATATTGCCATTATCTTTTGCATGCATAGTCATGTTACTGATGTCTTTTGGGATATATGCATTTCCTGCAACTTCTCTATTGGCAGCTAGCATGGGTTTACCAACAATGGGATTATACTTCTTAACAAAGAAATACATTGGTACATCTGTCAATGTCGTGTTCATGTATGCAGGATTATTAATATTACTTGTGTCTTTTTTATTACTATCAACGCCAACTGTTGCAGCCATAAATCAAACCATGATTGATCAAAACGCAACTATGAAGGAGCAAGTAAAAATGGGGGTGCAGATACTCATTACCGAATTATCTGCCAGATAAAACATCCTGGAGAACAACGCGATAAAATGAATAATCTAGTTAAAATATTCTGTTTTATTGCATTTCTAGCGGGAGTTAATTTATTTGTTATGGGTGGATTATATGTCAGAATTAATTGATAAAACTAAATCGATATGTCCTGTATGTTTCAGTGTCATTGATGCAGATATAGTTGAAGATAAGGGCAAAGTTCTCATTAAGAAGAGCTGTCCTGAGCATGGCAATTTTCAGGATATTTATTGGTCAGATTATAAAATGTTTAAAAATGCTAAAAAATTCCATGTTGATGGGCCGAAACTAGAAAATCCAAACACAGAAGTTAAAAAAGGATGCCCATACGATTGTGGGCTTTGTGCGGATCACTTTACCCCGACAATCCTTTGCAATATAGACGTCACAAACAGATGCAATATGAAATGCCCCATATGTTTTGCCAATGCTCAGGCTACAGGCTATGTGCTTGAACCTTCTAAAGACGAACTAATTGAAATGATGAAGTTGGCCAGAAATGAAAAACCTATACCATGTATGGCAGTTCAATTCGCAGGGGGAGAGCCAACAATAAGAGACGATTTCCCTGAAATTGTTGAAGAAGCAAAAAAATTAGGATTTGCACTTGTAATGGTTGCAACTAATGGAATTCGTTTTGCGAAAGATCTTGATTTCTGTAATGAACTACTACAAAAAGGACTTAACACAGTATATTTGCAATTCGATGGTGTAACAGAAAAACCATACATCGCTAATAGGGGTTTTAATGCACTCCCAATAAAACTACAAGCGTTAGAGAATTTCAGAAAAACTAACATAACAAGCGTTGTCTTGGTGCCTACCTTAGTGAGGAGCATAAACGATAATCAAGTCGGCGATATAATACAATTTGGCATTAGAAATATTGACATAATTAGAGCGATAAACTTTCAGCCGGTTTCTTTTTCCGGCAGAATCAACAAGGAAGAACTTGAAAAAATGAGAATTACCATTCCTGATTTCGTTAAACTTGTTGAGGAGCAGACTAACGGAGAGATATTGGCAGAAGACTTTTACTCTGCACCAAGCGTCAACTCCTTCTCTAATTTCATTGAAGCATGGAGAAAAACACCCCAAGTCAAGTTCACGTGTCACGAACATTGCGGCGTTGCTACATATGTCTTTATTGACGATAGCGGAAAAATTACTCCAATCACTCACTTCATAGATGTAGATGGATTTCTTGGATTGCTTGACGATTTGACAGAAAAGGTAGAAGACGGCGGAGGAAAGATAACTAAAACAAGGGCAATTGCAAAGATAACAAAAGAATTGCCCCATCTGATCGACATGAAAAAGAAACCAAAGAATCTTGATATTAAAAAACTTTTGTTGAGTGTGTTAAAACAAGGAGATGTAGATGCATTGGCAGACTTTAGTTACCACGCATTACTAATTGGATGTATGCACTTCCAGGATCCTTATAACTTTGACGTTGAAAGAGTAAAAAGATGCGCCATACATTATGCTACTCCAGGAGGTAAAATAATTCCATTTTGCACTTACAATAGCTTGCATAGAGAGAGAATAGAAGAACAATATGCAATGCCTTTAGGTGCATGGGAGAAGCAACATAAAGAAAAGAACTTAAAGGCATAGAGAAACTTATCTTTATAATTTTTTTCAGAAATATAATATTCTCTTTAGTTTAGACATATTATTAATTATTTAATAATAATACCTCTAATTGTCGCAATAAAATAAGAATTTCTAGAAATGAGTGTCTTTCTTGAAATAATGCAAAAGTATAAAATTATTTTTTTAGCGTGTTAGACTGAACAATTTTCTAATGTAATATTCGATTCACACCTTGAAATAAGAACTGCCCTGATTCACCTCGTAATACATATTGCCATGATGAAATTTTTGAATACCAATATAAAAATAAGGACAATCTTTTTAAACACTAATGTATAATATTGGACATCGAGGACTTTAGATGTCCGACATACAGGTTTTTGAGGTTCTTGCGAAGATCCTCCCGTATCTGATCAGTCTTGGTATAGGGGCCTTTACAGGGTGGGAGCTTGTGAAGACAAAGATCCACGAGCTCGCCGAGTTTTTTAAGAC
>CAZVXE010000056.1:0-8845 GCA_964630765.1 uncultured Thermococci archaeon | reverse complement strand
TTGAAAATATAGAGCTAATTAAATTCTTTGAGGACATGGGCGTTGATATTGCCCTAAGTCCAAAGGTCTCTACAGCTGAACACGTTATGAGATTTATTAGAATGGGTGGCCTTAAATCATTGATAATACTCCCAACTGGTCAAGCTGAGATTATTGAACTTTCCCCCACAAAAAATGCTAAGATTCTTGGAAAAACTTTAAGAGATATTACTTTACCCGAAGAGATACTCTTCTTAATCATTGTAAGAGACAATAAACTAATCATACCACGAGGAGACGACATCGTTCAAGAGGATGACAAGGTTATAGTATCTGCAAAAGTAGAGAAAATTAAAAAGATAAAAGAGCTATTTGGTCAAAATTAAATTTTTAATTCTTATTTTTATATGCAATGCAGGATATTTCAATGTCCGAATTTTTTGGAAGTTTGGATACCTCAACAGTAACTCTGGATGGCATTATGCCCGATGTAAATCTTTTCTCGTAAATCTTGTTAAATTTATCAAAGTTTCCAATATCCTTCAGATATATTTCGGACTTGATAACATCTTGAAGGGATAGATTTTCTTCTTTCAAAATTGCTTCAATGTTATCAAGAACTATATCTGTGGCTTTTTCTATATCATTTAGAACAAGCTCCCCTGATTTCTGAATGGGAATTTGTCCAGAAACAAATACAAAATCTCCTGCAACTATTCCCTGAGAATACGGCCCCACAGGGGTAGGTGCCTTATTAGTCTCTACCTTTTTTTTCATGTCACATCACGCTGGCCTAAATTAGTCAAGTATAAGTGAATACGTTTATTAAATTATTCTATTGAAAATTAATATGAAAGCGTTGATAGTAAAAAATATAGCAAGAGAAAGCCCGGGTCTTTTACTGGAGATTCTTGAAGAAAATAAAATTGAATTTAATATTTATGAATATGAAAAAGATAGAGCATTTCCTTCTCCTGAAGATTATGGTGCAATTTTTGTTTTTGGCGGCCCCGATAGTGCTAATGACGAAACAGAAAAAATGATAAAAGAGATTAAAGGCGTGAAAGAATTTTTGGCAAAAGGGATCCCTTATTTTGGGATATGCCTAGGACTTCAAGTAATGGTAAAGGCTTTAGGAGGTAACGTTAAAAAAAATCCAATAAAAGAAATTGGATGGAGAGATCCTAAAGATAGAATATTCAAAGTGAGTTTAACAGATGAAGGGAAGAAAGATCCTATTTTTGAAGGAATTGAATCAGAATTTGATATATTTCAATTACACGGTGAAACAGTTGAACTAACTCAACAAATGAAGCTATTAGGAACTGGGAAATACTGCACAAATCAAATAGTCAAGTATGGAGATAATGCCTATGGATTTCAAGGGCATATTGAGTTATCATCTGATCTATTTTATACATGGATTCAAGAAGATGAAGATCTGGCATTATTAGACAAATTTCAATTGAATAAAGATTACAATAAAATTAGAGAAAAGTACGAATCAAATGGGAAAAGAATAATAAATAATTTTTTATATGTTTCGGGTATCAAGGTAAAATAAACACATTATTTAATATCAATATGAATTTTTTAAATAATCTTATAAATACGGACAATAGTAAGGTATAGTAGATTAAATGAGACTAAAACCAGTTTTACACATACTAGGGCAACTACTTCAAATGGTAGGAATTTCAATGATACTTCCTCTCCTTTGGGGGATATACTATCGCGAAGCTGAAGCATATATATTTCTCATCTGCATTTTACTTACGTTAATTACAGGAACTTTATTAAAATTAATATTCAAAGAAGAAGATATACGGCTTATTGAAGGATTTGGAGTTGTTTCTTTTTGTTGGATAATAATACCAATTTTTGGGGCACTTCCTTTTTACCTATCGGGGAATCTAAGTTTTATTGACGCCTATTTTGAAACTATATCTGGATTTACAACTACAGGCGCATCAGTTATTAATAATGTTGAAATATTGCCCAAATGTATTTTGTTTTGGAGATCTTTTACGCACTGGTTAGGCGGCATCGGTATAGTGGTTCTTGCATTGATAATATTGCCTGCCCTTTCAGTCGGGGGCAGACAGATTTTTTTATCAGAACCATCTGGACCAAAATTAGATAAACTAAAACCACAAATTAGAGAAGTTGGAAAAATTATATATGGGATATACATTTTGTTCACAGGTATTCAGATTTTTCTATTAATTATTGCAGGTATGTCTCTTTTCGATGCTTCATGCCATTCTTTTGCTGCACTTGCGACAGGAGGATTTTCAACTAAAAATGCCAGCATTGGATTTTATAATAGTCCTTTGATAGAAGGCATAATAATCCTATTTATGTTTCTAGGTGCAACGAGTTTCTCTCTGCACTATGCAGCATTGAAAGGAAAGATAACTTATCTAAAAGATAGTGAATTCACGTTATATCTCTCTATCTTGGCCTTTTCTATTTTTATTGTAACATTAGATATTACTTACCAACTACATGAAAACATATTACTCGCATTTAGGCATGCTATTTTTAATGTGATAAGTATATCAAGCACTACGGGATATGCAACGGCGAATTTTGATTTATGGCCCGATCTTTCAAAATTGATTCTTCTCATACTTATGCTAATAGGGGGTTGTGCAGGTGGAACCGCAGGTGCCATAAAAGCTATAAGAATACTATTGTTAATAAAAATGGGTTTAAGAGAACTCTACAAAATTATTCATCCAAATGCAATATTCCAGATTAAATTCAATGGAAAGATTATATCGGAAGAAGTTCTTCATGGAATAAGTGGATTTTATTTTTTTTATATGGTAACTTTTGGGATATGTAGCCTAATCATGCTTGCCTTTGGTAATGATTTCTTAACTTCTATTTCTTCTGTTGCAGCTACTTTAGGCGGAGTAGGTCCTGGATTTAGCCTAGTTGGGCCTATGGTAACATACAGTTTCTTACCATCATTCGCAAAGCTTGTATTGTGCTTCTGCATGCTCGCCGGTAGACTTGAACTATTTACTCTTTTCGTATTATTTATTCCAAGTTACTGGAAAGAGTAAATTTAATAAGTCAATGAAATAAAGAAAAATAAGGTATTTTGATTTCATTGAGGTCTATCGATGCGAAGTAGAACTGTTCTAAAGATTATAGGAAGACTGCTTATGATGATAGGCGTTTCAATGATATTTCCACTAATATGGGCATTTTATTATGGGGAGAAAGAGTTTCTTGTTTTTATTGCTTGCATAACACTTACTTTATTTTCAGGATATGGTTTAAGTAGAATTAAAACTAACGACGAAGGGTTAAGACTTATTGAGGGGCTAGGCGTGGTATCACTAGGATGGGCAGCATTTTCTGCCTTTGGTGCACTACCATTTTTTCTTTCTGGAACTTTAGGGTATCTTGATGCATATTTTGAAACAATGTCAGGATTCACTACAACAGGGGCCACCGTTATAATGAATATTGACGTTTTACCAAAATCCATCCTTTTTTGGAGGTCAATGACACAATGGATTGGTGGCATGGGAATCATTGTTCTTGCTGTAGCAATCCTTCCTGCCCTTTCTATAGGTGGAATGCAAATGTTTAATGCAGAATCTCCAGGGCCTAAACTTGACAAATTGAAACCACAAATAAGAGAAACTGCAAAAATTCTTTATGGCGTATACCTTATTTTTACTGGTGCGGAAATAATCCTTTTGGTAGCAGGAGGTATGGGATTTTTCGATGCTTCATGTCACACATTCTGTACCCTCGCAACAGGTGGATTTTCAACTAGAAACGCAAGTGTTGCTTATTATAATAGCCCCTTTATTGAAGCTGTTATCACTTTTTTTATGTTTTTATCGGGTGCGAATTTTATGTTGCATTACGCTGCATTGAAGGGAAAATTAAATTATTTCAAAGATAAAGAGTTTATTTTTTATGTTATAGTTTTATTGGGGTCGATTCTTGTAATGACTGCAGATCTAAGATACAGTGTTTTTAATAGTTTAAGTGATGCTTTTAGATACTCTTCTTTTCAAGCTGTTAGTATAATGACCACTACGGGATTTACAACGAGTAATTTTGATGCATATCCTTCTCTTTCAAGAGTTATATTACTCGTTCTTATGTTCATTGGAGGTTGCGCTTGTTCAACTGGTGGTGGGATCAAAAACATTAGGATACTTATTATATTAAAATATTTTTACAGAGAGATATATCAATTCGTACATCCAAATGCAATTTTATCAATAAAAGTAGGGGAAGATACTATTCCGGATGATGTTCTAAAAGGAGTCATGGGATTTTTCATAGGATACATGACAATTTTTATTGTTTCAACTCTAATAGTTACCGCATATGGAATTGATATGATAACTGCCATCTCAAGCGTTGCTGCGACACAAGCAAACGTTGGGCCTGGCCTAGGGCTTGTTGGCCCAATGTATACATATGCATTGCTACCTGATTTAATCAAAGTAGTTTTAACATTCTGCATGTGGGTTGGAAGGCTTGAAATATTCACAGTGATGGTTCTTTTTGTGCCTGATTTTTGGAAAGAATAAAAAATTAAATTAGTTCTTTCTCGACAAGATTTATGGCTTCGTCTATTTTTTTCTTTAATGCGGGAGGCAATCCTTTGATTTCTATATCCAAAAAACCTCTGACTATTGCTGCAGTCGCTTCATCTCTGGTAAATCCTCTCGACATTAGGTAGAAAATTTCTTCTTCTGCAATCTTTCCAATAGCCGCTTCATGACTTAAGTCAACATTTGGATGCTTTGCCTCTAATTCAGGAATTGCAATTATGCTACCTTTCTCAGATAGCATCATTCCCATGCATTCTAGATGCCCTCTTGCGTCAGGAGATTCTCCAACTATATCTCCCCTAGAGTAAATAGTGCCGCCCTTGCTGATAGCTCTAGAAAGTATTTCGGCACTGGAACCTTTCCCTTTGATTATAACACGACTTCCTGTATCAACTATGGAGTTTTCCATTGCTACTATCACACTACTCATTATTGCCGTGGAATTATCACCATTTAGATGTACTGTAGGGTACATTTGGACTATCTTTACTGGATTCATGATGATATAGTTACTTATGTAAGTTCCACCTTCTTCAACGATAGCGGCACTTCGTGGCCTAACTTCAATGTTGCTCTCCCAGTTATGGATCATAGTAAAGGACAATTTAGCGTTCTTTTTGACATAGAATTCAGATATTCCAAGATGCATGCCTGTTGTAAGTCCAGGGTGTGAGGCACAACCAGAGATTATATTTAGTTCAGAATTTTCTTCAGCAATTATAATATTGTGCACTTTCTGTTTCTTAGGTGATTTTAAATAGAGACAAGCCTCGACTGGAAAGTTTACCTTTGTTCCTGGAAGAGCTCTGATAAAATATCCATTTACATCTTCAACATCTACTTCTTTTGTATATTCGTCCTTGTCTCTAGAAACTACTTTCCAAAAGTAATCATGAAGCCAATCATATTTCTCAAGTGCTTGTTTAATACCAATCATTTCTATACCAGATGCGAAACTTGAAGAAGTCTCAACTTTCTGATCTACCTGAAGGAATATTGCCGATCGCTTTTCTTTATCCATTTCGATTCCGACTTTTTCCAGCTTATCCTTTACATCCTTCTCGAGTTTTGGAATCCTTTCAGGCATTTCTCAACACACCCCTCGTAACCTTTTTTACTTATCTCATCAAGCATTTCATACGGATCACCCATGCATGCAATCATGCCCTTGTAAAGTATTAGTCCGTAGTCTGCATCAACATAATCAAGGATATGGCCCTGATGCGTAATAATAAGGCCTGATTTTTTCCTTTCATCCTTATTTTTTTTTCTGTGGAGTAAATCTCCCATTGCGCTTCCAATTATGGCGATATTATCTAAATCAACTCCGCTGTCAGGCTCATCGAATAATACTAAATCTGGATTTAAAGTCAAAAGCTGAAGCACTTCAGAACGTTTTACTTCTCCTCCAGAAAATCCAACGTTTACGCTTCTGTTGAGGAATTTTTCCATATTAAGCATCTGAGCATACTCATAAATCTTATTCTGGTCTGTACCACTCTGCTTTGCACAATTAAGCAACATATCAATTAGCTTTAAACCGCTGACTTTTGGAGGGTTCTGAAAACTAATTCCCATCCCCATCTTAACTCTCTGATCAGTTGACAGGTCGTTTATATCCTGGCCCTTAAACATAATCCTGCCATATGTTACTTTGAATGCAGGATTTCCAATTAAAGTCATTAAAAGGGATGTCTTTCCATTACCATTTGGCCCAAAAAGAACATAAGTTTGACCTTCTTTTATGTACAAATTCACATGATCAAGTATAGGGTTGCCCTCGACTTCGGCCCCAAGATTTACAACTCTCAACATAATAATCCCTGATAGGTAAATATGGGAAGGCTATTTATTTGTTGCTATTAAGAATTATAAGGATAAGCATTATATCATCTAAAATCAAATTTATTTCAATGAAAAGGATAATAATGCATGTTGACCTTGACTCATTCTATGCATCTCTAGAAGAAAACAGGAATGACAAAATAAGAGGTAAACCAGTAGTTATATGCGTTTATTCTGGCAGGACTGAGGATAGCGGTGCTGTGAGCACATCAAATTACAAGGCTAGAGAGTTGGGTATCAAGGCTGGAATGCCCATAATAATTGCAAAGAGGATTGCAAAAGGCAAAGATGTCGCATTCTTACCTGTCGACATGGATTATTATAGAGAAGTATCGGATAGGATAATGGATTTAATAGAAGATGAATCAGACATAATGGAACAAGTCAGTATAGATGAAGCCTATCTAGATGTTACGGAAAGGACAGACGGAGATTTAGATAAGGCGATTGAAATAGCAAACACAATAAAAGAAAAAATAACTTCTCAAGAGGGTTTGACTGCGTCAGTTGGAATATCCTCTAATAAATTTGTTGCCAAGATGGCATCTGACTTTCAAAAACCAAATGGATTGACTGTTGTTGAGGAAAGAGAAATAATACCATTTCTAGAGAATCTAAAAGTCTCTAAATTACATGGGATTGGCGGTAAAACAACTAAATCTCTAAATGATCTTGGTATTGAAACTGCAAGTGATCTGAGCTCATACGATTTAATAGAGCTTGAAGAAATATTTGGCAAGAATAAAGCCAGACTACTTCATGATAAATCCTTAGGTATAGATGAGACACCAGTTGAACCAAGAGAGAAAAAACAACTTTCAAGAATAGGAACTTTAAAAGCAGATACAAACGATAAAGATATAATTTTTGATAAGATACTTGGGTTATCAACGGATATGCGGCAGCGAATAATAAAAAATAATGTATCATTTAGGACTGTATCACTAATAACTATTGATACTGACTTAAAAACTCAAACAAAAAGTGAAACAATAGCACAAACTAAGGATATTCAGAAAGTTGTTTCAATTTCTAAACGCCTACTTGAAAAATACTTTGAAGAGAATCCTGATAAAAAACTTAGGAGAGTTGGAATAAGAATTTCAAACTTAGAGTTCTCTAAAAGCCAGAAGACCCTTGATGAATTCTAATAATATATTTTATCTTTACTTACCTTGCCGTTAGATAAAAATATTCCTTCTTTTTCTAATAACTTTTTTTTCATCTCAAGGCCTCCTTGAAATCCACCCAGAGTCCCATCAGACCTTATTGCACGATGACACGGTATTATTAAAGGAAAAGGATTATTGGCCAACGCATTTCCTACTGCCCTTGCACCTTTAGGCGTACCAATTTTTTTTGCGATTCTTGAATAGGTGCTTACATAACTTCTTGGGATATTATATTCTGCCATTAGTACTTTTTTCTCAAAATCGGTGCATATATCAAAATCTAGAAGCCCAAGATTAAACTTGATGTTCTCCCCAGAAATAAACCTCTTTACCTCCAAAGTTATTTTTTCTAAAGAATTAGATCTTTTGGCAAAGCTATATTCATCTCTTAATTTAGAAACTAAAATATTTTTATCCGTAGGTAGAAAAATTTTTATAATTTTCATTTTAGTATTTTCTACTCTCCAGACCAATCCAAAAGTTCCCAAACTAGAAACTTCTATATTATAAAAACACTGCATATTATCTCTTGGGATTATTTAATTAAATCTTCAACTTCCTTTTTCCCTTTTTCTAACTCTTGTACTTGTTGTTTATCCAAGGTCAGAAGAAGAGCTTGGAATTCGCCCACATGTGTCTTTTCCTCTTTTGCGATATCTAAGAAAAGCATTTTTATATTTTTATTTGTAGTCATAGCTGCAAGTTGTTCATATAAATTAACTGCGTCTAGCTCGGCTATAATTCCAACTCTTAAAATTTCTTTATCTATCTCTTCTTTTTTTACCTTATCAAGATTTATTGGTATATTTGAAAGCATATATACACCCATGATATAGTTATCTTTTAGCTTTATATCGTTTTTGAAATATCAAAGGTCAACAGTAGTTTTAGAAAAAGCGCCTTGATTCTCAACTCTTGATACTCCATCTCTTTTTGTAACTCTTAATACGTGATCAACATAGCTTTCAATTTCTGGCTCATGAGAAACTATTATTACTTGATTCATGCCAAGCATATCTAGTACATCCCGTACTCTGTCCATCTGCTTTCTTGAAAATCCATCTGTTGGTTCATCAAGAATTATAATATCTTGTGTTTTTATTTCATCGACAAGATTATTGATTATCCTATTTAACGCAAGTCTATAAGCAAGTGCAACAGAAGTTCTTTCTCCGCCTGAGAGGGATTCATAGTCTGCATCAAAACCTTCCTGCCTCAAAACTGGTGTGAAATCTTCATCTATTGAAACTTCTA